>JAUJNV010000035.1 GCA_030447945.1 Fimbriimonas sp. | reverse complement strand
GCGGCGCGGAGTTCGAGATCGAGGGGTACCACATCATCGCCCAAGAGGCGGAGGGGAATATGGACACCCGGGTGTTCACCCTCATCGGCGATGTGAAGATCATCGGCGCGAACGAAGTGATCGCGGGGGAGCGGGTCACCGCCGACTTCCGCAACGAGACGTACCGCGCGACCAATGCGGAGGCCCAGCTTTCGCCGCAGACCGTGGGAGGTCAGGTTCAGGACAGCGTCTACGTCGGCGGCCGGGAGTCGTTCGGCAACCGGCGAGAGACGCGGGCGCTCGGCGGGCGATTCACGACGTGCAACCGGGAAGATCCCCACTATCACGTCGAAGGGGACGACATCGTGGTGCGCCACGGGAAGCGGGCGATCTTCCGCAACTTCCGCCTGAAGATCTTCGGGCGCACGATCCTTGGCCTCCCTTTCCTTTCCGTCCCCCTGGACGACCGGACGTACCGCTACCTGCCGGACGTCGGACGCAGTCCGGACGAGGGGTATTACGTGAAGTACCGGTACGGCATCCCCTTGCGAAAAGGCAACGTCCTCGAGACCCGCGAGGAGTACATGAGCAAGCTCGGCCTGGGGCTCGGCCTGGGCTACGCGTACGCGAGCAAGGGCGTCGAAGGGGCCCTGAGCGGCTACGGCATCTTCGGTCGTACCGACACGCTGACGTTGGACAACCGCCACCGCCAGATCTTCCGCTACTTCATCCTGACCCTGGACAACAACTTCCAGAGGAACAACTATCTGGCCGCTCCGGGCAACACGACTGTGGGTACCCGCGCTTCCTTCGAGATCCCCCAGCGATCGGGCAGCACGCGCCTCAACCTCAGTCGCCAGAGCAGCGAGAGCGAGGCTTTCGGCAGCGCCAACCAGACCCTGAGCCTCCAAGACAACCGCAGCATCGGTCGGCGCACGCGCACGAGCCTTGACCTCACGTACAACACGAACGAAAGCACTTCCCAGACCCTCCTGCCGGATCCCACGGACTCGACGCAGTTCGATCCGGTGGACACCACGACCACTCGGCGGCAGATGGACGTGCGCTTCCGGGGGACGCAGGAGGTGGGACGGGCGACGGCGAACCTGGAATACCAGCGCGCGATCCCTGTGGGGGACGTTCAGGACTTCTTCAGCACGAGCGACCGAACGCCCGTCCTCTCGCTGGCCTCAGACTCGCGGCGACTATTCGGCGACCGCTTTGGACGCGTCCTGCCGCTGCGAATGGAGGCCTCTTTGGGGCAGTTCGTCGACCCGAATAAGCGTCGACCCTCCACGGCGCCGCCCGGGACGCCGGACGTCGACCCCCACGTCGGCCGGGCGAACCTCGACGTGGCGATGGGCCGACGCGAATTCGGTGCCGGGCGGTTTGTGACGGACGTCAGCGGGCGGTTCCGGCAGGGGTACTACAGCGACGACACCGCGCAGTACACGCTCAACCTGAACACGGGCATGAGCTACCGCCTGGGGCACGACACGTCGGCGAACCTCCGCTACAACTACCTGCGTCCCTATGGCTTCTCGCCGCTCTACATCGACCGCACCGGGCGCACGAACCTCATCACCGCGGACCTCAGCTTCCGTCCCCTGCGCAGCTTCCTCATCGCCGCCCAGACCGGCTACGACATCCTCCGCGCCAAGGATCTGCAGGAAGGGGAGAGCCCCTTTCAGCAGGTCGGCCTGCGCGCGGAGTACCGACCCTACGGGAACGTGCTGTTCCGGGGGCTGGGCACCTACGACACGAGTCGGGAGACGCTGAGCAACGCGCGCCTGGACTTCACCTGGCAACCCGGGGAGACCCTCTTCAGCTTGGGATTGCGCTACGACGGCTACCGCCACCAGCTCAGCAGCGCCAACCTGCTCATCGATAACCTGAAGATCGGCCGCCTCCGCCTGAGCGCGGCGCTGCAGTACAACGGCTTCCTCAAGCGGTTCGAAGCCCAGCAATATTCGTTCATCTACGATCTGCACTGTGCGGAGGCGATCCTGACGGTGATCGATCAAGGGTTCGGTTTCCGCTCGGGCCGCGAGGTGCAGTTCATGATCCGCCTCAAGGCGCTGCCGTTCGACACGCCGTTCGGCGTCGGCCGCCAAGGCCAGCCGATCGGCACGGGCACAGGCCGGCGCTTCTAGCTGCTGGCGCTCGTGTAGTGCCGCAGGGCGAATCGCCAGAAGCGGCGAGCCAGGAGGAGTCCTCCCGATGCCCAAGCAACGCCCAGGGCGACCATGGCCGGATCGAAGCCTCGCACGAGCTGGCGCGCAGGGATCGTGGAGAGAAAAGGCGAGCGGCACGAGGAAGGTGAAGAACCGGGCAAGGGCGGCGCCGTAGATGTCGATCGGGTACCGCGCGACTTGGGATACGGTGTCGCTGAGCACCCACAGATTGTCGACCCGCACGAGCCAGATCCCGGTCGTCATGAGGAGTAGGTTGAACGCATAGAACACGACGACCGCGGCTCCGGTTAGCGTCAGGTACCCGAGCCACTGAAGCGGCTCCGGCGTCTGGCCGGTTTCGGCGAGGCCCTGAACCACCATCGCCACGCCGGCGACGATGGTGCCGATCTCACCGACGTTGAACCGTCGCGCGCTCACCCAGAACTGGGTGTCGATCGGCTTGGTGACCACGAAATCGAGCGTGCCCAGCCGCACCTGCGACGGAATTTCCGCCAGGGACGCGAAGAGGGCGGAGTGAATGCCGCCCATCAGGAACACCGTAGCCGCCAGCACGAACGCGTCGCCTCGGCCCCACCCCGCGATCGTGGCCGTGTTGCGGAACACGACGAGCAGGATGAGGAGCACGAAACCCACCCACATCAGGTTCCGCATCACGGCCGAAAAGAAGTTCGCCCGGAACTCCATCTCGCGTATCAGCGAGCTGGTGAAGAACGTGCGGTACACGCGCCAGTAGCGGGACATCGGGGGATTATGGGCGTTGGGATAGCTCGTCCTTTACCCTACCACCGGAACTCCCGAATACCTGAACACCTCTCTGCCCCAACGCCCAACGCCCTAACGCCTGCTATCCTCCCCCATGCTCGGCGCTCTTCTTACGCTCCTGTTCTGCCTGGGCGCGGTGGGCGTTGGGGAAGTGCTCGTGGGGCGGTGGCTGTCGGGTTCCGGGCGGCTGGGGGTGGGGGGCCTGGTGGGTCTCGGCGCGCTGGGGACGCTCACCTTCTTTGTCGGTCTCACCCCGGGAGGGCTGCGGTGGGGGCTTTGGCCTATCGTGGCGCTGGCGGCGGCCGGGTTGCTCGTCCTCGCGCGGGACTGGGTGGGGCGGAAATCGGCGGTGGCGCGTCCGGAAGGGCTTTGGATGCTTTTCCCGCTGGTGCTGGGGCTCTGCATTCTGTTCGCCCTCGTGGGCGCGCTCGCGCCGAGCACGATGCAGGACTGGGACACGCTCGCCTACCACTTGGCGGTGCCAAAGATCTGGTTGGCCGAAGGCACGATCCGCACCATCCCCTTTATCCATCACAGCCACTTTCCGTTCGCCGTCGATAACCTCTACATCTGGGGCCTGACGTGGGGCGGGGAAGCGGGGGCCAAGGCGTTCTCGGTGGGGTACCTGATTTTTGGTCTGCAGGCCGCCTACGGGCTCGCCAAGGACCGGTACGGCGACGCCGCAGGCTGGTGGGCGGCGCTGGCGGTCGCGACGGTCCCCGTCGTCCTGTGGGAGTCGGGCACCGCCTACGTCGACGTCGCGCACGGGCTGTACGCGGGGCTTGGGATCGTCTTCGGGGCGCGGTTGATTGAGGACCCGCAGAGGCGCGAGAACGCATGGCTCGCGGCGATCTGTTTGGGCTTCGCGGCGGGGAGCAAGTACACTGGGCTACAGACGATCACGGCAGTCGGGTTCGTGATCCTGGTGGCCGGGATCGTGCGTCGGCAGGCGGGGGCGGGACTCCGGGACGCCCTGCTCGTAGGGCTCCTCGCCGTCGCGATCGGATGTCCCTGGTACGTGCGCAACGAGGTCGTGAAAGGGAACCCCGTGTTCCCCTTCTTCTACTCGGTGCTGGGAGGCGAAGGGTGGGACGCCCGCCGGGCTGAGATCTACACGGCGGAACAGAAGACGTTCGGCGTGGGTACCTCGCCGTCCGCACTGCCTCACGCGATTCTCGGACTCGCCTACAGCCCGGGCCGGTACGTCAACCCGGGGCAGCAGAGCGGGCAGGGGACGCCGCTGGGGGCGGTGGGGGTGCCGATCCTCGCAGCTCTCCTCCTGTGGCCGATGTCGGGTCGGTTGCGGCGGTTCGAGGCCGCAGTCGTCGGTGTGGCGCTGCTGAGCCTGGCGATGTGGTTTTTCCTTAGCCAGCAGAGCCGTTACGTCGTCGCGCTGGCGCTCCCGCTCGGCCTGCTCGTGGGCGGAGGCATCGCGCGACTGCGCACCGGGCCACTTTTGGCGGCGGTCGCCGCACTCCAAGCCGCGATTACGCTGGTTATCGTGAAGTCGTACATTACCGAAGATCAGCTTCGGGTGGTGCTTGGCCGAGAGAGCCGCGAGGAGTACCTCATGCCCCGCGTTCCGCTCTACGACGCGAGCCGAGCGATCAACGGGCTCGGGCCATCCGCCAAGCTGGCGCTCTATGACGAGGTGTTCGGCTTCCTCTTGGACGTTCCGTACGTCTGGGCGAACCCGGGCCACAGCACGCTGATCCCGTACGACGAAATGCAGAATGGGGCGGACTACGCCCAAGGGATGAGAGCCCTCGGCTTCACCCACGTCTACTTCAACCCCAGGCCGCCCGGCGTCCCTCGCGAGGACGCAGAGAGGTGGGTCGCGGCGACGGGCCTCACGCCCGCCCCTCGGCCATACGCCGGGGCCGAAAGAGAGTCGCTGATGAACAGCTTCGAGCAGCGGTGGAAGGTGCTCCTCGCCGAGGCGGTGGCCGCCCGCGAGCTGACCCTGGTGGGGCAGTTCCGGGGCGGACTGCTGTTTCGGCTGTAGAAGTCCACCGGGAGAGGGGCGACCGTCCGACGCCCTCGCCGAGGGGGAGGGGTACCCTGACCCCATGAATTATCGCCGCCTGGGCCAACAAGGGATCCGTGTGAGCGAGGTCTCCCTAGGCGGCTGGCTGACCCATGGCCGCACCCTCGACGACACTCTGACCGAGCGCATCGTTCAGCGGGCATTCGACCTCGGAATCAACTTCTTCGATACGGCGGATGTGTACAACCGGGGGGAGGCGGAGCTCTCGTTGGGGCGGGCGACCGCGGGGATGAAGCGGGAAGAGCTCGTCATCGCGACGAAGTGCTACTTCCCGATGAGCGACCGGCCGAACGATCGGGGGTTGAGCCGCAAGCACATCGTGGAGAGCCTGCACGCGTCGCTCAAGCGGCTGGGCACGGACTACGTGGATCTCTACCAGTTCCACCGCTACGACCCGGAGACGCCGGTCGAGGAGAGCGTGCGCGCGGTGGACGACCTCGTGCGACAGGGGAAGGTGCTGTACTGGGGGGTCAGCGAGTGGAAGGCGCATCAGATCATGGATGCGGCTCATATCGCGCGGAGGATTGGCGCGAGCCTTCCTTCGAGTAATCAGCCGCAGTACAACATGCTGGCGCGCGGCATCGAAGAGAGCGTGATCCCGGCCTCGGAGGGCCTCGGCTTGGGCCAGGTCGTGTTCTCGCCCCTCGCGCAAGGCGTGCTCACGGGCAAGTACCTTCCGGGCCAGGCTCCGCCCACCGGAACGCGCGGCGCAGACGAGAGCTCGAACAACTTTATGCAGGGGCTGATGACCGACGAGACTCTGACGCGCGTGCAGCGCCTGAAAGGGTTCGCGAACTCGCAGGGGCATGGGCTCGCGACGTTCGCGCTCGCTTGGTGCCTGCGCCAGCGAAACGTCTCCAGCGTCATCGTCGGGGCCACGTCGCCCGAGCAGATCGAGACCAATGCGTCCGCGAGTGGGATCACCGTCTCGGACGAGGTTTGGGCGGAGGCGGAGGCGATCCTTTCCGGGGCATGAACGGCGAGACGGCCTTTGAGAAGCGGCGCGGCGTGAGCCAGGTCGAGGTCCGTCCGGGCTCGGCGCAGGTGCACGTCACCGGCTTGGCCGAACCACTCATCCAGAGTCGCCTCGGGGTGCTGCGCGCGATGACCGACGCCGGCGTCAGTCTGGATTTCCTTAAGCTCACGCCCAACGGCCTTTCGTTCCTCGTCCCCGAGGATCGGGCGGAGGATGTTCACCACGCGCTCGAAGATTGCGGCGCGCGCTTCGATATTGCGGGGGAGCGGGCGACGGTCATCGTCCACGCCGTCGGCATGCGGGACGAGGAGGGCCTGATCGCGCGCATCGTGCAGGCGACCATCGCGGCCGGAGCCTCGGTCGACCCCCTGGGCGACATGCACGACCGGATGCTGCTCGTGATTCCCTCGGAGCAAGCGGAGCGAGTCGCCGAGCACCTGCGGGCGGCATTGGAGACGGCCTAGAGGCCGTGGAGAAAGAGGTTCTATGGGTACGGGCCTTCGGGAAGCCCCGCGGCGTTCGGCACTCGTTCTGGTCGAAGCTAAACGGACAGCCCCTGGTTTTGGAGGAGTTTTCGCGGCCCCATCATCGGCAGCTCCGGTACCGAGACGATGTGTGGGCCGTTACGCGCGAGGGGCATGGCTGCCGAATTGACCCGCCCCACTGGCCGTCGGCCATCCCATGGCAGATCAACCCGGGCCGACATGGGGCAGGCCCGCACCTTTGGATGGGCGGCGGCCAGCGTATCTTCTGCCGAATGTCCGGCATCGGCCAAGTGCTCGTGTGGGAGGACGGGCCGCGTATCCTCCGGGTAAGCGAGGTTTGGCGCGACGCGGACATCGCGAAGGGCGGCGATCGCCTGGTTCTGCTAGAAGACACCGACCGAGCCGAGAGGGTCCTGCCCTTGCTCGTGGCCCTCTCCTACTTCCCCTGGAGCGATCCGGAAGCATCGTCTTGGTGAGCGTGAAGCCAGAATGGGAAGCGGGCACGGAAGCTTATGAAAATCAAGGTGATGAAGTTCGGCGGCACGAGCGTCGCCACGCCCGAGGCGCGGGTGGCGTCGGCGCAGCGCGTCGTGTCGGCGAAGGAGCAGGGGTTTCGGCCGGCCGTCGTGGTGAGCGCCATTGGGCGCAAGGGGGCGCCTTACGCGACGGATACGTTGATCGGCGTCCTGCGCGATATCGACCCGAGCGTGGAGCCGGACCCGCGCGAGCTGGACCTGCTCATCGCGTGCGGCGAGATCATGTCGGCCGTCATCTTCGCGCAAACCTTGAAGACGCTGGGCCATCCGGCGCAGGCTTTTCGAGGTGGGCAGGCGGGGATTCGCACGGACGGGGTGTACGGCAACGCGCGCATCGTCGGGATCAACCCGGTGAGCATCTTGCGGAGCATGGAGCAGGGCTTCATCCCGGTTGTGTGCGGCTTCCAAGGGGTCTACGTTGGCGACGACGGGGCGCCGGGGGGCGAGCTGACGACCTTGGGCCGGGGCGGCTCGGACACCACTGCCTCCGCGCTCGGGGCGGCGATGCGGGCGGAGGCGGTCGAGATCTACACGGACGTCGACGGCGTCAAGACCGCCGACCCGGACGCCGTTCCCGGCGCGCCGACGCTGCGGAAGGTCACCTACGACGAGGTCGCCGAGATCGCCCACCTGGGTGCGAAGGTGGTTCACCCGCGCGCGGCGGAGATCGCGATGGGATACGGCATTCCGCTGTGGGTGAAAAACACCTTCAGCGAGGATCCGGGCACGGAGATCGTCCCCCGTGAGGCGTTTCCGGGGCGGCGGGTGACGGGGGTGACCCACACCGGCAAGCTCGTGTACCTCCAGTTCGATCTCTCCGTCGCCACGGAGGATGACGGGCGGGTCTTGGAGGCGCGCCTCTACGAGACGATGGCGCGCTACGGCATCAACCTGTTTATGCTCAATCTCGACCCCGGCAGCGTCGGCTTCGCCGTGCCGCGCCCGCAGTACGCCACCGTCGAGGACGTGCTCGACGGCCTCGTGGTGCCGGTGGGTCCGCGTGTCTACGTCTTCCAGATCGGCGCGCGGCCGTCGCGCGAGGTGGAGACGCAGGCGGCACTCCTCGGGGCGCTCGGCGACGTACGGCGGGTGCGGGCCGAGCTGACCGAGGGTTGCACAATGGTCTCGCTCGTCGGGCACGAGTACATGGGCCAGCCCGGCGTCTTCCTGGGGGTGCTGTCCGCGCTGGCGGAGGGACAGGTGACCGTGCTCCAGACGAGCGACAGCGACTTCTCCCTCAGCCTCCTCATCCCCGAGGCGGAGACGGATCGGGCGGTGCGGCTGCTGCACGAGCGGTTCGAGCTGGCGGAAGCGAGCTAGAAGACGGCCTCAGTGGCACTGGATGAGCGGCGCCGCCCGGCGCTGATCGGGCATTCTGAACGTAACGAACCCGACTCCTTTAACATGACGGCCGTCACTTCCTCGTCCGGGTCCACCGATGGGCGAAGGAGGATGAGGGACGAAGGGGCGGATCGTCGTTCTGGATCCAGTGGACGTGGGGGTTCGGGGAGGTACTCCTCCCGGCCGGGATCGCGAAGATGGATCCGGTGCCGTTGGAGGAGCGACTCGTCAGGGTGGTGCCCGTGGTGGCAGGCCATCGCTTTCGCGTGAAACAGGTGGAGGGGTGGTGGCAGTTGCGGCAGTGGGCGACGTGCTCCACCCGCATACCAGTGGATAGAACGCGACCGGATCGAAGGCAGAGGCGGTGAGTGTCTTCAGCGCGCGAGGCGCTGGCGGCTCCTTTAGGGAGACGGGGGAAGGAGGATGAGGGACCTCGGTCGTCAACGACGTCACGGCGCTGGGAGATCGCGCGAAATGGGGAGGTGGCAGAGGTGCGCCGCGGCGGGCTGTGCCGTGTGCCTCATGCATATGAAGGGGACGCCGAGGACCATGCAGGTAGAGCCTCTCTACGATGACGTTGTGGGCGAGGTCCGGACGTTCCTGCGGGAGCGCGCGATCTACGCCGAGGGAGCGGGCATTCTCCGCGAGAGGATCTGGCTAGACCCCGGCATCGGAGGGAAGACGGCGGCGCATAACCTGGAGCTGCTGCGGCGGCTAGAGGATCTCGTGGCGGAGGGGTACCCCGTGCTGGTCGGCGTGAGCCGGAAGGCGTTCCTCGGGCGGGTCATGGGCGGGGAGGGGAGTCCGCTGCCGGCGGACCAGCGGCTAGAGGGGACCCTTGCCGTCCAGGTGCTGGCCCAGGCGAAGGGAGCGCGGATCATCCGCGCCCACGACGTGCGGGAGTCGCGACGGGCGATGCTGGTTGCGGAAGCCATTCTGGGCAGCGGGTGAAAAGAGGCCGGTAGGCCATGTTGACTCCCCGGCCGAAGGGTACGCGCGAAGCGCGTACCCTTCGAAGACGAAGTCAAGGCAGCCAGCCTGTGAAGAACCTCCGAATCCCTCTTAAACGGTCTTCAGCTTCCACTGCCCCTGTTTGAAGGCCATCACGGACAGGACGCCCTGAATGCCTTGGGTGATCGCCATGCTGAGCCACGCCCCGGAGCTGCCAAGGCCAAGGCCGAAGGGGAGTACGAGGCTTCCGAAGAGAGACTGTCCCGACGGCAGCGCCAGGACGAAGGCTAAAGGCACTCGCAGGCCCCACAGGGACACGACCGTGATCCAGAACGGGCGAACCGTTTCGCCGGCGCCCTGCATCGAGCCCATCGTCACCATCGCATAGGCGAAAAAGACCTCCGTCACGCATAGGTACCTGAGCAGCAGCGTGGCTTCGTGAGCGATGGCGGGTTTGCCTGCCACCAGGAAGTTCGCGATCCACGGCGCCGCCATGTAGATGGGGACCACCAGAGCCAGAGTGACGAGCGCGGCGTGGTGGGCGGCCGTCCAACCTAGGCGTTCGGCGCGATCGGGGTTCTGGGCGCCGAGGCTTTGGCCCACGAGCGCTCCTGCGGCGTTCGACAACCCAAACGACGGCATGAACATGATGCTCTCGATACCGAAGGCTACGCTCGCGCCTCCTATCGCCGCCGATCCGTTCGGGAGCAGCTTCAGGGCGAGCATGAACACGATGAGCGAGAAGACCCGCATGACCGCCATTCCGGCGGCCGGCGCGGCCACCCGGAGGATGCGTGTCGCCCAGTCGAGCCTCGGCGGGCGGATGCGCCACTGCGGACCGATCGGCGTGTTCCCGACGTAGAGGACGTACCCGGCAGCGGCGGCCCAAGCACTGGCCGTCAGCGCCGCCGCCGCACCCACGAGGCCCATCTTCAGGCCGAAGATTAACACGTAGTTCAGCGCCATGTGCAGAAAGATCTGCAGCCCCGAAATGACCATGGGGCTCTTCGTGTCGCCCACCCCTCGCAGGCAACCGCCAGCGTTTGGATCACGAACAACGCGGGCAGGCCAGCCGCGAACCACTGGAGGAACCGGCCCATCAGCACGATCGCCTCCTTGTCGTCGGGAGGAAGTATCCACCTTGCGGCGAGGGGACCGACGACGAACGCCGCGACCGCGACGATGAAGCCCGCCATCACCGCGAGGCCGAGCGCTTGCCGGCTGGCCATGCGGTACTCGGCCCGCTCTTCCGCGCCGAAGGCTCGGCTGACGAGGGCGGTGGCCCCGGTCGCCAGGGCCATCGCCAATGAGAAGCACAGGAAGACGACGTTGATCGAGCCACCGTGCGCGGTGAGCGCGGCGGGCTCCAGGTGGCCGATGAATCCGCGGTCCAGGAGAGTGTTCACGACCTGCAGGGAGTTCAGCGCGACGGCAGGCCACGCAAGCCGCCAGACGGCGTGCGCGGAGCTTTCGGGGCCGTGCTCCTGCTCGCCGGGCGCTCGACAGCGGAAGTGGACATGGGGACGCCCGCGGTGGCGGGCCGTAGGTGATTAGACGACGTTTCGCGGATGTTCGGCAGCAAGCGCAGCCTCTTTCCACTACAATAGGCGGTGCCGAACATCGTGGCGATCGGGGGCGGGAACCTCCTCGCGGGGGAAACGGAACCCATCGACCGCGAGATCGTGCGGCTGGCCGGCAAGGAGGGGCCGCGGGCTCTCTCTTCGTGCCCACGGCCAGCGACGACGATGAAGAATACGCCGCGGCCTTTAGCGAGGTCTACCGCCGACTGGGATGCGAAGGTGGACGTGCTGAGGCTGTGGACGGACTCGGAAGTCCCGTCGGCCGTGGAGAGGATCCGGCGAGCGGACTTGGTGTACGTAGGCGGAGGGAATACGAAGAAGATGCTTGCTCGATGGCGAGAGACGGGCGTCGAGCGGGCGATGCGGGCGGCGGCCGCCGAGGGAAAGCCGCTTGGCGGCACGAGCGCGGGAGCGATCTGCTGGGCGGAGCTGGCCAACAGCGACTGGCCCCAGTACGAGGGGATCGAGGGCGTCAACACGGCGCGTTTGGAGGGTCTCGGTCTGCTGAACCTGGCCCTGAGTCCCCACACCAGCCGGGAACCTTTCCGGCTAGACGAGTTTCGGGCCATGATGCGGGACGTGCCGCTCGTCGGAGTCGGGATCGACGACGGATGCGCCCTTCAGGTGCGAGGAGACGCGTACCGTGTGCTCGCATCGCTGCCCGGAGCGGTGGCGCATCGAATCGAGTGGCAAGGGGAGGAGCTGTCGCAGCAGGAGCTGCCGCCGCACGACGAGTTTCGTTCGCTGCAGGAGCTTACGAGGAGGCGTCATTAAGAGGGTGTTCCGCAGCATAACCCTTTTTCGGCGCGCGTTCCCCCTCGCGCTCTTTCTGGCGATGCTGGGCTGTGGGGCTCCCGAGGGCACCGTCGGGGGTGCCGCGCCCGACTTCAAGGTGAACCCCTTCGCGACCAAGGGCGAGACCGTAAACCTCAGCGACTTTAAGGGGAAGGTCGTGTTGTTGGACTTCTGGGCCACGTGGTGCGGCCCCTGTCGCGAGGTGATGCCGGAGGTCCAAGCTCTGCACGAGAAGTATCAGGAGCGCGGACTCGAAGTGATGGCGATCACCCAGGAGAGCCGGGATCAGGTCATCCCGTTCGCGAGGGCTCGAAACACGACGTACCCGCTTTACCTGGACACCTTCGGCTACGCGAACAAAGCCTTCCGGGTTACGGCAATCCCCACGGCGGTGGTCGTGGGCCGAAACGGCGCCATTCTCGAGACCATTGTGGGCAGCGACCCTCAAGCCATCCGTGCCGCCGTCGAAAAGGCCCTGGGATAAGCTAGCCGTGCTCTGGCGGGAGGGCTATAAGACTCGGGTTCTGGCGGGGGCCGGCCCGCCGGAGCTGCAAGGGCGAAGGCTCGATGGGCAGCGCTGGCAGCTAGAGCCTCCTTGTCTGTTGCTGGGAGCCTTCGATCTCCGGGGACTCGGCGAGATGAGCGTGTGGCGACGGCTCTTGACCGATGCGCAGACGGGCGTGGACGCTATCGCGCTCTTCCTCCCCTCATCGGCGGCGCGCTCCGTACGATCGAGTCTCGCGCCCAGCCTCCACGAGTCTGTCGTTCTGGCGGAGGATCCGTACGGCAAGTGGAGGTCGCTCATCGGGCCGGATCGTCCCGAGCGGGCGTTTGCTCTCGTGGCGGCGGAGGCGCCCCTTCTGATGGGAGGGGCACCGACCGAAGAGGCTGGGGACGCGTTCCGAGAAGCCGCTGCGAAGGCTAGCCGCGAACGGAGCGCGCGCCCGGCGGCGCCTTGAAGGTGAAGGGATGGTCGGGCTCGAGCGTGCCCGACATGAGAGTCAGGTTGAGCTCACGCTTCCGGTTGCCGACCGGTGTCGCCTCGTAGAACTTCACCGAAGTCAGTCGGGAGCCGCCGAAGTCCAGGGGCTCGAGGTCGAAGAACGTCCAGCGTCGCACAGGGTCGCCCAACTGATAGGTGATGTCCCCCTGCGCGTCTTCCGACGGCTGCACGGGAAGTGCACGCCATTGGGTCGGAAGACCCCCGACGATTTCGCGGAGGACCCGGACGCCGTGGGCTTCCGGTCCCCGAACCGTCGATCCGGCCAAGTCCAGCAGCTTCCGCATCGGATCGTTGGCGGAGCGGGTGTAGGAAAAGGCGGAGTATTGGTTCCGCAAGAGGTCGTGCGACCAGAAGGTCGTACCGTCGCCGACGATCCTTTGGGTGAGGACGTCGTTGCGGTACGAGAGGATCTCCAGCTTCGGCGCGCTCTCCTCCGGCTGGCGCCAATACAGATAGCAGCGCAGGTTGTCGGTTCGCCCCGGCCCGCGGTCCGTTCCCCAGAGGGTGAGGGAGAAATCACCGCGGGTGCGGATGTCCTCGTAGGCGCTTCGAATGCGTTCTCGCGAGCGGTCGTCCTGGGGCGTTTGGGCCGCACCGATGGCGGCCAGCGCGCAGAGGGCGAAAGCAATGGGCTTCACCCTCCTTCCGACTCCGGTTCGGGGGGGATTCGTTCAAGGCTGTACGCTGAGGCGCGCTATACTCTCCTCTTCGGCGCCTTCGGGCACCGGACAAAAAAAGATCCCTTGGTATGGGAAGGAGAAACGAATGGCCGCCCAACGTTACGAAGAGTCACATCTTTACCGCCTCCGACACTCCGCCGCGCACCTCTTGGCGCAAGCGCTGACCGAGCTCTACCCGGGCGTCAAGCTCGCGATCGGACCTCCGATCGAAAACGGGTTCTACTACGACGTCGAAGCCCCGGCACCCATCCGCGAAGACGATCTGCCGAAGATTGAGCAGCGCATGAAGGAGCTGGCCAAGCTCGACCAGCGCATCGTCTGCATCGAGGCGGCGGACCGCGAGGACGCGCGCACGAAGATCCTGGAGGAGACGACCCTGGGGCAAGGACCGGAGGTCGCGGAGTACAAGCTCCAGCTCCTCGAGGCGGTGCCCGAGAACGACCGGGTGACGTTCTACGACCAGCAGAGAACGGACCGGGCCGGGACCTTCCACCGGTTCATCGACCTGTGCCGCGGCCCGCACGTCGAGAGCACCAAAGAGATCCGGCACTTCCGCCTGATGAGCATCGCGGGCGCCTACTGGCGTGGCGACGTGAAAAACAAGCAGCTCACGCGGATCTACGGCACCGCGTTCGAGACGCAGGAGGAGCTGGACGCGCACCTCCACAACCTTGAGGAGGCGAAGAAGCGGGACCATCGCGTGCTGGGCAAGGAGCTGGGCCTCTTTATGTTTTCGCCGCGCGTGGGCACGGGGCTGCCGCTGTGGCTGCCGAAGGGCGCGCAGCTACGCGACACGATGACGGAGTTTCTCAAGAAGGAGCAGCTGCGGCGGGGTTACGAGCCCGTCGTTACGCCCCATATCGCGAACATCAAGCTGTACGAGAAGTCGGGACACATCCTGACCTTCCGCGAAAAGATGTTCCCGTTCATGGAGGACGAGGAGAAGGAGACCTACATCCTCAAGCCCATGAACTGCCCCTTCCACATCGAGATCTATGCCTCGCAGATGCGCTCGTACCGCGATCTGCCTGTCCGCTACGCGGAGTTCGGGACGGTCCACCGCTATGAGCAGAGCGGGGAAGTGGCGGGCATTCTGCGGGCTCGGGGGTTCACGCAAGACGACGCGCACCTCTTCGTCCGCCCGGACCAGCTTCTGGACGAGTTTATCGGGGTTGTGGACCTGATGCAGGTGGTGCTGAAGAAGCTCGGCCTGACGGAGTACCGAGCGCGCCTGGGCACGAAGGACCCACGCTCGGACAAGTACGTGGGGCACGACGACAACTGGGCCGCCGCGACTCAGGCCATCGAAGAGGCGTGCCAGAAGATGGGGATGGAGTACGAGGTGTCGCCCGGAGACGCGGCGTTCTATGGCCCGAAACTCGACCTCATCATCAAGGACGCGCTCGGGCGGGACTGGCAGATGGGGACCGTCCAGGTGGACTACAACCTGCCGGAGCGGTTCGAGCTGGAGTACACCGGCGAGGACTCGAAGCCTCACCGTCCGATCATGATCCATCGCGCTCCGTTCGGCTCGCTGGAGAGGATGATCGGCCTGCTCACCGAGCAGTACGCGGGGGCGTTCCCGCTCTGGCTCGCGCCCGTGCAGGTGGAAGTGCTGCCCATCTCCGACCGTCACAACGCGGCGGCGGTCGCGTTTGCCCATTCTCTGCGGGACGATCATGGGCTGCGGGTGCACGTGGACGAGCGCCGCGAGACACTAGGGAAGAAGATCCGCGAGGCCCAGCTCCACAAGGTGCCGTACATGGCGATCCTCGGGGACCGGGACATCGAGGCGGGAACGGTTGGGGTGAGAAGTCGTGAGGGAGGCGATCTTGGGGCGATGCCCGCCGGGGACTTCGCGAAGCGGCTCGTGGAAGAAGCTTAGCGGCCGCGGAGGTCACACGCGACTTGGTGCACGTGCCAGACGCGCGAGGAGTCGCCCCAACGGTTGCGGCAATCCGACAGTTGTGCCAATTCGGGCGGACTCCGTGGGAGCAGGGGATGACGCCAAGGAGGGCGGCCGATGCACCGGCCGCCCTCCGTGAACGCGAGCGCTGCGCTCGTCACTTTGCGTCGCCGAAGTCGGGGACCATCTGTCGTTCACCGCCGACGGCAGTTTCACCCGGAAGCGGCGCGGCTAGAGCTATGCCCGTATTTTTGCAGTTGGTCCTGAGGCTTGCCGCGGCACGTGCCGAATGTAAAGGAGACGGGAGTGCGTAGCAATTCTCGGGGGGCAGCCATCGGACGAGACAAGAGATTAGCAGACGCCAAGATTCCAAGCCGCCGCCAGCGCGGGTTCAGCTTAGTCGAGCTGATGATCGTGGTGTTTCTTCTCACCGTGCTCCTCGGCATCGCCATTCCCGGCTTCGTCAACTCACGCCAGAAGTCGCGGCAACGTACCTGCGTTTCCAACTTGCGCACTTTGGATCAGAGCAAGGAACAGTACGCGATGGAGAACCGGCTCGCGCCGGGGGACGAGGTCACGATGGAGCAGCTCTCTTCCCCGTACCTTCGAGGACGGACGCCGGAGTGCCCGAGCGGCGGCACCTATACTCTGAACCCGGTCGGCGCGGTGCCGACCTGCACCGAAGAAACCGCCAACCCGCCGCACGTCGTCTACTAGGCGGAACTACTCGGTCCGCAGCGCCGCTACCGGGTCCTTCCGCGCAGCGTTCATGGCGGGGATGAGGCCGAAGACGGCGCCGACTCCCGTACACACACCCAAGGCAAGCGCCACGATGGCGGGCGTGATCATGGGCTTGATGGGGGTGAAGTAGTAGAGGGCGAGGCAGACCCCGTAGCTGAATACGAGTCCGACGGCACCGCCGAGGATCGAGAGGATCACCGCCTCGAACAGGAATTGCGCGAAGATGTCGCTGCGACGGGCTCCGACCGTCTTTCGGACGCCGATCTCCTTCGCCCGCTCGTTGACCGACATCAGCATCACCGCCATGATGCCGACTCCCCCGACAAAGAGCGCGATGGAAGTGAGGCCGGTCAGGAGCCAGGTGAGGATGCCCATGATGCGGAAGACGAGCTTCAGCAGGTCCTCTTGCGTCAGCACCGAGTATTGCTGCCGGGTCATCCGCTCGCCGAGCGCATCGGCCACCGCCCGTACCAGGCTCTTAGGCTCGACGTCCGTGGCCGTCTGGACCATGATGCGGTGGAGCTGCGGGTTCGGAATCACGCTCTTGGCTTGGTTGTAGGGGATGTAGGCGACGTTTTCGAAGCTTCCGGCGGAGAACAGGCTGTTCTCACTCGACTTGTCCTCCGTGACGCCGACGACGGTGTACTTTCGGCCGTTGATCTCGACGCTCTTGCCGACCGCGCTGCCTTTCCCGAAGAGGCTGCGCTTGGCGACGGCTCCGATCACGGCGACCGGCTCCCGCGCTTCGCTCGCGAGAAAGGTACGGCCCTCGGCCACCCTCACGGGGCGGACCTTGAACCACTCCGAACCGGCCGCAAGGATCAACGTCGAGATGCTCTCCTTCTTCCCTCGGGAGATTCCACCCCCCGCGAACATCAGCGGCGCGGCCGTCTTCACTCCCGGCACCCGCTTAACCCGCTCGATGTCCCCGTCTTGCAGGTAGCTCACTCCCATCAGGTTCGGGCTAAACATCGAGCTTTCTTCGATGCGGCCCGGGAGCACCACGAGGACGTTGACGCCAAGTTCGTCCACTTGCCCGGTCACGTCCGCCTGAACCCCCTTCGCGATACTAACGAGGAGCACGATCGCCGCGGAAGCGACCAAGATCCCAAGCGCGCTGAGCAGGGCTCGATTTCGCTGCTCGCGGAGACTGCCTATCGCGGCGCCGAGGTTGGTGAGGAGCACAAGGCAATCTACGCTCCGGCGCGCCGTAGACTCGCGACGGACTTCCATGTGGAGTCGGCCAGCCTGCGATGGCGGCTGTCCTCGCGATCCGTAGCGAGAGGGAGGGCCGTACGGCAGCCCCCTGATCGAAAAGACCGCATGAACGAGCGGGCCGCCTCACGCACTCCAAGAGGCTGCGTGCGCCGCCGCCGTCGTTGGAGCAGAGGCTCCAGTTGCATGGCAACGTTCCGTAAGTTTGGCCCCGCCCCCACTTGGAGAACTCCTTTGGGAAGCTTCGTAGGTAAAAGCGCGGGTGGAAACAACGCTCCCTGCGTAGCCTTCCCAAGCACGAAGGCCCCGGCCGAGATTTCGGCAAGGGCCTTCATTGGCAGGGA
>JAUJNV010000034.1 GCA_030447945.1 Fimbriimonas sp. | reverse complement strand
AGGGAAAACATCGGTGGTATCTACTGGTGGCATGGCAACAGGAGACGATGGAACCCGCTCGGGTCCAGGTTCACAGTGATGGAGAGTCTTCTGGGGCTCCAGGAAGCGTGACGTAGAGTAGTCCTGTCCAGGAACAGTACGGAGGAGTCCCCCTATTGGCAGTCGATCTTCTCTGTCATCGGCTGAACGCACGTAGGCGTTCCGTCGGCAGGAGTGTCTACAGGGAGCCCCAGCGCCTTGAGATGAGCTTTATTGCGGTATTGCGTCCGCTTGCTTACAGGTGCCTGACGTGGCTCAGGAGCGCCTGAGATCAGGCGCTCCCAGCTTTCGGGAAGGGTGACGGCAGTGGGCTTTATGGCGGCATCTTCCGAGGAGGGTTGAGCCTGTGGCGCTTCCGTGTAGGGAGTGTCTACAGGGAGCCCGAGCGCCCTGAGGCGCGCTCGGTTGCGGTAGTACGTTCGCTGACTCTGGGGAGCGGGTGGTTCCTCAGGAGCGCCCGCAATGAGGCGCTCCCAGCTTGGCAGCAGGGTGACGATGATGGGTTTGTGCATACTTGCATTTGACCTGAAGACAGCGGCAAGCTCCGCCACTGCTGCCTGAAAGGTGGACCCTTGGTAGAGTTGCAATGGAGAAGCTCACCCTGCCTCCCTTGGTGGTTCTGGTGGTTGCCGCCATTTACGCCGTCACCTACGTTGCAAGGCGTAACACCCGCTACGCAGCGAAAGGGCTGGAATGGGCTCTGGTTGCAGTGATTCTGTTCTTAGCCCTGCTCATCATCCCCCTCCTCAGGAGCGCAAATGCGGCGGCTCGAAAGAGGACAACTCTCAGAGCCCGAGCGCCCGTGTGCGCTCAAGATTGCGAAAGTAGGAGCGGCGGCTCTCGGCTGAGGGTCTAACGTGGGAATCGCCAGTGATCAGGCTCTCCCAGGTTCGCGGGAGCGTAACGGCAATGGCTCCCCGCAAGTGCAGAGTTTCACTTACGGAGACACGTTCGGGAACACTGTGGGCTGTGGACACCCAAGCCCTCATTGCCGCCCGCCGCGACGGCCAGAAGCACTCGGAGGCGGACCTTCGTGCGCTGGCTAAGGCGGCGGCGGACGGAAGCGTGCCCGACTACCAGCTCGCCGCCTGGCTCATGGCCGCCTACCTCAATCCCCTGGACGAGGAGGAAACGGCGTGGCTCACGCTCGGCATGGCCGATAGCGGAGTGCGGCTGGAACTCTCGGGGCTGCCCGCGCCGAGGGTAGATAAGCACAGCACCGGGGGCGTCGGCGACAAGACGACCATCGTGCTGCTCCCCCTGCTCGCGGCGTGCGGGCTGACGATCGTGAAGATGAGCGGGCGGGGGCTCGGGATCACGGGCGGCACAGTGGACAAGCTCGCCTCCGTCCCCGGCTTCCGACTCGACCTCTCGCCGGAGGAGATGGTGGCGCAGGCGGGGCGGATCGGCCTCGCGCTCACGGGGCAGACGCCGAACCTCGCGCCCGCCGACAAGGCGCTCTACGCCCTGCGCGACGCCACCGCGACAGTCGCCTCCGTACCCCTCATCGTCTCCAGCATCCTCAGCAAGAAGCTGGCGGGCGGCGCGGACACGGTGGTGCTCGACGTGAAGTGCGGCTCCGGCGCGTTCATGCGGACCCGCGAAGAGGCGGAAACCCTCGCCCGCGCCCTCGCGGAGACGGGCAGGCTTTGCGGCCTGCGCATCCGCATCGCCGTCACCGACATGAGCCAGCCCCTCGGCTCGGCGGTGGGCAACGCCCTGGAGGTTGCCGAAGCCCTGCGCGTCCTCACCCCCGCGACAGCCTTGGGGACCGCGCTCGTCCCGAGCGCATCCGGAACCCCCACCGAAAGGGTCGCCGCCCTCTGCCTAGAGCTCGCCGCCCTCACCGTGGAGGCCTCCGGCCTCGCCGCCACCCGCGAAGAGGCCCGCGCCCCCGCCGAAAGCGCGTGGGCCTCCGGCAAGGCGCTGGAAAAGGCGCGGGCGTGGGTCCAAGCGCAGGGCGCCGCCGCGGACGCTCCGCTCCCCGTGGCTCCCGTCCAGCGGACGGTGGAGCACGCAGGAGACGAAGGCTGGGTCGCGCGCGTCGACGCCGAAACGGTGGGGGGCGGGCGGTAGTCGCCTTGGGCGGCGGCCGGCAACGGAAGGAGGACACGATCGACCCGGCGGTAGGCCTGGAGATCGCGAACGTGGGGACGAGGGTCGTCCCGGCCAGCCGCTGTTCACGATCCACGCCGCCAACGACGCCGCGGCAGAGGAGGCCGTACGGCGCGCGCGGAGGCGTTCGAGGTAAGTGACACCCAAGTCGAGCCCCCACCTCTAGTGCTGACCGCCCTCTGAGGAGGGGACAGGGATGGGCTTGTACCTCACATCTCACATCTCTCCCCTTTAACTTCTAACTTCCAGAAGCCTTACAATAAAAGCCTTATGAGCGCCGCCACCCTCACGCCTTACCACCTCACCGAGGAGCAGATCGCCGCATTCGATCGGGACGGCTACGTCATCCTGCGGAACTGGATCGCCGGGCCGCTCCTGGCGCGATTGCAGGAGGCAGGACGCCGGTGGATCGAGCAGGGGCATCGCCTGACGCCGGACGAGCCCGGCCACGACGATTTCGCCTTCGCGCAGCGCGAGAACGGGAGGGTGATGTTCCGGGTGGATTACCTGCACGACAAGGGGAACCCGCCTCGCTTGAGATGCTGGGCGCGCCCCAAGTGCTCGCGGTCGCGGAGAGCCTCTGCGGGCGCAACTTCGTGCCCACTTACGAGAGCATGGTGTTCAAGCAGGAAGGAGACGGCGAAAAGATCCGCTGGCACCAGGACGCGGTGCACCCGCGCAACCACCGGATCTTCAATTACGACCTCTACCTCGACGCCTCGAGGAAGGGCGCAGGGCTCTGCGCGTGATTCCGGGAAGCCAGGGCAAGCCGTTCGATTTTTTGCGCGCTCGAGGCCCAACACGGTTGGGAGGCGCCTGGCGTGATCCACGCGGAGATGGAGCCGGGGGATGTGCTGCTGCACGACGTGATGGTCGCTCACGGCTCCGAGCGGGCGCAGGGGAACGCCCTGCGCCGCACGATCTACTACGAGTTCCGCAGCGCCGAGCAGATCCTCTCCGAAGGCCCGTGGGATCGGGAGTGGATCGAAAAGCGGATGCGCCTCCTCCCCGTCGCGCTCGACGCCTACCGAAAGGCCTTCCCGAACGAACCCCAGTACGAGTGGCGCGCGGACGAGCCCTTCCGACCCGCCCCCTCGGAGACGCGGCGCGACAGAGCTCAAGGTAGCCCACCTGGTACACACCCCCGGCACGTACTGCAGCGCGGGAGACGTGGTTAGTCGTTGATTGTTGGTCGTTGGTCGTGATCCGTGGAACAAGAGCACAGTCCGTTGCCCACATGGGCAGGCATGCTTCCCCACCGGATCAACGATCAACGACCAACGACCCACCCCTACGGTTCCTTCGAGCAAAGCACCAGGGCGGCGATGACGCCGGGGACCCAGCCGAGGGCGGTAAGGACGCACACGATCAGGACGGAGCCGCACCCCTTGTCGAGCACCGCGAGGGGCGGGAGGAGCAGACACAGAATCGCGCGAAAGCAACCCATAGTCGCAGGGTCGGACGAGCGGCGGAAAGGAAAGGTTGCGTGGGCCCTGGGTCCATCGTGATAGAATGGCTCACCTCAGATGAAGATGCACAAGACACCCACTCGCCTTTCGTCAGCGCCTTGGACGGTTCTCGCCCTCGCCGCAATCCTTGCCGTAGGTGGCTGCGGCGACAAGTCCGGCACGACCGCGCAGAACGACGATCCAGCCGTCAGCACGGCTACGTCGAGCGGCGCGGGGTCGGACGACGCCCCGGGCAGCACCGCTACATCGAGCGGTACGGACGACTCGGCCGTCGCGACCACGAAGTTCGTCAACTCGCGCGAGAAGAACGCGGTAGCGGAGAAGCTGGCGGCGAACTACGTCGACTTCTCCTTTGACTACCCCAGCACGTGGACCGTCGGCCCCGGGATCGGGAGCCCTACCGCGCAGAACTTTATCAAGGTCATCCGGCCTGTCCCCGAGGGGAGCGACTTCGAACCCGAGAATTTCGCGGTCGGCTACTTCTCCGGCAGCGGCGCCGAGGCGACCGACAAGGTCCTCATTCCGCAGCTCATCCAGAAGTTCGAGGAGCAGCTCAAGGCGGGCTTCCCCAAGTACCAGAAGCTGGGCGAAGGCGAGACCACGGTCGGTGACTACAAGGGGTACGAGCTGCGGTTCGAGTCCCACCCCACGGATTCCAAGCGAGGCGAGATCACGCTCTGGGGGAAGCTCGTCTTCCTGCCGGGTCCCGCCGGAAAGAAGGAGGGCGTGACCCTCGTCATGCTCGCCTCCGACGTGGCGCCGGAGATCAAGAGCATCGACGACCTCGGCACCAAGGGCGAGCTGCCGGTCATCCTGAATTCGTTCAAGCTCGGCGAGTAGCGTCGGCGGCCCTCCCTTGGAGTCTTCCAAGGGAGGACGCACCGCCTAACCCCCCTTCTTCGTGTACAGCCCTCTGCCGGCCTTGACCCACTTCTCGCCCTGCTTTATCTCGACGGTGAACAGGACCTCCCGATCGCTCTTGAAGTCGAACGTGGAGCGGGTGACCGTTCCGCCGTGCGGTTTGCTCACCAGCACGAGCTTATTCCCCGCGAACGTGCCTGACTCCTCGCGCGGGGTCGGCGCCGCGTTCTCGAAGGTGTAGCAGCGGTACTGCCTGGCTTCCGCATCCCAAAACGCGAGGACGGTGCCCTCCATCTTGCCCACGCCGGGAATGTCCATCGCGTAGACCGTCCGGAGGTACATCCCCCCGGCAAAAGCGTCGGACTTCATGGTGCTGTCCACGCTCATCGCGGGCTGCCCGGGCGCATGGAACGAGGTCTTGCCGCTCCACTCGCCGAGGAAGATGTCGAGCTTCTTCATCTCCGGCGGCGGCTTGGGCATCCCTTGGGCGAGGACGGGGCGAACGGACGCGAAGGCGCCGAGGACGAGGAGGGCGAGTGCGATTCTTTTCATGGCTTTAGAGAGATGTGGGCGGTCCGCCGGGAGCCATTCTAGCGATTAGGCCGTATCTTTTCTACACAAAATTTTCCACATGACCGCAGAGGGGGTTCGGGTGTTCAGGTGTCCAGGTATAGGTTAGTACCTCAGCCCTCAACCCCCATCCCTCACCTCCCAGCCGGAAACCTTCAACCTGAAACCTGTAACCCTCCCAGAGGGGCTCCCGGAGGCCGCAGGTACAATGCGCTCTTCCCCATGGACCTCCGGAGCACGCTGAATCTTCCCGATGGGGAGGCGACGATCCCGATGAAGGCGAACCTTCCCCAACTGGAGGCGCGCCTCCAGGAGGAGTGGGAGCGGCGGAGCATCTACCACGAGATCCAGGCCGCCCGCAAGGACGCGCCGAGCTTCGTTCTGCACGACGGCCCGCCTTACACGAACTCGCCCATCCACATCGGAACCGCGCTGAACAAGGTCCTCAAGGACTTCGTCACGAAGTCGCGCACGATGATGGGCTTCCGCTGCCCCTACGTCCCCGGCTTCGACAACCACGGGCTGCCCATCGAGCAGACCGTGATGAAGAAGTTCACGGATAAAAAGATCACGCCCAGCGTCATCGAGCTGCGCCGGGCCTGCCGCGAGCACGCGGCGGAGTACGTGGGGGTGCAGACCGCACAGTTCAAGCGACTCGGCGTCTTCGGGCTCTGGGAAAAGCCGTACACGACGATGGACTTCCGCTTCGAGGCGGAGATCGTGCGCGTGTTCCGGCGGCTCGTCGAGGGCGGCTACGTCTACAAGGGCCTGCGCCCGACCCTCTGGAGCCCGACCTCCCGCACCGCCCTCGCGGACACCGAGATCGTCTACCACGACCACGTCTCCCGCGCGATCTACGTCCGCTTCCCCCTGCTGGAGGACCCCCAGGACCTCCTGGCGGACTACCCAAACCTCTACACCGTCATCTGGACGACCACGCCGTGGACCATCCCCTCCAACCTCGCGTGCGCCTTCCACCCGGAGTTCGAGTACGCGGTGGCGCGAGTGGGGAACGACCACTACCTCGTCCTACACGATCTGCTGCCGCGCGTCGCCGACGCCGTCGGGTGGGACGGGTACGAGGTCGTCGGACGGATCCAGGGCGAGGACCTGCAGGGGATCGCGTTCAAGCACCCGATCTTCGACCGACCGTCGGTGGGCGTGCTCGCCGAGTACGTGACGACCGAGGACGGCACGGGCGTCGTCCACACTGCCCCCTCGCACGGCCGCGACGACTTCTATACGGGCCAGAAATACGGCCTGCCCGTCCCGAACACGGTGGATGAGCGGGGTGTGCTCACCGCCGAGGCGGGCGAGTTCGCCGGAACCTACTACAAGGAGTGCGACACGGTCGTCGTCGACCGGCTCGCCGAGGTGGGCAACCTCCTGAACGCGTACGACTACCGCCACTCCTACCCGTACGCGGAGCGGGACGGGCAGCCCGTGATCTTCCGGGCGACCGAGCAGTGGTTCGTCTCCATCGACCCCCTGCGCCCGGCGATGCTGGAGGAGGTCGAGAAGGTCGGCTGGGTTCCCCCTTCGGGCTTCAACCGGATCGAGGCGATGGTCCGCAACCGCCCCGACTGGTGCGTCTCCCGCCAGCGACCGTGGGGCGTGGGCATCCCCGTCTTCTACGGCGCGCAGACCCGTCGGCCGGTGCTCGACCCGGTCGCGATCGAGGCCGTCGCGCGGCTCCTCGAGCGAGAAGGCTCGGACGCCTGGTTCGACAAGGACCCGAGCGAGATCCTCCCCGAGGGGTACCGGCACCCGGAGACGGGGGAGACGGAGTTCGCGAAGGAGACCGACGTGCTGGACGTGTGGTTCGACGCCGGCTCCACGTCGCTGTGCGTGCTGGAAGGGAACGTCGAAGCGGCTTGGAAAGAAGAGTGGCCCGCCGACCTCTACCTCGAGGGCTCCGACCAGCATCGCGGCTGGTTCAACGCGTCGCTCATCATCGCCGAGGGGACGCGTGGCGCGGCGCCGTACAAGCAGGTCGTGACGCACGGGTTCGTCAACGACGAAAAGGGGCAGAAGATGTCCAAGCGGTTCGGGAACGTCGTCGACCCGGTGAAGGCCGCCGAGACGCACGGCGCGGACGTGCTGCGGTACTGGGTGGCGAGCGTGGACTGGGCGAACGACGTCCCCTGCTCCGAAGCGCTCCTGAAGCAGTTCGGCGAGAGTTACCGAAACGTCCGCAACACCCTGCGGTTCCTGCTCTCGAACCTCGCGGGGTTCGAGCCCGGCGAGCCGCCGGAGCTGCCTCTGGACCTCTGGGCGATGGAGCAGGCGGACCTGCTCGCGGCGGAGTGCGTCGCCGCCTACGAGCGGTACGACTTCGGCGCGGTTATCGGCCGCATCCACAACTTCTGCCGCGAGGAGATGTCGCGCTTCTACCTTGACGCGATCAAGGACCGGATGTACTGCGAGCAGACGGACTCCCCCGAGCGCCGCTCGGGCCAAGCCGCCTGCCACCACGTGCTCCTCACCCTCGTCAAGCTCCTCGCCCCCATCCTCATGCACACCGCCGAGGAGACCTGGGCGCGCATCCCGCATCCTTCCAACCCTCCCCGCGGCACCGGCACTCCTGCCGGTGATCCGGAAGCCGGAGACACGGTGCATGTCCAGACCTTCGACCCACCGAGCGCGGAGCGGCTGGAAGAGATCGCCGCGAGCGGCCTGGGGGAGCGCTTCGCGGCACTCCTGAGGGTGCGGGCCGACGCGTTCGCGGCGTTCGAGGCGTGGAAGGGAACGGACGACGTGAAGGACAGCCAGGACGCCATCGCCACGATCCACGAAGAGGGGCAGCCGCTTGCCGTGCTGCGCTCCTTCGGGACGGACGAGCTCGCGAACCTGCTCAAGGTGAGCTGGGTGGATCTGGAGGAAGGTCCGCGCGCGGTCGCCTTCCGCAAGAGCGGGTTCCTCAAGTGCGAGCGCTCCCGCCTCCGCCGCCCCGACGTCGAGGTCGTCTCATGGAACGGTTCCGAAGTGCCCCTCACCGCCCGCGACCGAAGGGTGCTGGGGATATGAGTGAGGTGAGGGTTGAGGGGGGTGAATTGGGTGAGGGTGGTGAGAGAGGTGAAGGAGGTGTGAGAGGTGAGAACGGCGATACGCTGTTCGCAGATCCCTCACCTCTCTCACCCATTACCCATCACCCATCACCCATCACCCCTCCCTCACCCATCATCTCAAAAGGCAGCCTCCTGAAGCACCGCCTTGCCTTCTGGGGGACGCTCGTGCTGATGGTGGCGGTGGATCAGGTCGTGAAGGCTTGGGCGCGGGGGTCCATGGCGGAGGGGGGAGGCCTTCCCGGAAGTCCTCCTTTCCCGGGGATATTCGAGTTCACGCTCACCTACAACGAAGGGATCGCCTTCGGACTCTTGCAGGGGCAGGGCGTCCTGCTCGCGCCGGTCGCCGTGGCGATCGCGCTGGGCGCGGCCTGGTACAGCCTGCGCCACCCGAGGGAGTCCTCTTGGTCTCACTTCGCCATGGGGCTGCTCGCGAGCGGAGCGATCGGCAACCTCATCGATCGCATCGCGCACGGGCGCGTGACCGACATGCTCTGGTTCCGCCCGATTAACTTCCCGGTGTTCAACATCGCCGACTCCTGCATCACCGTCGCGACGGTGATGCTGATGTTCGCCTGGCTCCGCGAAGCGGGCCAAAAGCCCCGGCCCTCCCCCGCGACTGAAACCTCGGGGGAGAGTGTTGAGTGTTAGGGGAGGAGAGGGGATCATTAACCGGTGTAAGGTAAAGGGGAAGCTAACTCAACGCCTCAACGCCCCACCATGAGACTCCCTCCCCAAGGCATCATTCCTCCCGGCCGCGCGGGGCTGATCGTGCTCGCGGCGGCGCTCGTGCCCGTCGCCCTGCGCCACATGAAGCCGTTCACCCGTTCCCTGGGAGACGCGCTCGTGAAGGCGGGCGAGTACCTACGGGCACCGGATGACGAGCCTCGCGGAACCGAACCCGAGGCCGAGCCGCCCAAGCCCGATGTGGATACCAAGAAAAAGACCACGAAAGTCGGCAAGACCGCCGGCGACGTCCCCATCACCTCCGCCTCCCCCACCGGACAAGAGGAGCTCGAGGCCATGCAGGGCGTGGAAGCCGCCGGCGACGGCGCCTCCCCCGACCCCGTACCGCCGACGCCCCAGCCTGCCAAGCCCTCCCGCCAGCGAAAAAAGACCCCGCCCGACGGCCCAATCAACCCCAAGCGGACGGGCAACTCGCGGCCGGACTGACGCGCCTGTGGCGTGTGGCTTGTGGTTTGTAGCTTGTGAAGGGCGGATCCTTACTCAGGCCACCCCCCACAAACTACAAGCTACAAACCACAAGCGCGTCAGCGCCCCCCCAGCTTCACCGCCCGGAGCCCCTCGCCCATCTCCACGCCGATCCGCTGGCCGTCTCGACGCGCGATGCCGCCGACGAGGCCCTCGATGAAGGCGAACCTCTCCGGCTTGAACTGGCTGGCGTGGACCCGGAGGAGGTCTTTCTTCGCCTCCCACTTGCCCGTGATGTCCACGACATAGTTCGGCGCGATCGTCGAGTACTTCAAGAGCCAGCGGCCCACTCCGGCTTGGCGGACGGCGGCGTCGGTCGCCTCGCCTGCTCGGCGGTGGTCGCCGTGGCTGCGGCGCGGCGGGTATTGGCTGTCGAAGCCGAGGATGTACTCCGGCTGGAGCCTCTGGAGCTGCTCCACTAGCCTCGTCACCACCGGTCCCTCGCTCGGGAGACGCGCGTCGGGGAAGCCGAGGTAGACGACGTCGGTCGCCCCCCACCGCTTCGCCGCCTCCGTCTGCTCCGCCCGCCGCACGCGCCGGTTTCGCACGGCGTCCTCGCCCCAGAGGCCGCGGTAGTACGCTTTGTCGCCGTCCGTGCAGACGACGAGGCTCAGCACCGCGCCCGACTCCTTAAGCTTGGTCAGCGTCCCCCCGAGATAGAACTCGGCGTCGTCGGGGTGGGCGGTGATCAGCGTCACGCGTGTCCCCTTCGCGAAGAGCCGCGAGGAGTCGGGGTCCACCGGCGGGTTCGGGTTCGGGAGTGTGCGGGGGACGAAGTCGTAGCGCCAAGGCTGGTACTGGTAGAGCCCCACGAGCCCCGCCCCCCACACCCCGAGCGTCCCCAGCCCCCACTTCACCCGCCGCTTGGCCTTGGGTGTCATGCCCGTAGATTAGCCGCGAAGAGGTTGGTGCCGCCTAGGGTCTGTGTGCAAATTCGGCCGGCGGGGCCCGGAGGGCCCTGTAGCCGCAGGCTCCGTGCCTGCGTGGGCTCGTCGATGCCCGAAAAGCTGCGGGTGATCCGTAAGCTCTTACGCAGGCACAAACATCCTGCGGCTACAACCCTTCGGGCTCTTGGGAGGCTATCCCTCCTTGTCCTCGTACTTCTCTTTCAGCGCGGAGACGACGCTCGGGTCGGCCAAAGTAGTCGTGTCGCCCAGCGCTCGCCCTTCGGCGACGTCGCGGAGCAGGCGGCGCATGATCTTGCCGCTGCGCGTCTTGGGAAGCTCGGCGGTGAAGAAGATGTCGTCTGGACGGGCGACGGGGCCGATCTTTTGGGCGACGTGCGCCTTGAGCTCGCTCACGGAGATGTCCGCGCCGCTGCGCAGGGTGACGAAGGCGGCGATGGCCTGCCCCTTCAGCTCGTGGGTGCGGCCGATGACGGCGGCCTCGGCGACTGCGTGGTGGTCCACCAGGGCAGACTCGACCTCCATCGTCGAGATGTTGTGCCCCGCGACGAGCATGATGTCGTCCACGCGGCCCAGAAGCCAGAAGTAGCCGTCCTCGTCCACCTTCGCGCCGTCCCCCGCGAAGTACTTGCCCGGGAAGCGCGACCAGTAGGTCTTCTCGAACCGCTCCGGATCGTTAAAAATGCCGCGCGTCATGGAAGGCCAAGGCTGATCGAGAACGAGGAAGCCGCCGACGGCAGACGAGGCGTTAGGGCGTTGAGGCGCTGAGGCGTTCTGGACATCTTCCCCAACGCCTAAACGCCCTAACGCCTCAACGCCCGCTGTCAAATCCTCCCCCTCTTCGTTATAAATCGCCGCGCTGATCCCCGGTAGGGGTGCGTCGCGCTGCCGGGTTTGGTCGCCGTGATGCCGGGGAGGGGAGATCATGATGGCGCCCGTCTCCGTCTGCCACCAGGTGTCCACCACCGGGAGGCGGCCGCCGCCGATCCGCTCCTGGTACCAGATCCACGCTTCGGGGTTGATCGGCTCGCCGACGGAGCCGAGGAGGCGCAGGGAGGAGAGATCGCACCGCGCGGGGTACTCGTCGCCCCACTTCATGAATGCGCGGATGGCCGTCGGGGCGGTGTAGAGGATGGTCGCGCGGTGGCGCTCGATCAGCCGCCAGAACCGGTCCTTGTCCGGCGTGTCGGGCGCGCCCTCGTACATGAGGACCGAAGCGCCGTTGGCGAGGGGACCGTACACGATGTAGCTGTGGCCGGTCTACCCAGCCGCAGTCGGCGGTGCAGAAGTGAAGGTCGTCTTCCTTCAGGTCGAACACGAGCTTGGAGGTCGTGTAGACGCCCGTAAGGTAGCCGCCCGTGGTGTGGACGATCCCCTTCGGCTTGCCGGTGGAGCCGGATGTATAGAGGATGTAGAGCAGGTCCTCGCTGTCCATCGCCTCCGGCGCGCACTCCGCGCTCTGGCGCGGGACGAGGTCGTGCCACCAGATGTCCCGCCCCTCCTGCCACCGCCCCCCGTCGTAGGCGGGTGTGGCGAGGCCGTTGGTCGTCGTGCCCGCCTCCCCCATTCGGCGCAGGACGACGACCTTCTCGACGCTGGACACCCCTTGGCGATGGCGTCGTCCACCGTCTTCTTCAGCGCGACGACCCCGCCGCGCCGCCAGCCGCCGTCGGCGGTGACGATCACGCGCGCGCCCGCGTCGTTCGTGCGCTCCTGAAGCGAGTCGGCGGAGAACCCGCCGAACACCACCGCGCGCGGCGCCGAGTCGTGCACATGGCGAGCATCGTCATCGGCAGCTCCGGCACCATCGGCATGTAGATGCAGACCCGGTCGCCCCGGCGCACCCCGAGCTCCTTCAGCGCGTTGGCGATGCGGCTGACCTCGTCCTTCAGCTCGCCGTAGGTGATCGTGCGGACGTCGCCCGGCTCGCCCTCCCACACGATCGCGCGCTTATCACGCCGACCCCCATCGGCATGCCGGTCGACGCAGTTCGCGCACGCGTTGAGCTTGCCGCCGATAAACCACTTCGCGTTCGGCGCCTCGAACTCGCAGACGGTGTGCCACGGCTCGATCCAGTCCAGCTCCTTCGCCCACCCCTCCCAGTAGGTGACGGGATCCTTCGCCGCCTGCGCGTACAGCCCCGGATCCTTCACATTGGCCTGCGCGGCGAACTCGGATGAAGGCGGAAAGCTGCGTTGCTCGTCGAGCAGAGTCTCGATAGTGTCGGCCACGGGGGATGATATCTGATGGGTGAGGGTGATTGCTGATGGGTGAGGGGAGGGAGGTGATGGGGGTGATGGGTAAAGGATGAGGGCTGATGGGGAGAGGTGATGAGTGATATCTGATGGGTGATGAGAAGGAAACTTGTGGGAGCAAGTCGAACTTTGAAGGCGATGTTGGTGCAGGGTCACGACGATCTTCAGGTTTATCAACGCGCATTTACATTGGCGATGCGCCTTTTCGAGCTTTCGGAGGCTTTTCCAAAGTCCGAGGTGTCTCCGCTTACCGACCAATGGCGGCGCTCAGATAGGTCGGTCTGCGCCAACCTTGCGGAGGCGTGGCACACACGACGCTACCCGGCGGTTTTCGTGAGCAAGTTGTACGACTCTAAGGCCGAAGCCGCCGAGACACAGACGTGGCTCGACTTCAGCGTCCGGTGCGGATACATCGCAGAGGCCGAGGGAGTCGAATTACGAAGCGGTTACGAAGCCGTCTTGCGCACCTTAGGCGGCATGATTGCCTATGCTGACGAGTGGACGACGCGGTGACACCCATCACCCATCACCCATCAGCAATCAGCCATCATCCCCCCATGACCCTCCACGTCCCCTTCGAGCAGTTTGCGCAGACGGTGCAGCGGGTGCTGGGGCACCGTGAGGCTTATCTCGCGCCGCACCCGGCGGGGTCGCTCGTCACTTCCGCACGGCTCGATCGCCAAGCGTTGGTGGTTTGCGTGGCGAAGGTGTCCGTGGAGGCCGCGCGGGAGGTGTTGGAGGGGGCGGGGTTCGAGGCGCGCGAGGGGCACTGGTCACTCGACGGCTCGCCGGAGCCCGCGGGAGGGGCCGTAGCGCACGCGTTCATCGCGGCGGTCGCCTACAGCAGCGGCGACGACCGGCCGGGGCTTTGGCTCGACGCCTTCCCGACGCTCCCCACGGAGATGCACGTGCTGCGGACCATGTACGACGAGTTCCGCCAAACGGGCGAAGTCGAGGACGTGTCGTTCGAGGAGTTCGTGCGCCTGGCGAAGCCGAACGTCCTCGTCGTCTCGCCGACGGAATTGCAGAGCTACCTCACGGACAAAGAGGAGTGCTGAGGACGTGATGCTGCGCCACCTCCTCGGAGGGAGCCGCGTAACCAGTGCCAGGGCTCGCCCGCTTCGGCTTTCTCGTTCCCATCCTCCTCTACGCTGTCTTGACGGGCTTGGGCTACGTCCAGTCGGAGACCCAGCGCCGGGCGATGGCGATGCAAACGACCGTTCCTGCCGTGGTGACGGAGGCGGAAGTGGGCAGGCATCATACCTATCGCTCGGGCCGGTTTCGTGTGTATCTCTTCCGTTACCGCTATGCGTTCGGAGGGAGGATGTACGAGTCTTCCCGCACGTTTCCCCTCTCCCCCGCCACACCCATGGAGTCGTACGATCCCCGGGTGAGGGCGATGTTCGAGGTGGGCCAGGAGGTGAGCGCGTATATCGAACCGGATCGGCCGGAGTGGTCGTTTCTCGTGAAGCGGTGGGAGTCCATGCCGTATGCACTGCTGCTGTTCTCCGCGATGGGGACCGGGGTCTCCGTGATCCTGAAGACGCTGGCCCGGAACGTGCCCAACGCAGCCCAGTTTGTCTTCGAGCGCGTATGGAGAGCATCCGTCGCCAGTCCGTCGCTATGGGTGCGACTCTCATATGCCTTCTTCGGCTGGGGGTTTGCGGTGGCGGGGCTGGCCATCGGGCAAGGAATGCCGCTGGGCCACCCGGGGCTGGTGCTGAGTTTCCTCACCTACGGTCTCCTCAGCTTCATTCCCCTGATCGTCGGGTGGGCGGCCCGTCGCGCGCCCCCTCTTCCGCGCGTCCCCCGACGCCGTGCCGCCGCAGTGGATTCTTGGAGCACGCTGGAGGAACCTGCGGAACGCTAGAGGACCCGAGGCTGATCGGGATCAGCCTCCGCTCTCGCCGCATTGGCCGCACGCTCCGCCGGGCGCGGGCGCTTCGACCTTCTCCCCTTTCCCATTAATGGAGCACGCGCCTTGCGGCGCCTCCGAGACCTTCGGCGTGGAGCCGCTCGCGGGTACGGCCTTCGCCTCCTCTACCGCCACGGCAGGCGCCGGGCGGTGGGCGCCGCACGAGGAAGCGGTGGCGATCGAGGGCTCGGGGGGGGCGGCCGGCGCGGTGCGCGCGCCTACGTAGGTCCCCAGCATCGCCCCCGCCAACACGAGGGCGCTCATATTCAGGATCGACACGCTGGGGCCTGGTGTCGCGTGGGCCATCCCGGTGCCGATGGCGTTCGCCATCCATGCGGACGTGCGGGCGAGCTCGTCGCGGCGCTTGCGGCACTCCGGACAGCGCATCAGATGCGCGAGGGTGATCGCCCTCCGTCCCCACGAGAGCCCGCCGTGGTCGAGCATAAGCAGTTCGGCGTCTCGGGCCTCACATTCCTTGGCCATTCTCTTCCTCCTTCAAAGCCTGCGCGAGAACTGCGTGGGCTCGATAAAACTGATACTTGACGGTGTTGAGGTTCCTCCCCAGCGCTCGCCCTACCTCGGCTAGGGTGAGCCCCGAGCCGTAGTAGAGGTCCAACACCTCGCGCTGCGCCGCCGAAAGGGTCTGCAGCATGGCTCTCACCGCTTCGGTCGCCTCCAGCCTTCCCGACAGGTCGCCCGTCCCTGCCCACCCCTCGACCTCGCTCAGAGACACCTCGGTCACCGCACGGGCGCGGCGGCGGCAGTGGTCGCGATACTTGTTGACCGCGACGGCGAAGAGCCATGTCTTGAAGCGGCACCGCTCGTCGTAGCGCGGGAGCGACGTCCATGCGGCGAGCCACACCTCCTGCAGGAGGTCGTCGAGGAACGGCGGCTTTACGCGGCTCGCGAGGAACCGGCGCAGCCCGTCTTGATGCTCACGGAACAGGTTTTCGAACGCAGCCTGATTGCCGGCCGCCGCGCGCTGCACGCGCAGAACTTCGTCCCCGGCCTCGGCCCTGCTCCGAGTCCCCCCTCCCGTGAGGAGCCTCATGCTCACCTGCGTCCCATCCTGCCCTTCTAGTCGTTACGAAACCCCGAGAAAGTTGGGGCTTTCGAGAGGGTTGAGGTTTTGGGTTTTAGGTTTCGGGTTTTGGATTTCCCGGACAGGCTTGTACCTCAACCCTCAACCCCTCTCCCCTCTAGCCCAGCAGGTAAAGGTGGATGTGGTTGTGGATGCGCCAAGCATCCACGATCTGCTCCTGAAGGTCCATGGGAGCCATCGTAACACGAACCAGGAGATGTGAGATGAGAGATGAGAGATGTGAGATTGGAGATGGGAAAGAGAAGACCACCGGTGCCCGGATCTCTCATCTCATATCTCATATCTCACATCTCATATCTCCCCCGCAGGCCTACTTCTCGTTGCGACCGATCGTCATGCCGACCATGATCGCGAACATGCCGGTCATTACGCCGACGAGCAGCCCCAAGCTGAATCCGCTGGCCGCGCCGGTTGCGGAGCCGATGGCTCCCGCCGCCGTCTCGCGGGCGGCCTGAGCGGTTCCGGTGGCGAGCCCCGCCGCCCCGCCGGTTGCCATCGCGGTGGCTTCTCGCGCCGCCTGGGCTGCCCCCGCGGCCATGCCTGTCGCCGTCCCCGTCCCGAGCGCCGCGTACTCCCGCGCGGCCTGCGCGGTCGCCGCCGCCATTCCGGTGGCCGTTCCCGCCACGGTCGCCGCTTCCTCGCGGGCGGCCTGGGCCATGCCCAGCGCCATGCCCTGACTCTGCGCGTCCGCCGCCGAATTGCCTGTCTGATCGTTGTCCATTGTGCTCTCCTTGATGAATGCCAAAGGCCGCGCCGAAGCCCGCCCCCGGACTGGGACCCCGTCCCTGCCGCGCGGGTTCTCCCTGAAGAGTCGTCCTTTTTGACGAGCGCGCCGCCCGCCGGGGGCATCCGGCGCGGATTCTCCTTCACGCCAATCGGCGTAGACATGCTCGTGGTCAAGGCGATTGCAGCGCCCCCAAAGGCTGCCGCGGAACCGCAAAGGGCCGTCCAGCGAGTCGGCGGCACCCACGAACGAGCGGGCGCTGCAATGACTCGCAAGGGGCCGACGATCCGTTGAGCCTACGTTCGACGTTTGCCAGTTTGCGGGAGGGCCTTCGTGAGGGAAGGGCAGTGGTAAGAGCGGGACAGCCGGTGCCGATGCCGCTCAAGATCCTCGCGTACGCGCTACTTGTCGCACTGGGGCTCGGCTGGCACTTCCGCTGCTCGGGGCCTGCATCGGTCCGGCGGATGAAAGTGGGTGCGTTGTCCGTGTTGATCCCGGCCGGAGCGGTCGTGAGTCACCACCCGGAGTATCTGGACTACCCCCAACCACGCCGGCCCCGCCTTCCTCGCCACGAGACGCTCCGTATCACGCTCCCCGGCCTGAAAGGGGCGGTCCTGCTGGTCGAAACGTCCGCTTGGCGGCTGGGGGCCGAGCGCCCTGCTACCGGCATGGCGGAGCTATATCCAAAGCTCGAGAGCGGGGCCCTGAAGGAGTACCGGCCGGTGCGCCGCGTGTCAGGCCCCGACTCGTTCCGCGCGGGCAACCTTCCCGCTTACGGCGGATGGTGGCTTCTGGAAGACGGATCGGATCTCCTCTGTGCGTACGCCGCCGTTAAGCGGGATCTCTACTTCATCGTCATGAAGCTTCCCGGGCGGCCAAGCGATCCTGAACAGCAACGGGCTCGCGTCCTACTGTGGACGGCGCTTCAGAGCATGACGCCTGCTCGATGATGGAAAAATGGTGGGCGGTACTGGATTCGAACCGGTCACCCCTTCGGTGTGGAAGCCAGACCTTCGGTGGCCCGGGTTCATCTCATGCTCCGTCCGGGACCGGATGCGTATCCACTTGAACGCCATTCGCCCACGAGGCGCCGAGGATTCGGCCTAACATCCGCTACTCCCGGTCCGGGCCGCTGAGTACAGCCCACAGGACACGCTCGGCGATCTCGGGATCTTCGAGGATCGGGTACTCCGCTTTGAGAACGCCCGTGATCCGCTTGTTCTCGCCGACGGAGCGGATGATGCGATCCAGGGTGTTGTCGCCGGCTTGGATCACCTCGCCCAGTCTCTGGCGCATGCGGTAGTGCCTGCGGAGGAAGTCCGCTTCCTCCGCCATCTCGCGGCGAATCGTCTCGCCCACGACCCGCGCCAGGTAGACGGCATGGTCGGTCAGGTCGAGGTAGCGCCAGGCGTGGCGCGCGTCGTCGTACTCGTCGAACTCGAAGTTGGAGATCACGCCGTCCGGGTACTGGGTCTCCGTGGCGAAGCGCCAAGAGCCCGAGTAGCGCCGCCTGAACGGGGAGGAGAAGGTTTCGAGGACGCGGTCGTACGCGGCCCTGTCCTTACCGATCGTGGCCGAGACGGGGACGACCAGCGGTTCCTCCACCACCCCGTCCCGGCGGAAGACGTCGTTGATCACGAACCGGCTGACGCGCCCGTTGCCGTCGCCGAGAGGGTGGACGTATACGAAGGCAAATGAGAGCGCCGCCGCGCGGAGGAGCGGATCGGATCCCGAAGTGCGCCGCATGGCCTCCGCCAGCCCGTCCATCATCTCCGCAACATCGCCGTAGGC
>JAUJNV010000033.1 GCA_030447945.1 Fimbriimonas sp. | reverse complement strand
AGGGCGGTCGGCATCCTCTTCTGGAAGGGGACAAGGTCGTGCCGTTGGATCTCGTGGTGGGGAAAGGGGCGGGTGTCCTGATCACCGGCCCAAACACCGGCGGCAAGACGGTAGCGATCAAGGCGGTGGGCCTCTTCGCGCTCATGGCGCAGTCGGGCCTCATGGTGCCCGCGCTGGCCGTGAACTTCGGACCGTTCACACAGGTCTGGGCCGATATCGGCGACGAGCAGAGCCTCCAGCAGTCGCTCTCCACCTTCAGCGGGCACATCAAGAACATCGGTGAGGCTCTGCGCGGCATGCGCGAGGGAGCGCTGGTCCTTTTGGATGAGGTGGGAGCGGGCACCGATCCCGCCGAAGGCGCCTCGTTAGCGCGGGCGGTGCTCTCCGAGATGGCGGCGCGGGGGGCGGCGGTGCTGGCGAGCACTCACTACGGAGAGCTCAAGGCGTTCGCTTACGAGGCCGAGGGGTTCGAAAACGCGGCGATGGAGTTCGACCCGAAGACTCTGCGTCCCACGTATCGCCTCATCATGGGCACCCCCGGCGCCAGCCACGCCCTGCGGATCGCGGAGCGGTACGGGATTCCGCCGGAAGTGGTGGAGCGCGCGCGGGAGGGGCTCGGCGAGGGGGCGATGGACGTGGCGCGGATGTTGGAGCGGCTGGAGCAGGCTCAGCGGCAGGCACGCACAGCGCAGAGTGAGGCGGACCGCCGGGCGGCAGAGCTCAAGCGATTGGAAGCCCAGGCCGAGCGGAGCCTGCGCGAGGCGGACGAAACGCGGCGCAACGCGGGCGCCCGCGCGGGTGAGGCGGTGGAGGCCGCCCTCCGGGAGATCCGGTTGGAGGCATCCCGCATCTTCGACGACCTGAAGAAGTCCGCGACCGATCCGGCGGCCCTCGAAAAAGCTCGGCGCGAGCTCCGTGAGCTGCAGGAAGTCGGCGGGGAGTTTGCGGGCGACCTGCGCCCGAAGTTGCGCCGCTCCAGCGTCGCGCCAACCCTCAAGAAGGGAGACTCCGTCCGCATTACGGGGCACAGCCAGGTGGGGACTTTATCGGAAGATCCGCGCGGCGGCAGCGCCATCGTCCAGATGGGTCCCCTGCGGATGACGGTTCCGGTCGCCAACCTGGAGGCGGCCCAGGCACCGCGCCCGGCACCCGCCAAAGCGCGTCCCAACATCGGCCTCCAGAAGGCGATGAGCGCCACCACCGAGACCGATCTGCGTCATCTGCGCGCGGAGGAGGCTGTCCGCGACCTGGAGAAATTTGTGGACGACGCGGTGCTTGCGGGTCTCGACAGCGTGCGGATCGTGCACGGCAAGGGCGAGGGCATCCTCCGCCGTGTCACGCGCGAGGTCCTGAGCCGCCACCCGCACATCGCCTCCTACCGCGACGGCGAGCCGGGCGAAGGGGGACAAGGCGTGACCGTGGCGGTGTTGGCGTGAGGGCGTTGGGGCGTTGAGGCGTTAGGCGTTGGGGGAGAGTGCGTTGGGGCGTTAAGGCGCTGGGCGTTGGGGCGGAAGAGGGAATCGTTAATCGGTGTAGGGTAAAGGAGAAGCTAACCCAACGCCCAACGCCCAACGCCCATGCTCCCCCCCCTCCTCCAAGCCGCCTTCGAAGCACGCTCCCGCGCCTACGCGCCTTACTCCGGGTACGCCGTCGGCGCGGCGGTCGAGGCGGAGGACGGGTCGGTGTATCGGGGCTGCAACGTCGAGAACATCTCCTATGGCCTCACGATCTGCGCCGAGCGAAACGCGGTCGGGCAGATGGTGGCGGGGGGGAGGACGCGCCTCCGGCGGGTGGCGGTGGCAACCGCCGATGGGGGGACCCCCTGCGGCATGTGCCTCCAGACCCTGCTGGAGTTCGCTGAGGATCCAGAGGCCGTCGAAGTCGTTGCGGCGGACGACGCCGGCCGGGTCCAGGCGTACCGGTTACGGGAGCTGATGCCTCACGCTTTCAATTCGGCGGCCGTACATCGAACGGAACGCACGCCAAAATGAGTCATCCTATGGACGTACCCGACCGCGCCGGAAAACTTTAACCGTGAGAAGATCTCAACACTACCTACTCGTCCTGTGTCTGTTCGGAGTTATCGCCATGAGCTGCGGCGGAGGAGGCGGCCCCAACCTGGGCCCGACGGATGGCGAGGTACGAACAGCAGCACCGTCACCGGCGGCAATAACGGCAGCACGGACGGCGGTTCGACCAACGGGTTGAACGGCGGCACCGGCGTGACCGGCCAGGTTCGCTCGATCAGGGGCGGGCGTCGGAGGCGTCATCGTGCGGTTTTACGACGCAGCGGGAACCGAGCTCACATCCGCGACTACCGCCCGAGATGGAAGATTTGCCGCCCCGCTGCCGACCAGCGCGCGGAAATTCACCGTCAACATCAACGGCCAGGTCTACTACGTTTCATTCGGCTACAACAGCCGGGAGTACATTCCGGCGAGCCGACGTGCCGGGCGACCGCCCATCAACGAGGGACAGCCTACCGCTCTGGCGACGGACGTCATTCTCACGCCACGCAGCGAGACCCCTCCGCCGGCGCCCGATGGCTGCCTGGCCGACGGATAGTGCGCGTAAGGGCATAATAACGGACTATATGAAGCGCCTCTCCCTTCTAGCTCTTCTGCTCGTAGCCTTCGCCGCCTTCGGCTGCAATGGTTCGAGCGACAACGACAACGGGCCGGGCGGCGGGGGACGCGTCCCTGGGCTCACCCCGGGGCCTCGCATCGAGGCGGTCGCGCTCGACAGCGACGGTGGTTTCGTGGACCCGATGAACATCGAGGTCAACGAGCGCATCCAGTTCCAACTCGTGGACTACAGCGCCAACGGAAATCGGCAGGTGCTCGTAGGCGAAGAGTGGCTGAGCGACGACATCAGCAGCACTTTCGGCCGGCTGGCGAACAACACGGGTCTCTTCATCGCCAGCGACCGCTCCGGCACGGAGCCGATCGGCATCTCCGTCTCCTACCAGGGGAGGCGATACAGCACGCGATATCAAGTCCGGGACCGCGTCGTGCGGCTCAGCGGCAACGTGTTCGTCCAAGGCAGCGGCACCCCCGTCTACGGCGTGGTAATCGAGTTCTTCGACGACCAGAGGTTGCTCGTCGGGAGCACGCGAACGCAGATCGACGGGTCTTTCCGGGCCATCGTCCCCTCGCGGGCGGTTAGCTTCCAGATCCTCAACGCCTCGCTCCCCACGGAGGTCCATCGGTCCTTCCTCTTCAACGGCGATCGGTACGATACCGGCCGGGCCACCTGCCGCGCACCGTTCTTTCCTTTCGAGAACGGCATTCGGTTCTTGGACACCGACATCCTGCTGGCTCCGAATAATGGCCGCCCGGCTCCCGAACCGACGGGCTGCTCGCTCGAAGACTCAGGATTCTGAGAGGATGAACGTTTAGGTGTCGGGGCCGGATCCCGACACCTAAACGCCCTACTGCCTTCACGCCTCTTCGACGGGCGATAGTACAATCGCGTCTGATCGTGGAACGACAGGCGTGGCTAGAGAACGCGGAGATCGTCCTGAGCGAGGACGGCGTGAACGAGATGCTCGTGCTCGCCGAGCGCTTGCGCGCGCAGAATGGCGGCGTCCTGGACGACAGCGCCATCTTGGCCGTGTCCGAAGCGACCGGAGCCCCGGCGGAATACGTTCGCCTGGCGGTGCGACTTCGGTCGGAAAGCCAGCGAAAAGGATTCCTGACGAGCCTGCGCGAGCAGTTTCGCACCCTGGAGACCGACGTGCGGCGGTACGTCATCTCGGGCCTGGCGGCCGCGGTGTGGGCGCTTCTGACGGTCGCCGAGGAGCGAGTGGCGCAGACGGCGCGGGCTTCCGGAGCCTCCTCCTACGGAATCTTCGGCATGATCGGTTTGATCGCGCTGGCCGCAGGGCTGTACAACGTCTGCGTCGCGAAGGACTCCAAGGTCGCAGCGATCGCGGGCGCCCTCTTCGGCGGAGGGTACTACATCGCGCACGCGGCGTTTGCCGCCGCGCTCCGCCTCTCGGCGGGGCGCATCGAGCCCCTCTTGCTGATTCCTTACACTTTGGGCGGCGCTTTGGCGGGGCTCGTCCTACAGAAGTTCGTGGATCGCCACCGGGGGCAGCTCGGGCTGAAGGATCCGGCCAAGGAGCGCCAAGAACTCCTTCGGCAGTTGGTGGACTTGCAGGAAAAGTTGCGCTCCGGCGAGCAGAGCACGACGTTCCTCTCTGTAGACATCGTGGGTTCTACGCGCCTCAAGGAGATTTCCGACCCGCTCTCGGTGGAGTTCACGTTCAACGAATACTACGGGTTCGTCGAGACGATCGCCCGGAAGTATGGCGGGCGGCTCCACTCGACTGCGGGGGACGGCGTCATCTGCGCATTCGACACGCCGCCGCAGGCGTTCGGCGCCGCACGCAACATGCAGACCGGCGTACTGGAGCTGAACACTTTCCGCAACAAGCTCAGCGCGCCCATCGTGTTGCGCTGCGGCATCCACACGGGGCGGATCGTGACGCCCCAGGCGGGGGACATCACCTCGGTCAACTTCGCCCACGTGATCGATATTGCCGCCCACCTCCAAAAGGCTTGCCCGCCCGGCGGCATTGCCGTAAGCGACGCGACGGCGATGTATCTGCCTGGGGGCCCAAGCGCTATCGGGGAACAGAAAGTGGAGGCCGCCGGTGCCGTGGCCACCGTCTGGATCCCCGGCCAGCCAGGCGCGACCCGCGTCCCTTCGGAGCCGCCGCCGGTGCCGCAGGGGTTGAAGCTGACGTAGAGCGCTAGATCATTTCGGATGCGGAGCCTTGGCTGGTTTGAGCAAGTGCCGGTTTTTCATGGGCCGATCTGTCGCGCGTGGATCTACCGAGCAACGCGGCACTGGACGGGCCGGCCACCGTGTCGCCGTTCCGACGGCCCAGGCAATTCAGACCCTTGTCACCGGGAATGTCGCGTATAAAGAGTGCCTTGGGACTGCTTTTTCCTGCCGAGAAGACTGCCGCCGTTGGGAGCCGGGCCCGTCCCACAGCTCTGAGCGAGGTCGCGCGCTATCTCCACGGCACTTTGGCCAACGAAGGCTTCGGGCTCTTCCGCAACGGCGGCCTGCCCCTCCTGGAAAGGCGCCGCGGCCCGTGGCGTCAGGAGATCGTGCTATACCCCGGCCCGCGAGGAGCTCCCGAGGTAATCGATCCGGTCGTCGTGAGACTGCACCTCAGCCACCAGGACCTGGCCCTCCTGCGGGAGCGCACGAGCGGCTTCGGACGGCGCGGCGGCGGCGTGGCCTCGGGCAGTATCGGGGAGCTGGAGCCGGCACCCTGCTGCAACGTCGTCTGGGATGCGGCGGACGGGCTACCGGCTCTGGTGGACGTGGGGGCGTGGGTGCGCGACGTCGCGCGGCCCAGGTTCGAGCGATTCGAAGACCCCACCGCCCAGCTCCCGGAGCTGTTCGAGCAGGCGGTGCCACTGGTGGACCACCGGACAGCGATCCAGCTGCTGCTCCATCACATCGGCCCCCAGGCCGGGCGTGCGTACTTCCACGAGGTCGTGCACAGCGCATCCCGAATTCGCCCGTGCGTGACGCAGGCCCTGCGCCTCGCGCCGATTCCTCTCACCGATGCCGCGGAGAAGGTAGCTCTCGCTGCCCTCGCCTACGAGTCGCGCGATAATGGTCATGACGAAGACGATTCTCCTCTTGGGCTCTGGCGAGCTCGGCAAAGAGTTTGCCATCGCGTTGGCGCGACTGGGACAGCGTGTGATCGCGGTCGACAGCTACGATAGGGCGCCCGCGATGCAGGTAACGCCCGAGCGCGAGGTGGTGGACATGCTCGACGGCGCGGCCCTCGATTCCTTGGTGGCGAAGCACCGCCCGGACCTCATCGTCCCCGAGATCGAGGCGATCCGCACCGAGCGACTGGTCGAGTATGAGAAGCGGGGAGTGCAGGCTCCGAGCGCTCCGCGCGGCGAACTTCACGATGGACCGCCGGGAGATCCGGGACCTGGCGGCCGGAGAGCTGGGTATCCGCACCGCACCGTTCCGCTACGCGTCGTCTCTGGCGGAGATGGAGCGGGCGGCGGGCGAGATCGGGCTGCCGTGCGTGGTGAAGCCGCTGATGTCCTCCTCGGGCAAGGGCAGTCGACGGTGCGAACGCGGGAGGATCCGAGTTCGCGTGCAGGCGCGCGGCGATGAGCAAAGGGCGCGCTCAAGGCGGGGAAGTGATCGTCGAGGGCTTCGTGCGCTTTCACACGGAGATCACTTCCTGCTCACGGTCACGCAGAAGGCCCCACCCTTTTCTGCGCGCCGGATCGGGCACGTCCGTGAACGGGGCGACTACCAGGAGAGCTGGCAGCCCCACCCGGTCCCAGCCGAGGCGCTGACGGAGGCCCAAGGCATGGCGGAAAGGATCACCCGCTCCCTAAGGCGGCGCCGGCATCCTGGGGCGTGGAGTTTTCCTCGCGGAGGACGGGGTGGTGTTCTCCGAACTCTCCCCGCGTCCCCACGACACCGGCCTCGTGACCCTCGCGGGCACGCGACCCATCTCAGCGAGTTCGAGCTCCATGCTCGCGCGGTGCTGGGCCTCCGATTCCGTCGGTCGAGCCCGTACGGGCGGAGCGAGTGCGGTCATCCTCCATGCGACTTCGACTCGGGCGGGCGGCCTCAGTACCAGGGGCTAGGGGAGGCTCTGAGCGAGCCGGGGATCGATGTGCGAATATTCGGCAGCAAGCCGATGGCGCGCGTCAATCGCCGGATGGGCGTCGCCCTGGCGGCGGGCCCGCTGGACGGGGCACCGGCTGCGGGAGCGGGCAAGGCGGCGGCGCGATGTGTCCGATTCACCCGCGGCGCTTCGGACTCTGCTTAGGCTTGGGCCGCCGGGGAGCTTTGGCGCCTTGAGGCGTCGTGGGACGGCAAGCTCCCGCAAGAAACGGCCGGTGCGGGCGTCGTAGAGAACCTCGGGCCGCCGTCGTCTGCGGCTTGGGCGTACTCCTTCCAGGTGTAGTTCGGGGGTACGCGCGTGCGCTGAGGACCTTGGCGCGCCGCCGGCTCGGCGCTTCTAGTGTGAGCCCTTTCGACGGTGCCTCGCCGGTCCAGCGCACGAGTAAGCAAGAGGTAGCGTCCGCGCTCGGGGACTTCGGCGACCGCCGTGGAGGGCCCTCCGCTCCGGGACGCTTCGCGGAGCAACAGGGACGCCTTACCTGTTACCAGGTCCACGGTCCCCAGGGTCAGGCCACTCTACGTTTCTCGTCCCCCGCGAGCAACGCCCAGCGGTTGTCGACAAGGCCGATCGGCGCCAGCTCTCCCGGAACCTGTGCGAAGTTCCGTACGTCGGCGCCCGATGGGCGGATCTCGATGATCTTGCCGGGAACCCACATCAGGAGCCTCTTGCCGTGGCGGAAGAGGCGGCGCGTCGTGGGAGTGAGGTAGCTTCCACGCCCACCCCGTAAGAGGCGCAAAGGGGTGATCTCGAGGTTCGACCCCGCCTCGACCCACCTGCAGGTGCTGTGCCCAGACGGAACCGGCCGAAGGGCTGCGAGCGCCACGTGACGATAGCCAAGGCGCCGTTCGGCACCGGGAGCGCCTCGCGCATTTCGGCCCGCATGCCGGCGATCTCGAACGCTTCCTTCCGCGCCAACTCACCGCCCGCTTCGCCTCCCCACACGCTGTTTTGCTGGAGCCAGGAGAAGCCGAGGTCGACCATATCCACCTTGCCGACCTTCCGCCCCCCGCGCAGCAGCCGTAGCTCGTCGAAAGCCTCCCGCGATCAGGAGCTCGGCGCCGTCCCCCAAATGCACCCGCTGCTCCGGGGGTCCGCGCAGCACCAGGCGGTCCGACCCGTCGAGCGAGCAGGACTCTCCCCTTCACACTTTTAACTTTGGGTGCGGCGCGGAGTGAGGCGACGGGCGAGGGGCCGCGCGGAGGGAGGAGCAGGGTGGCACAGGAGCGGAAGGAGCATCGAGCTTCAAAACGAGGCGGGCCTGCAGAACTATAGCCCTACCGATGGAGATGCGGGAACCCCTCGCCCCCTCGCCGGTGTTTCCACCTGGATGCAGGCGAGCGGGAACCCCTTGGCGGAGCCGGTTGTTGGAAAAGGCGAGAGGTACACTGCCGCGACCCGCATGCTGTTTGCCAGGCGCAATCCGCGCGAGGCCTTCGAGAGGCAGGCCGTGAAGGTGTTCCCCTCGGTCTTTGGGACCGCGCTGCGCCTCACACGCTCTCGCGAGGAAGCCGAGGACCTGGCACAGGAGGCGATGGTCCGAGCATACGAAGCATTCGACCGTTTCGACGGGGCGAACTTCAAGGCTTGGATGCTGCGCATCGTGACGAATCTGTACATCAACCGGTACAGGCAGCGTCAGCGCGGGCCTCAGCTAGGTTCTTTGACGACGAGGGAGCGATCGAGCCCGTAGCGACGGAGTCGGAGATCCTGATCGGCTTCTTCGACAACGTCCTGGGGGCGGAGGTCGAGGAGGCGCTGGCCAAGGTGCCGGTGGATTTCGTAGTGGCGGTTATCCTGAGTGACATCGAAGGGCTGAGTTATCAAGAGATCGCCGATTTGACGGATGTACCGATCGGCACCGTCGGATCGCGTCTGGCGGGCCGCTCCTTGCTCGGGAGGCGCTCGAAGGGTATGCCTTGAAGGAAGGCATTGTGAAGCAGGGTTCAACTGAATGATCGATCCGCTCGCGCTCCACGCACTCGCCGACGGCGAGATCTCTATGTCGGAGGCGCTGCGCCTCACTCGCGACGTCGAAGCCGAAGCCGACGTTGTCGCCGAGCTACGCGCTATCGAGTTCCGGAAGCTCCTCATGAAGGAGAAGGTCGAGGAGCGGAGTGACCAGGCTTGGCGGAGATGCCGGGCCGCCGACATCGACAAGGCGCGGCGCGTCGAAGGCTTCGTCGGTCGCTACGCCTGGGCGCTCTGCTCGGTGTTTTTCCTGGTGATCTTCACCGGGGCATCCTTCGTCGCACGGGCGCGGACGACCCAGTGCAGGCGGCCGATCTGCCCCGGCTGGCGGCTAACTCATCCTCTTCGCGCCCCCCATCGAGGGGCGACTTCCGAGATGGACCGCTGAACTGGACTATCCACCTGCGACGCGCGCGGCTCTCGATGGACCCAGCGTCTCCAGGTGATCGCCGTGGCGCAAGGGGAGATGGACGGCCTTCGGGTGATGCGCCTTACCTTGCGCGATCAGGATGGCGACCTCGCCCCTGCTCGTGGCCTCCCAAGCGCTCGCGACGGCCGGACTCCGGCCGATGGAAGGAGCGGCTACTACGCAGGCGGCCGGCAACGCGCTGAACTTGGTCGCCTGGGGCGCCGAGGAGCGCTCCTTCGTCCCTGCTCTCCTCCCGCTCCCCGGGCTGCTTCGCTGGGTGCTCGCAGAGCGGATCCAGGCGAAATAAGGGTTGCCGAGCGGATCCAGGTTGCAGATTTCAGGTTGGAGGCACGAGCCCCTTTGCCCGGCTTGTAACCTTCAACCTGCAAGTTTGGGCCTGATCGGCTGCTCCGCCTTCCGCCCTCGGCGGGAAAGAGCTCCACGATCTCCGGCGGTGCGGGGCAGGTGGCCTCGTCCATCCCATCCATGATCGGCGCGCGGGCGCGGAGCGCCACGTAGAAGGCAGCGGCGACGGAAGCGTAGCCCAGGAGAAAGATGGCGGCCATCTATCCAAGATCGGTCGTTGGGAGAGACCTCCACACCGGAAGAAATGCGGGTATCGGGAAGAGGAGGAAGGGTTGAGAGGGACAAGCCCTTCAGCGAACGCCTCAACTGCTGAAGCCTCAAACGCTCTAACTCCTCAACGCCTGAACCCCCAGAGGCAGGATGGCGCGAAGGGCGCGTATCTCCTGGGGATCTGCCTAACGAGGCCGGGCGACTTTGCGGAGGCGCTGAAGCTTATGTGGCGGGCGCAGGCGGTGAACCCGGAGCACGTACAGACGAGCGAGCAGGTCGAGGCCGTGGAGAGGCTGATTGCGGAGGAGACGTGGCTCAAGGGGATTGACGATGACGAGGGTGTCTTCGTGGTCCCGCGATGTGGGTGTAGAAGTGGTACTACGGGCACTAGCCAGATGGAGTTGATCGATAGATGCCGGTGACGAAGGACACGGTGGCGGAGGGGGAGATCCTCGGCGAGAGCCGGACGGGAGTCCAGCGGGGCCTACGTGCCGGATCCATTCGGCTCCACCGTGGTGCTGCTCGACGCCAGCCAGACGAAGTCGAACACCTTCTCGTCCTGGCCGTACGGCGAGGAGAGGACGAGAACCGGCAGCACCGACACCGCATTCACGTTCGTCGGCACCCCTGGTGTGATCACCAACACCTACTGGGCGACGGTCTGAGGCGCGAAGCAGGAGCCGGGGCAGGGCGTGACGACTCCGTGTGGGACGGCAGCGACTATCTGGGAGAGGTGCGTTAGATCATGGCGATGGCGGCGGTGTACACGAGCTTCAACGGGCGGATCGTCCACGAGAACCGGGGAGTCGCGGAGCGGACTACGTGCCCGACACCCTCGGCTCCACCGCCGCGCTGGTTGACTCCACCGGCGCTCACCGACACCTGGGAGTACCGGCCGTACGGGGACATCGCCGCGAGGACCGGCACCAGCCCGACGCCCTTCACCTTCGGGGGATCTGGGGCTACTTCAAGGACGTGCTGGACAGGTTGCTGCGCGTGAGGGCCAGGCTCTACCGACCAAACGTTCCAAGGTGGCTCACCGTCGACCCGCTGTGGCCCGGGCAGAGTGGCTACGGGTACGTCGGAGGGCGGCCGGTGGGGCTCGTAGGATCCGCGAGGATTACGCCCGATTCCACTTCCGTTTCCAGAGGAGCGGGGGAGCTGCGGTTGCACCAAGCCCGTGGACTGTGTGGAAATCTGCCATCGAGATTATCTAGGGGGATTTACTGACTGCGCCGATCGATGTGCGCAGTGGGGGACCCATTTTGCATGACTATTTGCCTGTATGAGGCCTACGCTGATTTATTGGCGTGCATGTCCTGCTGCATCCTTACTGATGGGGACCCGAATTGCGAGGACGACGCGGACGAGCTATTGCAGCCTGGCGAATGCCACTCAGGTGCCCCATGATACAGCGACTCCTGAACTTCGCCTCCCGCTTCTCTTGGTCGTCGCCTCGGGCTGCTCGTCCTTGAAGACGGTGAAGATCGATGCGAACGCCGTTGTCGCTAAGCTGCGGTACGGGATGACCGAGGCTGAGATGAGGAGCGTCATCGGCAAGGACCCGGAATTTGTGGCGACGTCTCCGGCACTCCCATGAAGCTGTTGAGCTACACCGACGAGGAGACGGGGCACGGGGTCCGGTTCTGGATCGAGGAGGACCGGCTGCGTCGCGCAGAGCTGGCGATACAGGTGGAGAACGGCGAGTCCATCAAGCAGCGCCTTCCGCTGAAGGGGGAGGGCAACCACGGCCCTGGCGCTGGGGCAGTTAACAGGAACCTGTGACACCGGCACCTCAAGGCACGGAGAGGCACGCGGCTACGCGGCGGAAGGCTGGTTGCCCCGTATCGAGGCGAGGGATCTAACATGAGGCGAGACCAAGGGCGTGGGCGACGGTTATGGTGGCGGGACTCGTGTGCCGAAGCCTTTTGGGATGCGCGAAGAGCCGTCCCTCCCGCGCCCTCGATCACGCTCTCGTTCCTGCGCGGCCAGAAGCCGTTTCCGAACGCATCGGGAGAGCCCTACCGGAAGGGGGGCCCATATTCACTACTACAACCTGGCCGACGACCCCGAGGCCGCGATGAAGGCCGCAACGGCGGAGCTGAGCCCGCAGGCGGGGGTGGTCGGTCCAGAAGAAGACGCACGGCCTGACCTTCGAGCACCCCTCTTTCAAAGGGGCTGTTCGTGCGCGTGAGCGTCTTTCGGGGGCAGCGTCAAGAGCGAGCTCCCTTGGCCCTGGCACGTACCGGCGACCCCGGCACCACCGTTCAGGTGCTGACGAGTCCGCAGCGCCGCAACCGCCGCGAAGCCTGCGGGGCCAGAAGCCGCTCGTCAAGCCGTCGGAGCTGTACGAAGGGGATCGCCTACTACCACTACAACGTTCCTACCGATCCGGTGGCGACGAAGGCGGCGGAGGCGGAGCTGACCCCGCAGGCGGGGTGGTCTTTCAAGGAGCGGATGTGGAAGGGGCGGAGCAAGCTGATGCTGGAGAGCCGGTCCGTTGCGCGAAGGCGGTACGTGCGTGTGGTCGTGGAGCCCAGCCAGTACAAGGTGAACACGGGCGGCTACCCGTGCCCGCGCCCGACAAGAAGGAACCCGCCGTGAAGATCATGGAAGGGCTGCCCAAGTGACGCAATCCTTACAGATTCCTAGCACATGGAGCGGTACTTGCTCGACTTCCTATGCCGGTTTCCATGTCCGGCAAATAGCAACGACGGTGAGAACCGGATGACGAGGCTAACGAGCCCCGACGGCACCGTGATCACGAGCACCTACGGCGGCGGTGGGCTGAGGCGGACGAAGCAGGAGCCGGGCCAGGGGGTCACGACCTTCGTGTGGGACGGCAGCGACTACCTGGGGGAGAGGTTAGCGATGGCGATGCCGGTGACGGTGTACACGAGCTTCGGAGGCGAGATCTTCCGCGAGAACCGCGGGGCGGGACGGAGCGGACTATGTGCCCGACACCCTCGGCAGCACCGCCGCCCTCGTGGACTCCGCCGGCAACATCACCGACACCTGGGAGTACTGGCCGTACGGGGAGGTGGCGGCCGCACGGGGACGAGCACGACGCCCTTCACGTTCGCGGGCACCCTCGGGTACTTCAAGATATCCTCGACCGACTCCTCTATGTGAGGGCCAGATTCTACCGTCCGAACGTGTGGGATCGTGGCTCACCGTCGACCCACTCTGGCCGGAGGAGAGTCCTTATCAATATGTCAGGCAGGCCCAATCAGCGGGTAGATCGGACAGGTCTTGGTGACTGCGAAGACGAACTGGCCCGATGCGCCCAGAGAGCGGGAGAGAACAGTCTCATTTGCCCTGCTGGGTGTGGTGCCGCATTGATCGCCTGTATATTCGCTTGTTGGGTCGTGTGCATCGTCATTCCTCCTAGCTGTACCACTTGTGCGGTAGGCTGCGGACTCTTTGGAGCTGCTTGCGCAGCGGCCGTTTTGCTGGCCTCGCGATCGCGTCTGCAAACTGCTACGCTTCGTACACGTTATGCTAACTCGCGGCTCCATCTTCGGCTTTTCTCCGGCAGATCTAGCGCGCCGAATCCACTCTTGACCATGCCCATTGGATTTGCCTGCCGGAAGATGAAAGCGATGGACCCGGCTCAAGATGAGGATGCCTTTTGCCGCTCCCGTGGCGTCGTGCCTTGTGTCGTCGTCTTGGCCGGCCAGGACGCCGATCACCGATCCACACCGAAACCGACACCTTAGTTGCATTGAGGGAGTTGCTGCATGGAGTCCGAGGTCGACACGGGATGCTTCTGGTGGACGCGGGTCTGTGGGACTGCTGGAACGAGAACGAAAAGGCCGCATTGACGATTTGGGCAATTCTTCGGCGGGACAACAGCCGTAGCTACCGGCGCCTGGTCGGCGGTGGTTGTGGCTCAGGACGTTCTTAACTATTTTGGCGTGCTTCCTTTACGAGAAGGAGAACGTCTTCAGGCGCTTCTCCCGATGGTCGGCTTGATGCTGGCGTGCCTGAGCCTCTTTTTTAGCCCTGACGCTCTCCGCCGAGGCATGGGCGGTATGGACAGCGAGCCGCAGCCTGGAAACGGCTTCAACAGAGTCGATGTTAGTGAAGGCACTGACGGCACACCCGATAGACCGTGGACCTGGTATTTCAGTGGCTTTTGCGGGGTTGGTGGGTACGTCCCAGATGCCAAGGCCGCCAGGCGGATGAAATGTACTGGCCAGGGTCCTCAGACGGACGATGCGATCAAGAAGATATTTCGTGCTTCCCCTGAGAATCGTCCCGGAGCCCGCTCGGCAAGCGGTACGAGAAGGAATGGAGCCGCCTGGCCAGCAGCGGCGCGCCGGCAAAGTCTTTGCGCTGCAATCGGTGTAGGTGCCTGACAGGTGACGACCTCGTGTGGGACGGCAGCGACTATCTGGGAGGTGCGTTAGATCATGGCGATGGCGGCGGTGTACGAGCTTCGGAGGGCAGATCGTCCACGAGAACCGGGGAGGCACGGAGCGGGACTACGTGCCCGGCACCCTCGGCTCCACCGGTGCCCTCGTCGGCTCCACCAGCGCCCTCACCGGCCCGCCTGGGGTGTTGGCCGTGCGGAGAAGTTGCAGCCGCACCGGGAGCGGTGCCACGCCCTTCGCAGCCGTGGGCACCCTCGGGTACTTCCAAAAGGACCTGCTGGACAAGCTGTTCTGCGTGAGGGCCCGGTTCTACCGGCCAACGTCTGAAGATGGCTCACCGTGGATCCGCTGTTGCCAAGGAGCACTATCGGTATGTATTCAACATGCCCATACAATTAAACGACCCCTCAGGCAGATGCCTGTCTTGGTTCACAGCTCTCGCCAGCAGCTTGCCTAATCTGTTGCGGCTATTCAGCAAATATCGCGTGCTAACTGGTAAGGACCATCTAGATCATTGTGTAGATAACGCCTTATCACCGCCGGTAGCGCGCTTTGCGGACTCCTTGCGCTTTTCAGGAGGCGGTGCTCCAGTGGATACAAAGCCTGCGGAGATGACAACGACGTCAATTGGCGGGATGTCGATAATAATCTTACGGGCGTTGCGTGCGGTGCGCTATACGGCGTCATCAATCATTGTCATGTCGCTATTTTCATCCACCTCTCAAGTCCCGCACTTGTTGCTGTGAAGCGTTTGCGACGCCACTAGAAAAAAGATGATCGGTGAGCTAAGAGGCTCAGAGCAATTCGCGCTCTCCTCGTGGTGATTGCTGTTGTAGTAATGATCAGGGGAAGTGTGCTGGTGGTTCTCAGACCGTGGAAACCACCGAAGTACTATCAAGTGCAAGGGATGACGGAAACGGTGTTGTGGCCCACCTGGGGGGTCCCCGTCTCGTAGATTTACCTCGCCGCCGTGATAGCTGCCAGGGTATACAAAACCAAGTAGATCGAGGCTTTGCGAAAATGCTATTTATATCTTGGAAAATACGGTATTTACTATGTTTTCTTTGACGAAGGCGTGAGAAGAAGCTATGACGTCGAGCACCAGGAGTGAGATTTAAAGTGTTCTTGTTCTGCTCCGGCATCCGGGTTCTCGTCCATCGGGTGGTAGTGCTTTGAGGTAATCGAGCGCGCTTGATCGGCTGCAGCGCAAAGGCGTTCCACTTCTATGAGAAGTCTTCCTCAATATCTTCCATTTTATAGTTGGGGGCGCGGAACTAGTACACGATCCAAATGCGAATCATCCGCTGGCAGAGGTCGGTCTTCGGCATCCGGGTTTTAACTGCCGTGGATGGAGGCCGCAAGGGCAGACCACCCGGATTTCAAAACCGCGCGAGCTAATATTCTTCTTGTCTTGGCGACCGGCCAGGACATCCTGAGGACAGGCAAACCGTCCACCTGGCAAGCCAAACGAGCAACTCTGTTATGTCCGACGGCACATCTGGCATCGGCACCACGGTTTTCTTCTTCGGAAAGGTAAGCCTCACGGCTGGCCACGGTGAGTACTACCTGTTCGCGAAGGTGAGCCTGGCGCGGGTGATCCTCACCGCGGGTGGCATCCTCCCGGCACTTTCCCATCCCAAGAGACAGGGGGACGCCACTACTAGTGCGTCTGCGAAGGGTTTGGCAAATTGAGAGCCTCGAAGAAGATCGCCAAAAAAATCTCTGACCTCCTTCCCTTGCCGCGATGGTTCTTGCGCGGGAAGGGGGAGAACAGGGGTGGAGGTTCGTGCGGTGGCTTCGCTGAGCCGAGCCTGGGTAGAAAGAGAGACTTTCCGGAACCCCCACCCTGCCCTCCCCCTCCGGCACGAACCATCCGGGCAAGGGGAGGGGCTGGCTCCACATGCTCTTAGGCTTGTGCGCTTACACTCCACGTATGGGCCACGAGGCCGGGCGAGCAGACCCGCGATCCGAACGGACCTGTCGGTGCGAACATAGGCGCCGAAGGTCAGCTCGACGAGGGGCGGGGGATCTCCCGGGGAGCGGCTGGGCGCCCCGGGGTCGCCGTGCAGGGGCGACAGGATTCGAACCCGCGACCCCTGGTTTTGGAACCATTGCTCACCAACTGAGCTGCACCCCTGCGCGGACCCTTCTAATTTGCCCCAAGCCGTCCGGCCTTCTAGCCCTGACGCCGGCCCCTCGGGAACGACGGCGTGCGTCGGCGCTTGAACAGGCGCGCATCCTAACGTTACTCCCCGGGCGCGGGGCTCGATGCCCGTGCCTCCGATGCGCCACAATCTCCTTATGCGTCGGGCTCTCCCGCGCTCGTTTGCTTCTGCTCGCCTTCGCGATGGCCGGCTGCCGGAAGGATGAAGCGGTTACGATCTCGGCTCCCAGGCCGGAGAAGGTGTAACACGAGTGTCGTCAGCCTGGTCGAGCACGACCGAGGTCGTAGCCCGGTTCGCCTCCGGTGAGATGCTCAAGGGCCGGACCGCGGCGTGCGATTATCCGCCGCCCGTCCGGCAGGTGCCCGTGGTGGCTTCCGTCAAGCCGGAATACGAGAAGATCGCCAAGATGCAGCCGGACCTCGTGCTGTACGACGCGCTGCTCTACAGCGAGAGCGACGTCGCCAAGATCAAGGGCACGGGGGACACGTTCGCCTTTACGGCGAACACCCTCGACGGCTTCTTGGACGAGCTCGCCGAACTGGGCGGGCTTCTGCTGCAAGAAACGTCGGTGTCGAACTACATCGACAAGATCGTCGACGAGCGCACTATGTCGCAGTCGGACCCGACGGGTCGCAAGCCGAAGGTCGTGTTCCTCCTTCCGGGGCACGGCTCGGCCATATGATCCTCGGCACGCGCTCCTTCCTCGCCGACGTGGTCCGCGCGGCGGGCGGCGATCAGTGGGTCCGGATGCCGACCGGTTCGTGCCATTGAACTTGGGACCCTCATGGCGCTTAACCCCGACGTGCTGTTGGTCGCGGAGGAAAAGTCCGGGACGGGCGCGACCGCCATCGTCTCCGACCCCCGATTTCGCACGGTTAACGCGATCAGGAGCAAGCGTGCCCGGCTCGTGCCCCCGGACCTCGCGCTCCGGCGCGGAGCACGGGTGGATGAGCTGATCCGGCTGCTGCGAGGCGGGATCCGCCAGGGGGAAACGAAGTAGTGCCCAACGAGGTGGGGGCCGAGATCGGCGTATTCGGCGGGTCGGGCTTCTACAGCCTCCTGGAGGACGTGCGCGAGGCGAAGATCGACACGCCCTACGGGCCGCCGAGCGACGCGCTGTTCCTGGCGACCGTCGGCGGCCGCCGGGTCGCGGTCCTCCCTCGTCACGGGCGGCATCACACGATTCCGCCGCACAAGATCAACTACCGTGCGAACGTCTGGGCTATGCGGGCCCTCGGGTGCCGGGTCGTGATCAGCCCCTGCGCGGCGGGCTCGCTGCAAGAGCACGTCGCCCCCGGCGATTTCGTCGTCTGCGACGGATTCGTCGACCGCACGCGTGGCCGCATCGACACCTATTACGACGGGCCTATCGTGACCCACCTCTCCCCGGTGGAGACGTACCACCCGGAGCTGCGTCGGCTCGCGGTGGAGACGGTGCGGGCGCACGGGATCACCTGCCACGACGGCGGGACGGTGGTCGTCATCCAGGGACCGCGTTTCTCCACCAAGCCGGAGAGCAAGTGGTTCCACGAGCAGGGTTGGGAGGTCATCAACATGACCCAGTACCCCGAGGCTTACCTCTGCCGGGAGTTAGGGATGGGCGTGGTGAACATCTCCTTGATCACCGACTACGACAGCGGCGTCCACGCCGGGGCCGAAGCCGTCAACGCAGTGAACGTTCTGGAGGTGTTCAAACGGAATGCCGAGCGTATCAAGAGCGTGGTGCTCGACCTCATCGGGGGCCTCCCCGCCGACCTCACGCCCTTCCAGGCACGCGAGGCGCTCGATTTCAGCCGAGGCGACGCCCACGCCGCCACCTCCGACGACATCCGACTCTACGGCACCCTAGATTAAGACCATGACCCTCCTTCCCGTCCTCCTCGCGCTCGCCTTGCAGGGCGACGAAAAGCCCAAGCAGTTCATCCCCCCGCCCCCGGTGATGGTCGAGACGGGGGAGAAGATGACCTTGGCCGGCCGGGAGGTGCCCTTGAGGTTCCCCGCGCCCTCGCCGGGTCTCCAGATGCCCGCCGAGCTTCTCAACTGGGAAGGGTGGGGCTTCCTGGGCGAGGGCGCTCGCGAAGCATCGACCCCCTACCGCGCGGCCGGCGACTGGACGAGCGTCCGGGAGCGGTACGACGCGGCGAAGGCCACGGCGGACGCCGCCCCGTGGCGCACCAAGGTCGTGGTCTTCGTGCGCACCGACGTGCTGGAACGCGGCGCCGACGGTGTCCTTCGCCAACGGCGGGGAGCCCTGGAGAAGGAGCAGATCCAGGAGGCGCTGGAGTCCGTGGCGAGCTTCGTCGCCTTGGTGACCGCCGAGACATGGGGCCGGGTGGAGATCGTGCCGGACGTCGAGATCGAGCAGGAGTCTATGTGGCGCGATAGTGGGGCGGGAAAGGAGCCGTTCGACGAGACGTTCGCCCGCGAGTACTTCGAGCCGAGGATCAACGGCGGGCTCTACGAGGCGGAGGACAAGGTCTATCGCGGCCCGTACCACTCCGTGCTCTATATCGCGCCCGACAACAAAACGCCCGGCGCGGCCGAGATCGTCGAAGTAAACGGCGCGCCGGTCAGCGGGATCCCGTTCTACGGCGCGGGCGGCATGCAGACGGCGGGCTCGCTCACCCTCGGCCTCTACAAGGCGTGGTCGGCGCAGGCCGCACACCGCGCCCAGGCCCTTGGATACGCCGGCGCGGTCAAGGCCGGGGCCATCCCCAGGGACGAGTGGCGAACGGTGGCGAGCCTTGCCGAGCCCGAAACCGAAGGATTGCTCCAGCGGCTGGCGGCGCGCCCGGCGTTCGTCGTTCCGGCCCCCAGTACGGCGAGCGTCCTGCTGAGTGAAGCCTTCCGCTCGCCCAATACCCTCGCCACGCTCGCCACCGACGTCGACCGGGGCACCGTGCTTTCCGTCTCGGAGTACGGTAACGTCCGGAACGGCGGTGTCGGACTGCCGAGGCGGCCGGGCCAGCCCCTCTTCAGGATTTCGCAGACGCCCGTGCTCACGTTCTGGGCGAAGAGCTCGACTAAGGACCCTATTGCGATCCGTGTGCAGAGCAAAGGGGGAGCGGCCTGGGTTTCCCTCGGGGACGACCCCGCCGCACCGGCCGAGGACCCGGCCGTGCCCTCAGCCTTGGCGGTCCCCTTCGCGCGGAACGGGAAGTGGCAACAGGTCTCGGTGGACCTGCGCCCCCTGCTCGGACAGGGCCTGAGTGACGAGGTGGAGTATCTCGCGATCGAGCCTTCTCCGCGCGCCAAGCTCAAGGAGAAGGGCACCTGGGGCAACGTGGAGTACCTGTTCGACGACTTTGCCCTCGGCTCCCAGGGGGGCGACGCGCGCCTCTCCAGCTTGGAGCCCAACGTCGCTTCCGAAGACCCGGAGGAACGTGCCCTCGTAGCGGCCAAGGCTGAGGCGGCGAGCGACGACCTGCGAAAACTCCTCAAGGACCCGTCCGACTTCGTTCGCTTGAATGCGCTCGCAGCCTACACTCGGCTGAAGGACCCAGCCTCGGAGGCCGCTTTGATCGAGGCCATGGGCAGCATCAACAACCGCATCGCCGAGTTCGCAGTCCGCGCCCTGGCCCATCAGGGGACGCCGCCAGCGCTTGCCGCCATCGAGAAGGCGCTGCTGATCGGCACCGATCGCGAGAAGGCCATCGCGGCGGAGATCCTTTCGCAGAGCGAGGATCCCAAGCTCGCGGGCCGGCTCATGCGCACGGGCCTATTTCAAAATCGGAGCTGGAGCACGCGGCTCGCGTTCATCCAGGCGCTGGGGCGGCTGCCGGGAAGCAAGCGGGAATCGTTCTGAGCGCGTTTCTCCGGCAGGAGAACCCGTCGATCAAGCTCGCCGCGACCAAGTACGCGGATCCTACGGAGGGGGAGGAGATGAGAAAGCTCCTGTGGTCGGTGGTGAATGAGCCGAACGACGCCGTTCGGACTTGGGAGCGCGATCCGCCTCATCGAGTCGCCCAACCCAACTTTCCGCGCGGAAGGGTACAAGGCCGTTCGGGACGACAGCGTCGGTGTCCGGCTCGCCTTCCTCGGTCACCTAACGGCAAAATCCCAATGAGGCTCACCGAAACGCGCTAAGGCTCGCGGTCACGGACGCCAGCCCGCGCGTTCGGGCCACCGCTCTCCGGCCCTCGCCGCTCTGGAGGGGCCCGTGGCCGAGGCGGAGGTCGAGAACGTCATGAGCGACCGCCACCCGGGAGGCGCGCAAAGCGCTGGAGGATCTCGCCAAGCGAAAAGGGCTGAAACTTCCCGAAGGGACCTTGGTGACAGGGGTTCCAGACGCCGATAGGGGACTGGCGCCAGCGGCAGGACGGCTCGGGCTAGAAGGTCTCTTTTGAGATCAGGCGACGAACGGGAAGCGTAGTCAGTATCTAAGAGGAAGCATGGAGTGAAATCGGCAAGAGCGTATGGGCGGCGGCGGGTGTAGCGGTCGCCGCCGGCGCAGTGGTTCTGGGGCGTCCATACGGAGTCAGGTGGACCTCGGCGGGGCTACGAGAGTGGCGGGACCCGGCGTTGGCAGCCGCAGCCTCGTCGCCTCGCGCGATAACAGCGTCGAGGTGCCCAGGGTGACTTTTTCCACGAAATGGCCGTCCTCCTGCGCCGCGAGTACGTCGAGCCGATCCCTGACGAGTCCAAGTCCGGCATCGGGAGCGGCGCGTGGCATGGTCGGGAGTCTGAACGATCCTGAAAGCCGTTACATGGACAAGGACAGGTTCAGCGCCTATATGGCGAGCCGCGAGGGCAAGTACCAGGGGATCGGGGCGGAGTTCGAAGTCGTTTTGAAGTCTCTCCCGGGAGTGCGGACAGCGTCGTCCCGGACGATCAGGAAGGCGCGAGCAACCGGATCGACAAGATTCCGGAGCTGGTCGTGGCCGCCGTCACTCCGGGCGGCCCGCCGACAAGGCGGGCGTACGGCCGGGCGACGTGGTGGATACCGTGGACGGTCGCTGGGTGGTGAACGCGGAGCTCGTGACGCGTGCAAGGCACAAAGGAGTTCGTCGCGAAGAAGATCGGCCTGCCGGAGATTAACCTTATTCGAAAGGAGTTCAACGAGAAGACCGAGCGCAGCCTGATGCCCATGCGAGCGAAGCAAGCTGACCCTCGGAACCTCCGGTGAGACCTCCGTGATCTGGCGGCGGGACGGCAAGCCGATCAGCACCCGGATCGCCAAGGGCGCGTCCGCGATGCCCTCTTTTCGGCGACCGGCGGCATCATCGTGCTGCCCTGGTGAAGGGCGCCTCGAAGCATTGCGAGGCCATCGAGGGCAAAGGCGTGGTGGAGGCTAGACCTGCGGAACAACCTTCTCGGCGATTTCGACGAGATGCGCGCGTGCCTCGCGGTTCTCGCCCCGGCCGGGACCTACGGCGCGCTCGTGACGCAGCGCAAGGAGAAGTCTTCGCCCTTCGCGACCAAGGACGGGAACGCCGTCCGCCGAAGATCACCATCCTCGTGGACCGCACCACCCGCGGTGCGGCGGAGATCCTCGCTCTGGCCCTCTCCTCGAAGGGGCTCGCCACCCTGGAAGGCGGGCCCATGGGAGGGGGACGTCTCCGTGCTCCAGATCGTTTCTCTCCCCGATGGCTCAGGCTACACCCTCCGCACATCGGAGTTCACGACCAAACCGGGAGGAGCCACCCTTGAAGACCTTCGCTCGCATCGTCGCCTTCCTTCCTCTCGTCGTCGTCTGCTGCTTCGCGTTAGGCTTCGGGTGGCGGAATTTCCAGAGGAGGATCTTCCCGGCCGAACGCTCCGTTCGCGGACTCTTCGGCGTCAGATCGAGCGCGGAGGACTCAGCCCAGAGCAGCTGTTTCGCCAGACGGCGCGAACGGATCCTCACGAATTACGTGAGGCCCGTGGCTCCGGTCGACCTCAAGTACGCGGGGATCGAGGGGGCCTGATGAGCGCCCTCGGCGATCCGCACACGATGTTCCTCCGCCCCCGGCGGCCAAATGTTCTCTGAGGAGACTCGGGCGAACCTCTTTGGCGTCGGCGCGTCTCGGGGAGGACCCACTCGGCGCGAAGGTCCACGAAGTGTTCGAGAGCGGGCCCGCCTGGGCTGCGGGGATGCGCGCGGGCGACATCATCACCGCGGTCGACGGCGTGCCCGTCGTGGGCAAGGAGGTCAACGCCATCGCTGAGCGCGTCAAGGGTCCGGAGGGCACTTTCGTGCGCCTAAAGCTTATCCGACACGGCAAGCCCGCGCTCGAGATCACGGTGCGGCGCGCAAAGATCATTGTGCCGACCGTTCGCTTCACACATCAAGGAGCAGGGTGTGGGAGTGCTGACGATATCTTCGCTTCGCCGAACCTACCGTCGCGCAGTTCGACTTGGAGCTCACGAAGCTGGAGCGCCAGGGGATCAGGGACTCGTGATCGACGTGCGAAACCCCGGCGGTCTGCTCGAGTCAGCCGTGGACGTCCTCAGCCGCTTTGTGGAAGACAAGATCGTCGTCCGAATGCGATTCCGCAGCGGCCAAGAGGAGGTTGCTCGGACCTCCGCCGGCTCCCGGCACAACTTCGACTACCCGGTGGCCGTGCTCATGGACGAAGACTCGGCGAGCGCCGGCTGCCTCCAGGATCTTCGCCGGCTACCTGGGCGACTACGGCCGCGCGACTCTCGTCGGTGAGCACAGCTACGGCAAGGCGTCGGTGCAGAATGTGATCGGCGCTCGCCGACGGCTCCAGCGCCAAAATCCGACAGCTCGATCGCCAAGTACTTCCTCCCGAGCAGCGGGGACATTGGCCGAAGGTGGACGAGGACAACGTCTACATCAGCGGCGGTCCAGCGCCCAAACGTAAGGTCAAGCCCAACCTGGACGGCGGCTTCGAGTACGGGCGACCCCAAGAAGGACAACCAACTCGCCAAAGCGATCGAGGTCTTGAAGGCGAGAAGATGAGAGATGTGAGATGTGAGATGATGAGATGAGGTACATGCCTCCTGTGATCTCTGATCTCTGACCTCACATTTCTCCCTCCTAGCCTCGCTTCGGATCCGTCGCCGCTCGCACGCCGTCGCCGACGAAGTTCAGGGCGAAGATCGTGAGGTTTAGCACGAGCAGGGCCAGAGGAGGGCGATCGGGTGGGAGGTCATGTTTTCCCGCGCGTTGCGGATCATGGCGCCCCAGCTCGGCTGAGGCGGCTGCACGCCGATCCCGAGGAAGCTGAGCGCGCTTTCGGCGAGGATGGTGCCGCGATCTCGATCATGCTCACAGCTAGCAGCACTCCCACGAGCTGAGGCAACACGTGCCGCGTCACGAGGTACCAGGTCGACGCGCCCGAAGCCTTTGCCGCGATGACGAATTCCCGGTCCTTCACCGTGGCCACCTGGGAGCGTACTAGGCGTGCGATGGCAGGCCACGCCGTGATCGAGAGCGCCACGATCACCGGAACGAGACCCTGCCCGATGAGCCCGATGATGAGGACGGCCAGCAGGATGTCCGGGAAAGCGAACATCCCGTCGGTGAAGCGCAGGATGGTGTCGAGATCCAAGGCGGAGCGTAGGCGCCACCACTCCCACGAAGATGCCGACGGAGAGGGCGATGGCCTGAACCACGAGTCCCACGAACAGCGACACCCGCGCGCCGGCGGCGATGCGCGAGAACGTGTCGCGGCCAAGTTCGTCCGTTCCGAACCAAAACCTTTCGTCCGGTTGCATGTGGGGCGGCGTGATGGAGTCGATCACGGGATCGAACGCCCGGCCTGCCCGGTTGTCGAGCATGCGCCAGGCGGACGAGGGACCCAGGGCCGCAATGAACGCCAGAGCAGGAGGAACACGATCCCGGCCATCATGAGCGGGTCGCGGCGCCCAACGCCTCGCGGCCCCTGGTGAAAGGGAGCCTTGGCAGCGAGCAACAGAAAATCAAACCTGTGACTCCCAGATCCGTGGGTCAGCAGGGGCAGCATAAGGTCCACGAGTAGGTTCAAGAGGATGGTTGTATGGCCCCCGTCACGAGGACGCACGCCTGAATGACGGGCATGTCGCCGCGGGTGATCGCCAGGATCGTCTCCTTGCCGAGTCCCGGCAGGGTGAACGCTTGCTCCACGATAAACAGGCCGTCAGGAGCACGCCGAAGCTGGTGCCGATGGCGGTGATGACCGGCAGAATCGCATTCCGCAGGGCGTGCTTGGGGATGAAACGCCGACGGAAGCTACCTTGGCGACCGCCATGCACGAATAATTCCTGGCTCAAGGTGTCGATCATGCTCGCGCGAGTCAGGCGCGTCAGGAAGCGCGGCAGGGGGCGGGCCGCCAAGATGGCCACCGGCAGGATGAGATAAAGTACTCGGGCCCGGCCAGCTCCACCTCCACGTTTTGGGCAGGTAGTCGAGCCGGACGCTGAAGAAATACACAGGACAGGGCGCATGAGGACGAAGTTGCGGGAACGGTTACCCCGGCGTGCTGACCGTGGGACGCTTCGGTCGGGCAAGCGGTTCTGCTTCAGCGCGGCGATCGTGCCGAGCGCTGATTCCGACGGCCGCTGCGAGCAGGATCGCGAGGCTTGCGATCTTCGCCGTCATGGGCAGGGCGCGCCGGATGATATCGCCACCGGCTCCTTGACTCCGAACGAGCTTCTTCCGAAGTCGCCTTGGATCACGCCTTCCCGACGTAGAGCGCGTACCGCCCAGGCCAGGAACAGTCGGTCCATCTGCTGGCGAAGGCGTTCGACTTGGACTTCGGTGGCCTTCTCACCTGCTTCGATGGTTGCGCGTCCCTGGCGCGACCTCGTCGGCGGCAGAAGGTCACGAAGGAGATGAAGAGCAGGCTAAGTGCCCCGAACAAGAACACGAGGAGGATCGCCCGACCAAGCCGCACGGTTCAGTGGCGCGTTTCGGGGTGAGGGTGGTGGTAGTGGGTGGTGGGTAGTGGGCCGTGGGTAGCGCATCGTGAGGGCAGAGGGGCGTCTCGCTTCGGCCACGGGTCACGGCTTACGGTTCACGACCCACCACACCACCCACCAACTCCTTTGGCAACCGTCCTGGAAACGACCCGGTCGCCGGGTTCTACCTTTTTTGAGCACGTCCATCCCACCGACGACTTTGCCGGGCACCGGTATGTTATCGTCCGAGGAATCAGGCCGGGGCGAGCAGCATATAGAACTGACTGTCGCCCTCCTTCTGGCCCTCAGGATGCGCGAGACCGACGGCCCCCGCGTCGTGAACGAAACCCGTGGCTTCGTAGGGAATGCGCGCGCCCGTGCCCCCGGTACCCATGGCGGGATCGTCGAGCGACTTGGCTGCTCTGAGGATCGCCGACCTGCGCGAGGTAGGGCCGCGGCGATGTCACGACCCCTTATGGAACCGCTGCCCGTCGTAGAACTGTCGCGGGCCAGCTTGAGGATGTGCCCGGCGGTTTTTGGCTTTGCCCTTCTTCATTAACGGACGAGGGTAATGTCCCCTCGCCCTTCACGGCGATCCATGACGGTTTCGCCTGCCTTTAAGCGTGTACTGGCAGGCCCCCGGCGGCGAAACAAAGTTGCAGACGGCCGTGAAAAGAGCGACGAACAAAGCGCGCATTACAATTTGTAACGTCTCAACTGTAAACTTCATGCTCCCTCACGTGCCGAAATGGTCCGTCAATCTGCCCCCAGCTGTCGGCCGTACCCGTCGAGCTTCACGCCGCCCGTGAGAATGATCCCGTCGACAAACGCGACCAGACGTAGAGGATACCGCGAGTCGCCATGGCCAGTACGAGCTGAAGCACGCCGTAGATAACGCGAGGTACATGCGGCCGACGCCGGAAAGGATCTGAAGCACCCCGCCCATCGCCCGGCTACGGTCGCTGCGCGCCGCCACAAAACCCGGGTGCGCATCGTCTGCGTCGCCGGCATCGGCCGGTACGCGAACAGCTGTCCCATCGGCGGCGCGGCGGGCGGCGCGGCGACGCGGGTGCCGGGCGCCGGGGGGGGCGGCGGAGCGGCGTAGGGCTCGGCCAGGCGCAACGTGTCGCCGCGCAGCTCCGGCACGCGCTCGGCCGGCTGCCAGTCGGGCATCCCCGTCCGCCAGACGTAGGTGTCCGCGACGATCGCACCTCCGTCGATCAGCTCCTCGACCTGCTCTTGCGTAAGCGGACCAAGCTGTCCGTAGTGCCCGATGTAGTGCCAGTCCGCCAAGCGTGCTCCTCTGCCTCTAATCTTATAGCGGTTCGCCGCGACAGTTCGCGCAAGGGGGACGTTGGGCCTATGGGGAGGCGTTGGGCGTTGGGCGTGGGCGTCGGAGAAGCTGCCTACTGCTAACGCCCGGCGCAGCGCCTGCATCAGCTATTATCTCCACCCATGTCCGTCCGTGTCGCTTCGCCCCCAGCCCGACGGGGCGGCTGCGTTGGGGCGCTTCGCGTGCCTTGTTTAAGCACCTTTTCGCGCCACCATCGGGGCACGAACATCTTGCGCTTAGAGGACACCGACCGCACGCTACAACCCGAGTCGGAGCAGGAGTTCGTGGACGGCCTTCCGCTGGAGTCGGCATCGAGTTCGGTGAGGTCCGCACATCGGCGGCCCGCACGCGCCGTATCGCCAGAGCGAGCGCAAGGAGGCGGGGATCTACGCGCACTGGATCGATAAGCTGATGGCGGCGGGCCACGCCTACAAGGCGTTCGAGACTCCCGAAGAGCTGACAGAGATGCGGGAGTACCAGCAGATCAACAAGCAGCCCACGGGCTACTTCGGCGGCGCTTGGCGGGACGCCCGCCCGGACCAAGTGGCGGAAGCGGAGGCGGCGGGGAAGCCGTACGTGGTGCGGCAGCGCATTCCGCGCGACCAGACGATCTCGATCGATGACACGATCCGGGGCCGCATCGAGTGGGACTCGAACACGGTGGACGACCCGGTGCTCATCAAGGGAGATGGGATGCCCACGTATCACTTCGCGGCGATGGTGGACGACCACCTAATGGAGATCACCCACGTAATCCGCGGCGAGGAGTGGATCAGCAGCGCGCCGAAGCACGCCGCCCTCTTCGACGCCTTCGGCTGGGAACGACCC
>JAUJNV010000032.1 GCA_030447945.1 Fimbriimonas sp. | reverse complement strand
GGTTTTCCCGGCGTTGGCGCCCCCCGCGTCGGCGCCCCGGAACCCTGTGGGCGTTGCCCCGGGCGCCGGGGGGGGTGTTTGGGGGGGGGGGGGGGGGGGAGTCCCTTCGCTTCCCGTTTTTTCGGGACCGTTTGGGCGAGCGGGCGGTGCTGGCCCCCCGCCGCCCCACGGCGGGGAAACCTCCTAACTCAGCGAGACTAAGGGCAACAGGTAGATCCGACTTCGACGACCTCCGAAGCGGGTGCCTCTTCTCGTCAGCAAGGACTGAGAAGCCGGGGAAGGGGTGGTGCCCAGGAGAGGACTCGAACCTCCATGCTTATTAGGCACACGGACCTGAACCGTGCGTGTCTACCAATTTCACCACCTGGGCGAGGTTCAAATATACCATTTTCCCGGTCCCCTCCCGGTAAGCAACCGAAAATCCCGGTAGCCGTCCCGGTACGCGCAGTACGCACACGTACGCGGCGAACCGCGAAGATCGGCAACGTGTGCTTGAGACCCGGTCCAGTCTTCAGAATGTACCTTGCTCGGATTCGTCCTGGGGTGCCTCTGAACTCGTTGAGGGTGAGGTGCGGCCAGATTTGGACTCAGCGTGGATCTGAGCCAACTCTTCGATTGCTGACTTCTGAAACTTCACCAGCCGCTTCTGGGCAGCGATGGCGTCAAGCGTCAGGATCAGAAGAGACAGCCCGTGCTGAGCAGCGCGAAAACAATCATCATCATCATCACCGTGGTGTAGTTCTTCGCTGAAGGCACTATAGATGAGGCGGAGCGGGTTCTCAGTGCCAATCTTGAGTGCGTCGGGAATGACGTGTGACACTAGCTCCAGCGAATCAGAGAAGTTCCCCTTCGTGATTGCCTCGTCATACTTGGCCTGGTCAGCCGGTGGGCTGATGCTGCGGACTTGTTTTAACAAGTCGACATGGATGCCTTCCAATACCTGCCGAAGGTAGGCATGAGCTGCGACACCGTAACCGAGACGGAGGCAAGCAATCCCTTTGATGAGCAATTCCTTGTAATGTTCATGCGTAAGCGCTTTGACGGAAGCAGGAACTGCGCCACCGAGGGCTGGGTATTGTCCCATCTTTAGGGCCAGGAGGTTCCGTTCAGGGTCCAGCTTCGTGACGATCCCGAAAAGCGATCGACCTCTACCGCAGTTGTTGCATCTGTACTCCAACATGTCGCCTCTCTCAGCACCATCTGGCGTCCAGCTTAGATAGTCGTCCAACTCAGCAGCTTCGTGGAACAGCTCGCCCTCACACGTTTTTTCTTCGCAGTACAGCTTGACGGTGGGCAACTCTGAGCAGAAGTAGGACGGGTCTCGGTCCGAAGAGGAGCCGCTGTAGTTACCGGCCTTTGCGTAGGCACCAGCGCCAGCATTGACGTTGCCGCCGTTAAGTTCAGGTGCTGATACCGGGCGACGAACGTTGAGATCGGGAATCCGAAAGAACCGGCCAGGAGGTGACGAACGCAGGAACTCGCCCCACGAGATCTCGGCTATCTTGCTCATTCCTGTTCCTATAACCAGTATTGCGTGCCGGATGCAAATGCAGCAGCTGGGACTATGTTCGTATCGCCACCCCGGTAAGAAGAAGGGCCGACCGACTCACAATCCCGGTAAAGGATGCGGTTCTCTGCGGTCTTCTGCGCCTTTCTGCGGTGGCCATTTGAACCTGTAGGTTCGATTCTCACCGGCTTCTGGACACACCTGAACCGTGCGTGTCTACCAATTTCATCACCTGGGCGAGCAGGTCCATGATACCTCAGGGTGTTTTCCGCCCACGGCGGAAATCTGGTGTTCCTACGGGTTCGTCCGACGCCTGCTATTTCTGCCGGGTGCCTGACAGGGTTGCGGGTGGAACTCACCTCGTGCGGACTTGAGGGAGTCCGTTGGGAGCGGCGGACCATGATGCTTTCGGGCGATTATGTTGTAACAGAAGGGCTGATCAACGAAGAGCAGCTCCGGCTTGCGCTAGATAAGCAGCGCGAGCGGCGACGTGGCGATGCTATCGCCAAGGTGTTGGTCGGGATGGGGGAGCTGGCGGAACGGGACCGCGTGCGGTGCCTCGGCAAGGTTTGGGGCGTGCCGTATCTGGACTTGGGCGACTGCGTGCCGAATCCGGCGGCTCTGGCTCTCCTGAGCCCGCAACTGGCGAAGAAGTTTCGAGCGGTCCCTATCCAGCACGGCTCGAAGCTGACCGTCGCCATGGCGAACCCGCTCGACGTGTTCGTCATCGACGAGCTCTCCGCCTGACCACCGGGCTCGAGATCGAGCCGGTCATCGCGGTGGAGGAAGACCTCCAGGCCGCGATGTCCCACCACTATCGGATGGACAGCGGGGTGACCGACGCCATCGCCGGCGTGATGAAGGATTTCGACGGGGATATCCAGCTCAGCGCGCAAAGCGACGAAGAGCTGAGCGACGCCGAGCTCCGCGAGCTAAGCGACGACGCGCCGATCATCCGCCTCGCGAACCTGATCATCACCCAGGCGATCACCGACAAAGCGAGCGACATCCATATGGAGCCGTGCAAGGACGGCATGCGCATTCGCTACCGCATCGACGGGGTCCTCCTGGACGGAATGAAGCTGCCCCGCAAGGTCGTCGCGCCTTTGACAAGCCGCGTGAAAATTATGTCCGACATGGACATCGCTGAGAAGCGTTCGCCTCAGGACAGCCGCATCAGCGCGACCATCGGCGGCAAGGACTACGACTTCCGCGTGAGCACGTTGCCGATGGTGTACGGCGAGAAGATCGTTATGCGTGCTCGACAAGAGCGGCGTGAAGGTCGGTCTGTCGAAGCTCGGCTTCCTCGACCACAACCTGAAGACCCTGGAGGACATGTGCTCCAAGAGCTACGGCATCATCCTCGTCACCGGCCCCACAGGCTCGGTAAGTCGACGACCCTCTACTCGGTCCTGAACAAGATCAACGACGGCTCGAAAAAACATCATTACCATCGAAGACCCGGTCGAGTACGAGCTGGACGGCATCAACCAGTGCGGCGTGAACGTGAAGGCGGGGATGACCTTCTCCGCCGGCCTCCGCCATGATGCGGCAGGACCCGGACGTGATCATGGTCGGCGAGATGCGCGACAACGAGACGGCGACGATTGCCATGGAAGCCGCGCTCGCCGGCCATCTGGTCCTCTCGACGCTCCACACGAACGACGCGCCCAGCGCGGTCGCTCGGCTCATCGACATGGAAGTGGAGCCGTTCCTGATCTCCTCCTCCATCGTCTGCGTACTGGCCCAGCGCCTCGTGCGGCAGATCTGCCCGAATTGCAAGGAGGGGGTACTCGACCCCGCGCGAGACGCTCCTGCGGTACGGCTTTCCGGTGCCGGAAGGTCTCGGATCGGACACCAACGGCGACATCACGCTTTTCAAGGGCAAAGCAGGGTGCGACCGGTGCAAGGGCACGGGCTACCGGGGACGGACGGGCGTCCACGAGCTGATGGTCATGACCGACGAAGTGCGGGACCAGGTCCTGGAGCGGTCGCCCAGCCATGTTCTGCGGAATCTGGCCGTCGCCGGCGGCATGAAGACGCTTCAGGTGGACGCGGTCTCGAAAATCCTCATGGGAGTTACCTCCGTGGACGAGGTCTTGAGGGTGATCTATGCCTAGAGAAGAGACAAACAGGGGAGGGACTTCTCGATGATGGTGCTAGAGACGCGAGAGCCGGATACCAGGCTCGGAGGCCTAATCGTCCCGATCGACGAGCTGCCGTGCTGCCGCACGTCGTATACAGACTGCAGGAGTTTCAGGCGGCGATTCGGGGGAGCGAGAGATGGAACGGATCGTCGCCGTCGATCCAGGCTTCAGCAGCTGCGTGCTGGCTTTGGCCAATGCGACGGTGTCGGGCTACGAGGGGACGATTGTCTCGATTCACGAGGCGATCGAACTCCTCGGGAATAAGGAGCTGAGGCGATTGGCAACGCGCACCGTCTTGGACGCCTTTGCCGGGAAGAACGACCGTCGGTCCCTCCGACGGAGGTCGTGGTGGCGCCACTCGGTAGATACCGCGAGCTGCTGCCACTGGATTGCCTCCCACACGCAGGCGCTGCCGCCGAATGAAGCGTACACCTGCGGGCTTGCCCATTATCTGGGCAAGAACCTGTTGGACCGCAGCGGCGGGCGGACTACGAGTTGGTGATCCAGCTAACGAGGCTAGGGTTCACGGACGCGATGGCGGAGAAGGACGTCTACGGCTTTCACCATGTGGAGCTGATAGCCGAAGCCGCGGGCCGATGGGGATTTCCGCGAGCGCTCCAAGTGGGCCTGAACACCACGGAACCTACGTCGCGATTGGACGCTTTCGCGGCCCATCAGGCCGCACGGCCCTGGGCAGCCGGCTGGCGAGACTGCTGCAGATCGGCCAGATCCGGCCGGAGTCCGCAAAAAGTCTGCCACTTTGGGCCCTCGAAGTTCTACGGGTTCCGGCACGGATGCCGAGAATCTAGTTGTGGAGGCGGCTAACATGCTCGCCGTCGCGCAACTCCAGGTTTAGAGGAGAAATATGTCGACCGGATTTAGTTGGAACCAGGTGCTTACGGAGCCAGAGCCCTCGGCGAGCGTTGCCGTCGAAGAGGGACTCGTAATCGATCCGCGAAGCGGCGAGCTAGTAAGCGCGCCCAGCGAAGAGTTTGGCTTTGCGCCCGCCGACCAGGAGCGGCCTCACTATCAGCCGGGGCACGTGCAGCATCCACCAGATGGATCTCCATCAGGACCGGATGAAGCTCGACACCTCGGGCGTCGTGATGAATCACGGCGAGTCGGACGTTCGCTCCGTCGCGAACGTCCACATGGACGACATCCTGAGGATGGCGATCGAAAGAAAGGCGAGCGACATCCACATCACCGTGGGCCTGCCGCCGATGGTCCGCTTGGACGGAGAGATCGTCCCACTTCCGAGCCACTGACGCCACAGGACACGCGGCGCCTGGTGTACGACACGCTCTCCAACGAGAACCTGCAGAAGTTCGAGGCGAAGCACGAGTTGGACTTCGGCTACTCGGTGAAGGGTCTGGCGCGATTCCGCTTCAACGTCTACATGCAGCGCTACTCCGTCGCCGGCGCGCTGCGGGCGATTCCAACCAAGATCCCGTCCTTCGAGACCCTGGGACTGCCACCGGTGATCCGCGACATGTCGAAACGGACTTCGGGCCTAATCCTGGTCACTGGTCCCACGGGTTCCGGTAAGTCGACGACGATCGCGACCATGATCGACGACATCAACGAGACCCAGCAGATGCACATCCTCACGATCGAGGACCCGATCGAGTACCTGCACTGCACAAGCGGTGCATGGTCAACCAGCGGGAGCTGCACGCGGACACCTTCTCGTTCCACGATGCGTTGCGCGCCGTCCTCCGCGAAGACCCGGACATCGTGCTCGTCGGCGAGCTCCGCGACCTGGAGACCATTGAAGCGGCGCTGACGCTGGCTGAGACGGGCCACCTCGTCTTCGGCACGCTCCACACGAGGAACGCGCCGGCCACCATCGACCGCATCGCCGACGTCTTCCCGAGCGACCAGCAGGAGCGCAGATTCGTGTCCTCCTGGGCAACACCATCGAAGGGATCGTGGCTCAGCAACTCCTGCCGAAGCTCGGCGGGGCGCGTATGGCGGCCCTCGAGGTCGTACTCGGCATTCCTGCCGTGAAGAACCTTATCCGCGAGGGAAAGACGCATCAGATGTACTCGGTGATCGAGACGAACGTCGCGATGGGCATGCAGACGATGGACAAGAGCCTCGCGGAGCACTTCCGCAACGGGAACGTTTCCTACGACGAGTGCCTTATGCGCGCGGTCGACAAGGAGAGCTTCAGCCGTCTGGCCAAGGGCAACTAGCTCGCCCGGTCGTCCCGCAAAAGCCCGGTCGAGGCGGAGGTGTCTCTCCATCTCAACCGGGCTCTTCAGTCGCGGCCCGTCGGCGGTAATCTCGCGGCGATGATGCTCTCGACGCTCGCCTTTAACCTCGCTCTGGGAGTCCAGCCGAAGAGTACGCCTGTCGTCCTTCTGCACCTGAAAGTCTGCGGAGTGCCTCGTCCGAATGATCCGGTTGATCTCGCGGATCGCCGCGTGAGACTGGGGATCATCTTGGCGCAAGGCTTTCCCGGAAGGCGACGAGCCGTTCGCGCTGATGCTGCGGCGGGCACGGCCGGCGGCCGCCATCAACGGCGCCTACTTCAGCAAGACCACGAAGGCGCCGATCGGCGACATTGTCCTGAAGGGAAGACTCGTGCACAAGGGGCTGATGGGGACCGCCCTCGCCATCACCCGCGACAACCGGGCGATCATGCGCCGCGTGATCTGGGGACACGCGGAAGATTGGACCGGCTACGAGACCGTCCTCGCCTGCGGCCCCGCCCTGGTGTTGGGGGACGAGTGGACGTGCGCCCGACGACGGAGGGATTCCGGGATCCGCACGTGATGGGAAGCACACAGCGGATGGGCGTCGGCCTGACGGCCGACCGGAAGCCAAGCTCGTACACGCCATGTCCGGCGTGACCTTTGCCCGATTTGGCCAAGTCATGAAAGGGCTGGGGTGCGTCGACGCGATGAACCTCGACGCCGGAGCATCGCTCGGCATGCACGTGTTCGGCCGAACGTACGTCAGCCCAAGCCGGCGGTTAACCAACCTCTTCGCCGTCTGGATCGACCGCTAGCCTAGGAGGCTTGCTCGGGTGCCCGGTTTGCAATCGGAACCGCGGCCAGGCTCGGGCAGTTCGTCGGCGGCGTAGGTGCGCGCGCCGACCCGGTACGCCGCAAACACGGGCACCCCGAAGTCGACCGGCGACTCCGCCTGGTCGATGAGCACGCCTACCCCGGCAGGAACGTCTTCCCGCCTCCCGAACTGCCTCCATCGTCTCCAGCACGGAGCGTCCCGTTGTGAGGACGTCGTCCACCACGAGCACGCGCGCGCCGGCCGGGATCTGGGCGTTCCGACGTAGTGTCTTACGGCCGTCACCGCTCTCGACGTAGACGGCCGGCAACCTGCATCTGGCGGGCGACCTCGAAGGCGATGATGATGCCCCCGTCGTCGGCCCCGCGACGAGGGCAGGGGCGTCGTGAGCGAAGTGGCCGGCGCGATCTCGGTGCGGAGAGCGCGAGAACTCTCGGTTGCTCCAAAACGCGGAACTTCTCGAAATACACGTCGCTGTGGCGGCCCGACGAGAGAAGGAAGTGGCCGCGTAAAACCGCGCCACTCTCCTCAAGAAGCGCCCCGAGTTCGATGGTCACCGCCGAGTTATACCGGAAGGTGTCCCGCTAACCGGTGGGTGCCGCGGCCGGCCCAGTCTCTTTGGCGACGGGCGCGTTGGATCCGAATCCGGGCGATGGCGGCGTCTCCTCGGCAGCCTCTAGAGCGGCTACGCCCGCTACGCCCCGGCGGCGCCGGGCCACGGCCGCGATCAGCCCGCCGAGCGTCATGATCCTGGTGCCAAGCCAGACCAGCGAGGTCATCGGCTTGTAGTACATCGTCACCGGATACAGGGGCGTCGCCCAGAAGAGCTGGAGCCGCACCGATTGGTCCGCCGCGTCCATCCCCTCCATCATGATGCGGAAGTCTTCGCTGACCTGAGGCATGTCCGGCCCCTCGCCGAGCACGATCTTCGGCGTCACCTCATCCATGCTCGTGTGCGCCCCTGTCCCGCCTCCCGCTCTGCTACCTTCACCTTCAGCCGGGCTCGGAACGAAGTGCCCTTCATGCCCGCTTCGCCCTCACGGACCATGCCGAGGTAGACGGTGACGTCGGCGTAGGATGCGGTATCGTCCGCGTCTCGCCTACCTTGAAGGCTTCCGCCTGCTCCCAGACCGAAGTCTGGGGCGGCTCGAGAGCGAAGTAGACGTCGTGCGTCGCCAGGCGCTCGACGTGGGGCCAGACGGTAGGCTTTTCCTCTTCACCCTGCATGGTGTAGTAGAGGCCGGGCCGCGCGATAAAGCTGCCTTCACGCCCGATCACCTGGAAGAGCGCCTTGCCGTCCCGGTCCTTGAGGGTCGGGTCGGTCAGTCCCTTGAACTGGATCGCGTAGTCCAGCGCGCGCTCCACCCGGTCCTCGCGGACGATTAGCTTCTCGGTCCGCTCGAAGCCGCGCGAGAGAATCAGGCCGCCGAGGAGCAGCGCCATCCCTATGTGGGCGACGAACCCGCCGATGGAGGGTCTGGACCTCCGCCAAATCTCGGTGATGCGCCAGAAGTTCGCGACGGCCACGAAGAGGCAGAGGAAGAGCAGCAGGAGCATCCAGGGCAGCAGGGCGATCTGCAACCCGAACGGCATCGGGATCTTCGCGTCCCCTTGAGCGGCCGAGCCCCAATAGGGATTCTTCAGGAAAACAGCGACGCGCCTAAGAGGCCGAAGGTGACGCTGAAGACATTGAACACTCGCGCCGCCAGCGCCCGCGCGCCCATGGCGCGCCAGGTGGCAAAGGGCGCGATCGCCATGAGCAGCATGAGCGGCACGAAGAACCACGCCACGACGCGGTGGTAGAGCCCTCCTCGATCACCGCTTCTTTGTGGCCCGCCAACGCCATGAAGAACGGCCAGCTCATACCGACCGCGATCGTCAAGCCGAGCAGGCTCAGCATGAGGACGCTCCATCGGTAGAGCCCCCGCGCGCTTCAGCCCCGACTCCTCTTCCGCCAGAGTCGTCTCCGCCGCTTTCGCCAGGCTCCGCCCCCGCACGAAATAGAGGCCCACGAAGCCGGCGAACGACACGATCAGCAGAGCTTTGAGAAGTTGCAGCGCCGAGTTGTCCATCTTCGCGAAGGAGTGGACGCTGACGTCGACCAGCAGGCCGGAGCGGGTCAGGAACGTGCCGTAGAGGAAGGCGAGAAACGGGAGCCCGGCCAAGAAGAGGTTGGTGCCGACCCAGCGTCCCTTGGTGGACTGGACGATCAACCCGTGGGTCAGGCCCGCCACGAAGATCCACGGCACGAGGCTGGCGTTCTCGACGGGATCCCACATCCAGAAGCCGCCCCAGCCGAGCGTCTCGTAGGCCCAGAGGCCGCCCATCGAGATGCCGAGCCCGAGGATTGCGAGCGAAACGAGACACCAAGGCCGAGCGCGCCGGACCCAATCGGTGGCGTATCCGGTGATGATCGCGGCAACCGCGTAAGCGAACAGAACCGTAAGCGAGCCGAAGCCGAGGAAGATGGTCGGCGGGTGGATCACGACCCAGTAGTTCTGAAGCAGGGGGACCATGCCGTTGCCATCTGGCGGCATGAGGACACGACCGTGCACGGTCACGTCCTTCAGGAGGTTAAAGGGCGACTCGTAGGCGAGGATGCCGCAGAGCGCGCACAGAAAGCCCGCGAAGACCATCGTGAAGACCCTGCGGTACTCGCCGGTGCCGCGCATCGCGAGCAGCCCGAAGAGGGCGGAGCAGCTCGCCCAGAGGAGGAAGCTTCCTTGTTGGCCGGTCCAGACGCCCGCGATCTTGTACTTCAAGTCCGTCTCGATCGAAGCGTGGCCGAACACATACTCGTAGTGGAACTGGTTGCCGACGAAGAGGGCCGTCAAGCAAGCCATCGATCCAAAGACCGCGACGCAGCCCAAGGTAAAAGCCACCCGCACGGCTTTTTCCAGCCTTTCGCTCCTCTTCGCGAGAAGGCCCAGCAGGACCGACAAGAGGAACAAGGCGAAGCCGCCGATGACGAGAGCCTTGCCCGCCGAGCCGATCCAGAGCGACCAGGCCGGGGCGGTGGGGAAGTTGGCGAGCGGGTCGGGGTTCAAGTCTTTCTAGTTCCTGGCCTGGGTCTGAACGGCCTCGTCTTCGTACTTCGAGGGGCACTTGATCAGGAGCTTCCCGGCCGAGTGAAACTCGTCGCCCTTCATCGTGCCTACGGCAACGACTTTTGTTGCCTGGGCCATGTTGGCGGGCGGGTCTCCCCGGTGGACGACCGTCACCACTTCGCCCCGCTCGTCCTTCAGGCGAAAGGAGAGCTTCCCCCCAGCGAGATCGGCGCGCGCGCTGTTCTTCAGAATGTCCCCCGCAAGGTGCAGGCGCCGGCCCCTCATCTCGCGGGCCTGGGCGACGTTCACATACGGGCTCGCGCTCGACATGAAGGCAAAAACCATTGCCGTCGTAGCGAGCACGGCGACTCCGGTAGACACGATGGCGCCTGTCTTCATTCCGCTTCCTAAAGGTTACCTGCGGCCTCCGCGGCACGCCTCAGCAGTTACTACGCCCGCCCGCCGATTCTGATTTTGCCGGGGAACGCGAAGGGGTCCGCATGTGTTCAGGTGATACAATCGCCCCACTAGCAGCTATGAAGTTTCTCTTTTCCCGCTCCATCCTCCTTTCGTCCCTTCTGTGCTTGCCTCTCCTCGTGGTCGCGCAGACGCCTCCGGCCATGCCCTCCAGCACGGCCCTGCACATTCAGACGAAGGTCGGGAGCTTCAAAATCCTCGGCGCCGGCGAGCGGCTGGCGGAAGGGACCGTGGTGATGACCTTCACGGGGACCGTGCTCGTGAGCGGCCTGGACGGAACGATCGCGGCTAGCGGCAAAGTCCAGCGCGAGATCAACCACGAGAAGCGAGGGAAGCAGGTGTACTTCGGCACGGGCAAGCTCGTGATCCGGGGGAAGTTCAAAGGCCTCCAGTGGTTCGGACGGAACCTGAACGCCTCTATCGACGGCTTCGGGATCGTACGACTCTACGGGGAGTTCGACCGGAATCTGGACACCGGCATGTACTGGTACGGCAATAGCAAGAAGCCGGAAGCGTGGGGCACCGGCGGACGCCAGATCACCACGACTCCCTACGCGCAGCCGGCCCCCGCCAAGCCCCGCGTCCGGGACGTAGGGAAGGGCGGCGGGTCCTGAGCCTTGCTCGAGTCCACCTTCCTCCACATCCCGGGAGTCGGCCCGCAGACGGAACGTGCGCTCTGGGATCAAGGCTGCCGAACCTGGTACGACCTGCTGGACGGGCTCGAAGGATACTCCTGCGGAACGGCGAGTAAGGGTCTCGTGCGCGACCAGCTTTTGCAGAGCCAGGCGAGCTTGGAGTCCGGCAATCACCAGTTTTTTGGCAGAGGACTCGGCCTGAAGGAGGCATGGCGCGCTTTTCCCGAGTTCCGGCACTCCTGCGTGTATCTCGACATCGAGACCGACGGCGGCAGCGCGGGCGACTCCGTCACGACGATCGGGCTGTACGACGGCCTGGAGTACCGCGTCTTCCTCAAAGACCGCGACCTTGAGACATTCCGCGACGTCATCTCGAACTACTCGATGGTGGTGACCTTCTTCGGCGCGGGATTCGACCTGCCGATGCTTCAGCGGCGTTTCCGCGGCATCCAGTTTGACCAGATCCACCTCGACCTCTGCCCGGCGCTACGGCGACTCGGGCTCAAAGGCGGGCTCAAGAAGATCGAGAAGCAACTGGGAGTTCAGCGCTCGGATGAGGCGGACGGACTCGACGGGTGGGCGGCGGTGCGATTGTGGCGTCGGTACAGCGCGCTGGGCGACGAAGAGGCGTTGCGGACCCTCATCGCCTACAACCGCGAAGACGTCGTTAACTTGGAGCGCCTCGCCGAATACGCCTACGACGGCCTCAAGGAGCAGACGATGCCCGCGTAGCGCGGGCGCCCTGCCCGCCCCTCTTCCGGCCGCACCGGGACGCTCCCTCGCCGAGCAACTATTGCGGGCGGGACGGCCGCGCCACATGTCCGAACGCGGCGACGGCTCGGTCCAGCATCTCGTCGTCCACGTCGGCGTGGAGCACCAACCGGAGCCGCTGCGGGGCTACGGCGAAAACAAAGACGCCGCGCTCCTTGAGCGCGTCCACCCACTCCGCCGCGGGACGATCGACCTCTACCAGAACCATGTTCGTCTGGACGCTCTCGAAGTCGAGGCGCAGGCCGGGAATGTCGCTGAGAGCGCGCGCGAGCTCCTGCGCGCGGCGGTGGTCCTCGGCAAGCCGGCCCACCATCTGGGTGAGGCTGACGATGCCGCAAGCGGCGAGGATGCCGGACTGCCGCATGCCGCCCCCGAGCCGTTTTCGCCAGATGCGCCCGCGCTCGACGAAGTCGCGGGGCCCGCAGAGGAGTGAGCCAACCGGCGCGCGAAGCGCCTTGCTCAGGCAGAAGTTCACGCTGTGGACGTGCTGAGCGATCTCCGTGACCGGTACCCCGAGCGCCACCGCGGCGTTGAACACGCGCGCCCCGTCCAGATGAACCTTCATGTCGTGGCGGTCGGCCACGCTCCGATAACTGGCCATCGTCTCCTGCGGGATGATCGTGCCGCCCGCTCGATTATGGGTGTTTTCTAGGCAGAGCAGCGTCGTGCCCGGGGTGTGGATGTTCGCCTTGGTGACCCGGCGCTCGATGTGCTCCGGGTCCATGACGCCGCGAACGCTGGGCAGCGTCCAGGTCACGACTCCCGCGATCAGGGCGGGTCCCCCGACCTCGTAATAAAGGACGTGAGCCTCCTCCTCGATCAGCATGCCGTCGCCGGGCCGGCACCATGAGGCGAGCGCAATCTGATTGCCCATCGTGCCGCTTGGTACGAACAGCGCGGCCTCCATTCCGACCATCCGCGCCGCCAGCGTCTCCAGCTCGATCACGGTCCGATCGTCGCCGAGGACATCGTCGCCGAGAGGCGCCGTCCGCATCGCCTCGAACATCTCCGGGGTCGGACGCGTGACGGTATCGCTGCGAAGATCGACGATGTCGACGGCCTTGCCCGCCGGGCTGTCGGAGGAAGAGAGAAGGGTTGCCACCGATGCTATGGTGGCCCAAAGGGTAAACCCGGCGCATGAGGGCGCTGTTGGTGGGGGCCGGGGGAATGGGCAAGGCGTGGGCGAAGAACCTGCATGAACATCCCGAAGTGGAGATCGCGGCCTGGGTCGACGTGCGCGAAGGCGCGGCAGCGGCCGCCGCCGAGTCGCTCGGGATCGAAGTGGGCCGCGCCGGGACGGATGCTGCCAAGGCATTGGTCGATCTGAGGCCGGACTTCACGGTCGACGTTACTCCTCCGGAAGTTCATCACGACATTACGTTGCTCTCTCTCGCGCAGGGGGTGCCCGTCCTGGGGGAGAAGCCGATGGCGGACACCATGGAGCGGGCAAGGGCGATGGTACGGGCTGCCGAGGCGGCGGGGAAGCTGTTCATGGTCAGCCAGAGCCGCCGGTACCTCGGCGGGCTCGTCGCGTACCGCAACGCCATCGCTCAACTGGGTGAACTGGGCATCCTCAACGCCGACTTCTACATCGGAGCGCACTTCGGCGGCTTCCGGGACGAGATGGAAAGCCCATTGGTGCTCGACATGGCCATCCACACGTTCGACGCCGCTCGCTACCTGTCGGCGGCCGACCCGGTCGCCGTCTACGCGGAGGAGTTCAACCCGCCTTGGAGCTGGTACCAAGGCAACGCCTGCGCGAGCGCGATCTTCGAGATGTCTAGCGGCGCTCGTTTCACCTACCGGGGGAGTTGGTGCGCCGAAGGATGTCACACGTCCTGGGAATCGTCCTGGCGCGCCGCCGGCTCGAGCGGGTCCGCTCTGTGGGATGGCACGAATCCGCCCGTCGCCGAGCGGGTGAGGCAGACCGGCGGCTTCCACTCCGGCTTCGAAGCGCTCCAGATCGAGGTTCCCGAGCCGCCCGCCGGGATCAAGGGCTCGCTGGAAGACTTCTTGCGCGCGCTAGTAACCGGAACAACGCCCATGGGGGAATGCCACGACAACATCAAGAGCCTGGCCATGGTCTTCGGAGTCAAGGAGTCGGCGCGGCGCGGCGAGAGGATCCGCATCTCGGAGATGCTCTAGCGGTACGCTCCGCCCATGCGCAGGTTCGACTACGAAATCCTCGTCCCTTTCAACGACGTGAGCAGCCAGACGGGCGTCGGCTACATCGTCTCGAGCACGGATCTTAAGTTTCCGGGCAAGGGGCTCCTGACCTACCTCAAGGAAGCGGGCGCGCTTGGTTGGGAGATCGTCGCCATCGGCGACCTCGGCTTCAGCGGCCGAAACGAAATCGTTCTCAAGCGCGAAACCCCGTAGCGGCAGAGCGTGCTCTGCCTCCCCCCGAGGATCCCCTGCAGAGCACCTCCCATGCCGCCCATCCACGGCAGACCGCGCTTTGCCCTTTGCCGATGACGTTTGGAGGGCGCGCTACGGGTTAGGCTGAGGATGCTTTGCAGAGCACGCTTCTGCCGCTACTCGAGCTCCAATAGGAGGTCTTTCGTTTCTTGGAGGGCTTCGTGGACCGTTTCGACGGCGAATGCGATCTGCTCCTCGGTGATGATGAGGGGAGGCTCGAAGCGGAGGACGCGGGGGTTGTTCAGCGTGTAGGCGACGCACAGACCCCGCTTCATCATTTGCGCCACGCAGAGCTCGCCCACTTCATCTTGATTGAACTCCAAGCCGATCATCAACCCCCGGCCCCGCACTTCGGCCACCAACTCCGTGTGCCGAGCGGCTACCTGCTGGAGCCCCCGCTTCAGAACGCACCCTAGGCGCGCGGATCTCTCCACCAGCTCCTCTTCCTCTAGGACCTCCAGCGTCGCCAAGCCCGCCGCGCAGGCGATCGGGCTGCCGCCAAAGGTGCTTGTGTGAAGCAGGGGGTTTTCGCTGAAGACGGCCTCCCACACCCTCTCCGTCCCCACCGTCGCGCCGAGCGGCATGATCCCGCCTCCGAGCGACTTGTCGAGCGGCATCAAATCGGGCGAGACGCAGTCATGCTCGCAGCCGAACGCCTTTCCGGTTCGGCCCAGCCCGGTCTGCACCTCGTCCGCGATCAGGAGCGCTCCGTGGCGGTTACAAGCCTCCCGCAGAACGAGCAGGTAGCCTTCCGGAGGGACGATGATGCCCCCCTCCCCTTGGATCGGCTCGACGATCATACATGCCGTCTCAGCATCTATTTCGGCCAGGGCGGCCGCGCCTTCCCCGTACGGCACGAAAACCACTCCCGGCATAAGCGGCTCGAACCGCGTGCGGTACTTCTCGCGTCCTGTCGTGGCGAGGGCCCCGAGGGTCTTGCCGTGATAGCTGCCGTACGTCGAAACGATCTTGGCACGCCCCGTGGCGGCCCGGGCGAACTTGAGCGCGGCTTCCACGGCCTCCGTCCCGCTGTTGCAGAAAAAGGAGAACTGGAGTCCGCTCGGCGTGACCTCAGCGAGCCTTTCGGCAAGGTAGGCCGCGGGCTTGGAAAAGAAGGCTTTGCCGCTGAGAGCGATGCTGTCGAGCTGCCCTCTCACGGCCTCCACGACTTTGGGATGCCGGTGTCCCAGGCTGAACGTGCCATATCCGCCGAGGCAATCGAGGAACCGGTTGCCCTCGTGATCGTATAGGTAGCACCCCTCTCCGCGCACCTCGACCCCGAACCCGCCGAAAGCGATCAGACGGGCGAAGGAAGGGTTGAGGTGGCGGGTGTACTTCTCGACGACGTCCGCGTAAAGGGCGTCTGGGTCCATCCGGTCAGTATGGCCCGCCAAGGGCTAGGGAAGCGGTCGCGAGTGGGCCGAAGGGTAGCGCGAGCGGACGGCTCGGCCCAGAGCCGCAAACCTCTGTTGCTGGGCGCCGGCGCCGGACCGCCCGAGGGGCCTCACTCGCCCCCCGCGAATCGCGGCGGGGATGAAGTCGAAGCCACTTATGCGCTGCCCCGTGAACGTGAGCCGAGCGAGTCCCGTCGCCGCCGGCAGGGGCGAAATCAGATTGCCCATCGAGTACAGGATCGGCTTACCCCGGTAAAGCTCTCCACCCTGCAGGACGTGGGGATGGTGTCCCCAGACGAAGTCCGCGCCGGCGTCGACGGCCGCGCGCCCGAGAGCGACTTGATAGGGCGACGGCACAGTCTGCCGCTCGATGCCCCAGTGCAGGGCGACGATCAGCAGGTCGCACTTCGCTTTCGCTCCCCCTACCCACTGCCGCAACTCACGCCGCGCCCTCGCATCCACCGTGCCGTTAAAAGCGAGGGCGGCGAGGCCCGGAGAAGTGGCCGTGGCTGGCGTGCACTTCCAGAGACTGATCGTATTCATGAAGGCCAGCGCGGAGATGAGCCCGACCCGCGGCCCTCCGGGGACCCTGTACACCACGACGGACCGTGCCTGGGCGACGTTCGCTCCGGTGCCGGTGAACTTGATGCCTTGCTGCCTTAGCAGGCGTGTCATCTCCTCCAGGCCGGCCACGCCAAAGTCCATCGAATGGTTGTTCGCGAGGCTGACAATGTCCAGCCCCACCTCGCGCAGGTGCGGCGCGTGGCGCGGGTCACCCCGCAGGATGTACTGGGCTCGCCGCCTTAGCTCCGCCGGCGTCTTGCGGGTGGTCCGTGTGGGGGAGTTCGTCAGGGGGATCTCCAGGTTCGCGATCGCAAGGTCGGCGCTCCGGAACGCGTGACCCACGGCGGCGAGGGGCTTCACCGAGGAAGGCACTCCGTTGAGCATGATGTCGCCCCCCGCGACGAGGGTCCAGATCTTTGGGGGCGATCCAAGGCTAAGGGCTAGGCTGAGGGCAAGCAGGCTCACGAGGAAAGGACGTCGGCCCAAGCCTTAACGACCCTCGACGTAATCCAAATGCCGCGCCATTCGTATAACCCGTGGGGGCAAGTGCGAACTGCGACCCGTGGAAAGGAAGCACACCGGAAATGAAGACCCGAAAAACTATAGCCTTGGCCGCCGTCGCGCTTGGCGCCTTTGCCTTCGGTACGCAGGAGGCGTCGCTGCTTCGCCGGGACCTCAAGGAGAACAGCTCCGAGACGTACAGGATTGAGTCGAAGATGGATCTCCTCGTACCCGGTACGCCGTTTGGGGACGTCGACGTCAAGGCTGAATCGAAGATCGTCTACGCGCTCACAACGGGTAAGGCCGATGGAGTCTCCGACGCAACGCCGGCCGACATGGTCACCACGTTCGAAGAGGTGAAGGTCGGAGGTAGCCTCGCCGGCTCGGGGGCGCCAAAGAAACCGGACCCCATCAAGGCCAGCGGCACCATCGACAGCCGTAACCGCCTGAAAGTCACGCCGGCCACCAGCAAGAGCCCCGAGGAGGCCCTCGCGGCACTCGGCATGGGCAGTCTGCTCAACGTGCTGTTCGCCGAATTTCCTGAGAGGGCGGTTAAGGTGGGCGATACGTGGGACATCACGATTCCTAAGAGTCCCGTCTTGGGCAAGCAGGATCAGAAGCTGGCCGTTACCTTTGTGAAGGAAGTCGGCGATACGGTCCACCTGCGCATTGCCGGCAACCTGACGTCCGAAGTCGACCTCGCGGCCCTGGGTGCGGGCTCTCTGCCCGCCGATCTGAAGCTTGCTCTGAAGCAGTCGTCGAGGGTCGAGGGCGAAGCGCTGGTTCTGAAAGCTACGGGCCGGACGAAGAAGCTGGATATGACGGTCGAGGCGAAGGGCACGATCGACGTCAACGAGGGCGCGATGGAGTTTCCGTCAAGCAGCAAAACCACATTCAACGTGAAGCTGTCGCCGTAGTAGGGCGCTGTACGTTCGTTGGAAGGGGAGACGTGGCGCTTAGTCGTGTCGCGCTTCCGGGGTCTCTCTCCTTCGTCTCCACGTCGGCCAGCTTGCCGTCGCGGATGTGGAAGATCCGGTCGAGACGTCGAGCATCTTGTGGTCGTGGGTGGCGGAGATGACCGTCACCCCACGCTCCGTATTGAGATGCCGCAGTAGGTCGATGATCTCCTGGCCCGTCTTGAGGTCGAGGTTTCCGGTCGGTTCGTCGGCGAGGATGATCGCCGGACTGTTCGCGAGCGCCCGCGCGATGGCCACCCGCTGCTGCCCGCCCGAGAGCTCGGTCGGGCGATGGTGGTAGCGGTGGCCGAGTCCGACCGTGTCGAGGAGCGCCATGCCGCGCTCCTCCGCTTCGTCGGGCTGGGTCCCCGCGAAGAGCATGGGCAGAGTGACGTTTTCGAGAGCGGTGCGGACCGTGATGAGGTTGAAGGTCTGGAAGATGTAGCCGATCGTGTGGCAGCGCAGGAACGCGAGCTCGCGCGGCGTGAGCTGCGCGATGTCGACCGAGTTCACGAAGACCGAGCCGTCGTTGGGCTTGTCCAGCCCGCCGATCATGTTGAACAAGGTCGATTTGCCGGAACGGAGGGACCCATGATGCTCAGGTACTCGCCCGAGTAGATCTCGCAGGTCACACCGTCGAGCGCGCGCACGGCCGCTTCGCCCTCGCCGTACCGCTTCACCACGTCCGTCGTTCGCACTACTACGTCTCGGCCGTCCTCCATCGTTAAACCTCCACCCTCAACGCCGCCGCCGCCGGCATCTTCGCCGCCTGGATCGCGGGGACTACGGCGGCGACCACGGTGAGCAGCATTCCCAGCAGCGTGCCGAGGCTCAGGACCGTGAAGCCCTCCATCGCCGTGACGCCCCGGCCCGAGGCGGTCACGATCGCCATCAGCCCGGTCCCCAGCGCCGATCCGAGAAGGGAGCCGGCGGCGCCCAACATGGCCGCTTCGAGAAAGAACACCTTGACGATGAAGCCGTCGGAAGCCCCCAGGCACTTGATCGTGCCGATCTCCCGGAACCGCTCGCTGACCGACATGAGCATGGAGTTCGTCACGCCCACGAGGCACATCACAAGCGAGGTACCCACGAGCCACTTCATCCGCGCCTCCGCCTCGGGGTCGGACCCGGATTCCGCTAGGCGAAGGGTCATGACGCTCGCGAAGAAGGCGATACCCAGGGCCACCCCTAGGGACGTGATCGCCTGGCGCATAAAGCGCACGCGGATACCGGCCTTCGCCTGGTTCCAAGCCACCCGGAAGGGTGGGTCGATGTTCTTAAACTGTGCCTTGCTCACTTTTCGCTGCCTGTCGTTAGGCTGACGAGCCTCCGTTGGCTCAGTGTCTGGAGGAAGGCCGAGAGAGGCGGCGTCCGCCTCCAGACGGTTCATCTTGTATCTTTCCCGAAGCTTACGGGAGATCGCGTCGAAACTGTGCGCGCCGTCGCAAAGGCTCCACACGAAGGCTCCGACGGGCTCCAGCTCAAACTTCTTCGTGGTGGGCGCCTTCATCCACCGGGCGAGCATCGCTGCGAACCCCCGCCCCTGCTGAGCCAGTGGCGCGTCCAAGGCCGCCGTGCCGTCGTCCAGGCCCTCCCACGTCACCAGGGGTTCCGCACGGGTTTGGCCTTGCGAAGCCGGTCGGCGGGTACCGCCGGGCGGCCACCGAAGCTACGCTTCGCTAGCTCAGCCAGTCCCACTCGGGCCTCCACTTCGGATCTCGGGCGGTGGCGACTATGGCGACGATCTGGTTGCGCTCGGCCTGCAAGGCCACCAGCGCCTCGGCCGGAGCGGGGAAGAGACGAGCTTGACGCAGCCGAAGGCCCATCGGCTCCTCGTGGACCTCCGCGCGCGGCATCACGAGCGCGGCGCGCGCCCACGGCTCCAGACCGTGCCGCTCCACGAGCTGGCTGCCGAAGCCCCAGCGCTCGGCGCGGAGGACGACTCTCCGCCCTTTCAGCACGAGACTCGTGCGGCCGGCGCGGAACTCCTTGCGCTCCACGCGGAGCCCCCTGGGAAGGCTGGTCTCCAAGCCAAAAATGGCCCACGGCTCCCGATCCGCGACACCGTTCCCGGAACGGAAGCTGTTGGCGATCGCCCGGAACGGAGAAAGGAGCGAGTCAGCCTTCGTCGAGACCGCCTCCAGGAAGAACACGCGAGCAAGCCGGAGAAAAAAGGGTTCCCCGGCCGTGGCCCGCGCCGCTGTAGCGGTACATCAGCCGGTCCCCCGCCGCCTCGATCGCATGGCGCAGCGAGGACTTGCCGCGGCGGGCGTCGGCTTCCAGTCGAGAGAGATAAGCCCGCAGGCGGCCTTGGAGGTCCGGTTCCTGAGGAACTCTCTTCCACCGGATTTGGCAGGACAGGCGGCCTGGCGAGGCGATACGGGCGTAGCCCTCAGCCCGGTCGCCGCTCAAGGTGACGGGCGCCCAATCATCGGGATGCTCGACCGAGAAGCCTTGCCAGCCGAAGGTCACCGGCGCGGCTACTTCTGGGTGGCGGGGACGTCGGTTTTCACGACGGCGGGTTCCGGCTCATCGTGGATGCTGGTGTGGAGCTGGCGCTTGCCCTCCTCCAGTCCCTTCTGAAGTTCGCCCACGCCCTTGCCCACGCCGCGCAGCAGCTCAGGAATCTTCTTTCCGCCGAAGAGGACGAGGACGATCACCAGGACGACGATCATCTCCTGGCCGCCAAATCCGAAAGCAAGTAGGTCGATCATAAAACTCCTGGGCCCCGCCATCCTGGGCTCGTCCTAGTATACGTCCGGGAAGGACGGTAAGGTGCGCTTGGGGTTCACCGGCCCCTCTAGTCGGGGAGGTTGAGCGGCGCAGTGTTGCCCTTGCCGCCCTGCACTACCGGCTCGCCCTCCAGGGTGACCTCGATCCACCCGCGCGGTTTGCCGAACATCTTGGGCGCGTTCGCAGCATCTTGGCGCTTGTACGGCATGCTGTTGTTGCGCGAGGCCTTAGCGACTTCGAAGAGAACGATCGTCGAGACCTTGTCCTTGATTTGATCGAGGCTCTTGCCCGAGATGCTGGAGTTGAAAGCGATTCCGGTCGTGCTGTTGTCGTTCTTGCATCCCCAGACGCCATCCGGATCCAGCGCCGCCAGCGGACCACGCTCTTGTTTCTTGGACTGCGCGATCTTGGCGTAGTACGACTTCACTTCATCCTGCCACTTAGCCGCGTCCGGCAGCCTGCCGTTGTGATCGGCGGCGTACTCCGTCAAGCTTTTGCGAAGGTCTTCCATTGCGATGGCGCATTCCGCCATTCCTTTGGCCTTCGTGAAGGCCCACCACCCACCGCCGCCCAGGAGCGCGACGGGCGCGATGCAACAAAGAAGTACGCCCCCGATGATGAGCCCGACAATCAGGCCGGTGTTGCTCTTTTTGGGCGTAGGCGCGGACGGTATGTACTGAGGCGGCTGCTGCATCGGACGATTCTACTTGCAAGTCGGCGGAAGGGGGGCGGGACGGTCCCACCGTTCCGCTACACTGGGCTGTGAGCCAGTACCGCAGGCTGCCCAAGGTGGACGCGCTGGCCCGCGACGCTGCCTTGGCGGGGTTCCCGGAGCGCACGCGAATCGAGGCCGCCCGGTACGCCGTCAGCAGGCTTCGTGAGGAGATTGCGCTCGGTAAGGCGGCGGACGTCCAAGAGGCGCCTCGGCTCGCGGCCCGGGAAGCCGAGCGCCTCACGACGCCGGCGCCGAGGCTGGCGATCAACCTCTCAGGCGTCGTCCTCCACACCGGACTGGGCCGGGCGCGACTGGCGGGCAGCGTGGCCCAGCGGGTGGCGGCGCTCGCGCGGACCACGCGGCGATCGAGTTCGACCTGGATTCCGGCCGACGAGGCGACCGACAGGATCATGTGCGTGGGCTGCTATGCGATCTAACCGGGGCGGAGGACGCGTTCGTCGTCAACAACGCCGCTGCCGGCGTGTTCCTCACTCTCAGCGCGCTCGCGAGCGGCTTGGAGGTGATCTTGTCTCGTGGGCAGATGGTGGAGATCGGCGGCTCGTTTCGCATGCCCGACATCGTGCGGCAGAGCGGGTGCCGGTTGGTCGAGGTCGGCTGCACGAACAAAACCCGCCTCTCCGACTATCGGGTCGCCATCGGTGGCGACACCGGCGCGATCCTGCGCTGCCACCCGAGCAACTTTCGCATCATCGGATTCACCGAGGAGCCTTCCGTCGAAGATCTGGCGGGCCTGGCGGGTAAAGGGCGTGCCCCTGATCGACGACCAAGGGAACGGGTGCCTCGTGGACACGCGCGCCTACGGCCTTCCCAAAGAGCCTACGGTGCAGGAGAGCGTCCTAGGAGGCGCGGACGTCACGATCGCAAGCTGCGACAAGCTCCTGGGGGGGCCACAGGCGGGAATGATCCTCGGCAAGCCCGATCTGCTGGCCGAGATCGGCGGCACCCTCTAGCGCGGGCGGTGCGGGTGGACAAGCTGACGCTCGTCGCCCTCGCGGCCACGCTGCGGCTGTACGCGGAAGGGCGAGAGAGGGAGATTCCGACGCTGTCTTATCTGGCTCGCCCGATCGAGGAGGTCAAGCGCATGGCTACGCGGCTTGGGCGCGCCTACAACGGCTTAACCCGCGTGGAGCGCGCGCTCACGGAGGTGGGGGCGGGGCGCTCCCCGGCACCGGAGTGCCGACCTTTAGGCTGGGGCTCGCGTCTCCGAACCCGGATGCTCTCGCCGCGCGTCTGAGGGCGGGGAGTCCGGCGATCGTCGGGAGGATCGAGGACGGTCTGGTCTGGCTCGATCCACGGACGCTGGAGCCGCGCGAGCTTCCCGCTGTGGAACGGGCGCTGAGGGATCTATGAGAGTCGAAACGAACGAGGACAGGAATGACGTCATCCGCGCGCTGTTGCGGGATCTCGATCGCCACAGCGAAGGGGAGCGCAACCATGCGGAGCGGGTCGCCGTCTATGCGACCGCGACCGCGAACGAGTTGGGAGTGACGGGCGAAGACCTGATGACGATCCGCTACGGCGCGCTCCTGCACGACATAGGGAAAGTGCGACTCGACGGCGATCTACTTCGGAAGGTTGGCAAGCTCACGGACGACGAGCTTTCCGATCTCCATCGCCACTCCGAGCTGTCGCTCGACGTCGTCGCCTCGTACCCGTTCCTCACGGCGACCATGCCGATCCTGCGCCACCACCACGAGCGATGGGACGGCACGGGATATCCGGACGGCCTTGCCGGAGACGCCATTCCCCTGGGGGCCCGCATCGTGGCCGTGTGCGAGGCCTTCGACACCCTCGTCTCGGGCAGCCCTTGGCAGGGTCCGGCGCACGAAGAAGAGGCGATCGGCGAGCTCCTCGAGTGCGAAGGCGAGCAGTTCGACCCGAATGTGGTCGACGCCTTCCTCCGGGTCCAGCCCCTCATCCAGCCGGTGGGGAGCTAGCGCCGGGAGACTTTGGCGACGCCGCTAAGCTTCGTGCGGAGCCTTGGCGAGCCGCTGTAGGAGGCGCGGAAGGCGCCGCTGCCATCGACCTGGAGCTCCTGGGCGGACCGCATGCTCACGTGCCCTGCGCCGCTGCCGTCGATCTGAACCCGTCGGACGATCAGCTCGGCCAAATCGACCCGGCCCGCGCCACTCACTTCTAGCTCTGCTACATCGGTAATGCCGGAAGCCGTTAGGTGCCCCGCTCCCTTGACCTGGCCGTGGATGCGCTGGGAACGGGTGCCCTTCACCTCCACCCGGCCCGCGCCGCGGACGTTGAACAGCAGTTCCCTTGCCGAGCCGTGAACCGACAGCCGGGCGGCGCCCCTTAGGTGGGCGTGAAAGTCTCTCTCGTTCAAACGGGCCACGCTGGCGGTGCTGGCGCCGCTCAGATGGACCGCCGAGAGTCGGGGGTTGGTGATCGTGACCACGATCGGCTCCTTGCTCCGGTAGCTGCGGGTGGCTTCCAGCTCCAGGGTGTCCCCGCGGACCTGCGTCTTCAGGATGGGAAACAGGTTCGCCGGGGCCCGAAGTTGGAGCCGGCGGCGCGACCCGTTCTGAAATCGGATCTTGAAGGCCCGGCCCGCCTTCAGTTGGCGGAAGGGCCCGACCGTCCGCAACTGAGTCTTCGCCGGTCCCACTGCGATCAGCTCAGGCTCCGCAAGAGCACGCAGGCCATGAACGGCTTCGGGACCGCAGCCTAGGGCTACGAGGGCTAGAACTGAAACGCTCGCTTTGTTCATCTTCGTAACCGGCATCGGTGTTGTAACCGATGCGCGCGCTCGTTCTACCCTTCTGGTCGCTTCGTCGGTTCCTTGGTGCGCTGGTAATCTCGCCGTATGACGCTCCAAGAGCTTATCGCGCGGCTGAACGCCTACTGGGCGGAGCAAGGATGCGCCGTCCTTCAGCCCTACGATCTGGAGGTCGGAGCGGGCACGATGCACCCCGCCACCGTGCTCGGCTCGCTGGGGCGAAACCCTTGGAACATCGCTTACGTGCAGCCTTCGCGGCGGCCGGCCGACGGTCGCTACACGCGTAACCCCCAGCGGAGCCAGCGGTACTATCAGTACCAGGTGCTGATGAAGCCGAGCCCGGCGAACATCGTGGACCTCTACCTTGCCTCGCTGGACGCCTTGGGCTTCGACACCTCGAAGAACGACGTTCGGCTGGTGGAGGACGACTGGGAGTCGCCATCCCTAGGAGCCAGCGGCGTAGGCTGGGAGATCTGGCTGAACGGGGCCGAAATCACGCAGTTCACCTTTTTCCAACAGATGGGCGGGATCGAGTGCGATCCGGTGTGCGCCGAGATCACCTACGGCCCGGAGCGGCTGAACCTGCTCCTGGACGGCAGCTCCTCCTTCTGGACCGACCTCACCTGGAATGGCGACCTGAGCTACCGAGACACCGACTGGCAGCTTGAGATGCAGCACAACGTGTACAACTTCGAGGTGGCCTCCACCGAAATGCTGTTCGGGCTCTTCGAGACCTTTGAGGCGGAGTCGAAGCGGGTCATCGAGACGACGGTGTTCTGGGACGGGGAGCAGGGGATCCTGACTTCTTCGCCCCTGGCCGCACCGGACGAGCCCTCCCTCCTTCCGGACCACGCCGGGCCGATGGCGCTGGTGTATCCGGCCCTTGACCTCGCCCTTAAGTGCTCCCACGCCTTCAACGTGCTGGACGCGCGCGGCGCCGTCGGGGCGCCGCCGCGCGCAGCGTCCCTCACCCGCATCCGCGCGCGCGTTCGAGCCTGCTGTCTGACGCACAGGGAGCAGTACCGAGAACCCGCCGTAAGGTAGTGCAATGCGCTTCCACAAGATCGTTCGGCTCGAGGCGCCGCCGGAGAGCGTGTGGCCCCTGGTCGCGCACACCGATCGGCTGAACCGCGAGCTTGGCCTACCCGAGGTAGCGTTCTCCTTCCGCCCGCGCCCGGACGGCGGGACGAGCGCCACCGGCAGCGTCCGCCTCGCCGGCCGGGAGTTGAGCTACCGCGAGCTGCCGTTCGAGTGGGTGCGGCCGAAGCACTATCAGGTGCGGCGGTTGTTCGAGGCGGGTCCGATACGGCAGATGGAGTTTGGGGTCGTCCTGCGGCCCGCGGGCGAGGGAACCGAGCTCGATACGTGGATCGACCTCGTTCCCCGCGGGCCATCCGGCGTCGTCTGTGCTGCCTTCGGCCGCAGGGCCGTCTCCCAGATGGCCCGTGTGTTCGGTGGGTTCGACGCGTACCTGCGGCGCCAGTCGCCTTCCGCATACCCGCGGCACGCCAACCGGCCCCCGGTCCGCCGGGAGCGGTTGGAATACGAGCTGGAAAGCCTTCGAAGACAAGGGGTTCCGGAGGTCGCGCTGGCCGGGCTGTCGGAGCACCTTTCCTCGGCCCTCCCCGAAGAGCTCGTCAATTTTCGCGCCTCGGAGCTGGCCGATGCGTTAGGCGTCGACCGGCGGGAACTTCTTCGGGCGTGCCTGCTGGGAGCGAAGGGCGGATTGTTGGAGATGCGGTGGCGGGTGCTTTGCCCTTACTGCCGCGGCAGCGAGGATTCGGTGGGAACGCTGGGGCAGCTTCGGAGCACCGTCCACTGCCACTCTTGCGCGATCCGCTACGACTCGACGTTCGATGAGAACGTGGAGGTCTGCTTCTCGGTGGGCCATACCGTGCGGAAGGTGCGGGCGACCACCTACTGCGTGGGCGGACCGGGTCTCTCGCCGCACGTCGTTGCGCAATGGGCGATCGAGCCGGGCGGGCTGCGCCGCGAAACGCTGGATCTGCCGCCGGGGACGTATCACCTGACGAGCCTTCAAGTCCACCCGAGCCGGGAGGTGTCGGTAGACGACGGCGGCGCGGCTTCGGTCGGTTGGAACATGCTGCCGGAAGGATTCCGGGTGGATCACGCCGTGGTCGCTCCGGACGCAGCCTGGACCCTTACCAACGAGCGCATGGAGATGGTGGTGGTTCGGCTGGAATCGGCTGAGTGGTCTTCAAGAGCCACGACCGCTGCCGAGGTGACGACGATGCAGGAGTTTCGGGACCAATTTTCCTCGGAGGTCCTGGCAGCGGGAACAGAGCTGGCGGTGCACCGGGTTTGCCTGCTTTTTACCGACCTGAAAGGCTCGACTCAGATGTATCAGGAGCGGGGCGACGCTCCCTCCTACGCCGCGGTTCGCGACCACTTCGGCGAACTGCACAAAGCCGTCGTCCTCCACCACGGAAGCGTCGTCAAGACGATCGGCGACGCCATGATGGCGGCGTTTCACGACCCCGAATCCGGCCTGCGCGCGGCGCTCGATATCCAGCGCCGAGAAGACCCCTTGACGACCAAGATCGGCCTGCACTGCGGGCCTGCGCTCGTCGTCAATGCGAATGGCTCCCTCGACTACTTCGGCAGGACGGTGAACTTCGCTTCGCGTCTCCAGAAGCTCAGCCGTGGCGGGGACGTCGTGATCAGCGCGGAGCTCCTGGGCGATCCGGGGGTGAGGCGGGCTGTGGACCAAAGCCTCGTGGAAGGGTTCACGGACGACGTGCCGGGGGTGGGTGAGGCGCTTCCCCTCCTGCGAGTGATGCCCGCTAGCGGCTGAGCCGCTCCGTGCGCAGCTTGTCACGCACGCAAGGCCATTCCTCGGGCAGGATGGAGTAGACGACGGTGTCGCGGACGTAGCCGTCCGGCAGCACGCGATGCCGCCGAAGGACCCCCTCGCGCACCGCTCCCAGCTTCTCGATGGCGCGCTGGCTCTGGAGGTTGCGGCTATCCGTCTTCAACTCCACGCGGTTGGCTTCCAAGACATCGAACGCGTGCTGGAGGAGGAGAAGCTTGCACGCCGGGTTCACCCGGGTCCCCTGGTGCCGACGCCCGTACCAGGTCGCTCCGATCTCCAGGACCCGGTCATGACCTCGGATTTCGAGAAACGAGGTCGTGCCCACCGCTTCACCGGTGCCCGCGAGCAGCACGGCGAACGCGACCCGGCTCGTCTGAGCCGTCGCCTCCGCCACATAGCGCCGAATCTCTTCCGGCGTGTCGTTCAGGGGCTGGGGTCCCGCGAAGAACCGGAACAGGTCGCACTCCGCGTGTCGACGAAGATCCGGGGCGTGGCGGAGAGTGAGCGGCTCCAGCCGCACGTCCTCTCCGACCAGCGTCACCGGCTCGACGTTCACGCGAGGCCGTAGATCGCCCCGTACTTCGCCGTGAGCCCCTGGAGGTAGTCCTCCGCGCCCATCGGCTTGCCCGTCACGCGCTGCACGAGCTCCTTGGGCGGGTATTTACGGCCCTGGGCGTAGATGTTGTCGCGCAGCCACCCGAGGATGGGCGCGAATTCGCCCCGCTCGATCAACGCGTCCGTATCGCCCAGGTCGCGCCGCAGGGCGTTCCAGATCTGGTAGCTCAGCAGGTTGCCCATCGAGTAGGTGGGGAAGTAGCCGATCGAGCCCATCGACCAGTGGACGTCCTGCAGGCACCCCTGCGCGTCGTCCGGCGGGGTAATGCCCAGGTACTCCTGGTACTTAGCGTTCCAGGCCTCGGGCAGGTCCTTGACCGCGAGCGAGCCCGTCAACACCGCGCACTCGATCTCGAAGCGGACGAGGACGTGCAGGTTGTACGTCAACTCGTCGGCCTCCACACGAATGAACGAAGGCTCGACCTTGTTGATGGCGCGGTAGAACTCGTCGATGCCGAAGTCCGCGAGAGCAGGGAAGGGGGCTTGGAGGTCGGGGAGGAAGCGCGACCAGAACGCGCGCGAGCGGCCGACAATGTTCTCCCAAAGACGCGACTGGCTCTCGTGGAGCCCCAG
>JAUJNV010000031.1 GCA_030447945.1 Fimbriimonas sp. | reverse complement strand
GTCTCGATGATCCGCACCGGGCCCTTTTCGGTCGCATACATTAGGGGGGTGCGTTTCCGTTTGGAGCGGGCACTGGCGTCAGCGCCCGCGTCGAGCAGGAGCCGGACGCACTCCACACAGCCGAACTCCGCCGCAAAGTGCAGAGCCGCCCGGCCATTGTCATCGACCGCCGCAGGGTCGGCTCCCCGCGCCAAGAGGATGGCCACGAGATCCGGAGACTTTCTCCAAGACGCTATCATCAGAGGCGTCCAGCCCGCCTCCGGGGCAAGGTTGGGATCCGCTCCCCCGGACAGCAGGCTCTCCGCGAGTCGAGGGCGCTTCAAGTGGACCGCGTAATGCAGGGGCGCCTGCCCATGGCTGTTTCTGGCATTCGGGTCGAGCCCAGCCTCGATCAACAACTCGATCAAGCTCGCGGAGCCCCACTCGACCGTGCCGTGAAGCAGCGTCTTCCCGTGCCTCAAGCGCATCGTGCGCCAGTAGTCATCTTCGGGCAAAGGCCAAGGCCCTTTGCGGCGTTGATGCCACAGACTGATCAGCGTGACGCCGACTATGAAACGCCCAAGCAGCCACCGCACGGGCGCGAGGAGGAAACGTACGATCGCCCACGCGTGCTTCCTCATCACCTTTCTTACCCCCGCGGAGCCGTGGAGGTGGCGGAGCATGCGCTCCCAGGGGGACGGGCGTGGTCCCGGCGGCGTCTTTAAGCGGGATGCCCGACAAGCCGGACAAGGTTAGGATCGTCACCCTCGGGTGTGCGAAGAACGAGGTGGACTCCGAGGAGATCGCGGGCGTGCTGCAGGGGGTGGGGTACGAGGTGGACGGGAGCGCGCGCAAGACTGCCGTCACCGTCATCAACACCTGCGGATTCCTCGAAGCCTCGAAGGAAGAGAGCATCAAGGCGATCCGCGACGCCGTCCGCGAGAAGAAGGCCGGACGTACGGGGAAGGTCGTGGTCGCGGGCTGCCTCGCCCAAAGGCTCGGCGCGGAGCTGATGCGGCTCGCGCCGGGCGCGGACGCCTATGTCGGCGTCGGGCAGATGGGGCGCTTCGACGAGATCGTCAAGGAGACCCTGGACAGCCGGGAGCAGAAGCTCGACGTCGCCGCGCCCCACCACCGCTGGGCGGGAGTTCCCACGCGCGCCCGCACGGGCAAGCCGTGGAGCGCCTACCTGAAGGTGAGCGAGGGGTGCGACCATCGCTGCACCTTCTGCACGATCCCCAGCTTCCGGGGCATGCATCAGAGCAAGCCGCTGGAGCGCGTCCTCGCGGAGGCGCACCACCTCGCGCGAACCGGCTCGAAGGAGATCAACCTCATCGCGCAGGATGTCACGCAGTACGGCTACGACCTCTATCGCGAGTTCACCCTGCCCCGGCTCTTGCGCGAGTTGGACGCAGTGGACGGGATCGAGTGGATCCGCATCCTTTACTTCTATCCGAACCGCCTCACGGACGAGGTCATCGAGACGATGCACTCGTGCCGGAAGGTCGTCCCCTACATCGACATCCCTCTCCAGCACGCCCACCCGGACACTCTGCGCCGCATGAAGCGACCTTGGGACGGTGAGCGGTACCTACGCCTGATCGAGAAGGTGCGGGCGGCACTGCCGGGGGTCGCGATCCGTACGACGTTCATCGTAGGTTTCCCGGGTGAGACGGAAGAGGAGTTCCAGTACCTACTCGACTTCACACGCGATGCCCGGCTCGACCGTGTCGGCGCGTTCATGTTCTCCCGCGAGCCGGGAACGCCGAGCCACGACATGGAGGGGCAGGTCCCCTTCCGCCTCAAGCGCGAGCGGTTCGACCGGCTGATGCGCCTCCAGCAGGGGATCTCGCGCGAGGTCAACGAGTCGTGGGTGGGGCGTGAGCTGGACATGCTCGTCGAGGACTCGCGCGAGGGCACCCTTATCGGCCGCTCTCACCGCGACGCGCCGGAGATCGACGGCCTGGTGTTCGCGCGCGGCGAGGCCGAGCTCGGGAGCATCGTGAGGGCGAAGGTGACGGGCGCCGAGCCGTACGACCTCTACGCCGAGATCGCGGGCACCTCGTTCACGACCCCCCGTCGGAGCCTCAAGGCGCTACGCCAAGCCGAGCCGGCGCGGCCGCTTTAGAGGTTAGAGGGGTGAGATGTGAGATGTGAGATGTGAGATGTGAGATGTGAGATGTGAGATGTGGTACAAGCCCATCCCTGTCTCCTGTCTCCTGAACGCCCTCTTACTCGCGCAGCCCCGACGGCATTCCGTTCGGAAAGGCTTCCTGGATCGCCTCTTTGATCTTGCCGATGCGGTTCTTTGGGTTGGGGTGGCTCTGGAAGAACTCGGGGCCGCCCCTTCCGCCCGCCTTGGCCAGGATCTCCATGACGCCGATCATCGAGCGCGGGTCGTAGCCCGACTGCGCCATGAACCGCACCCCTAGCCGGTCCGACTCCAGCTCGTCGTCGCGTCCGTACTTCAAGTTCATGAGCTGGCCGATCGCCGCGATGAGCGCGGGGTTGCGGTAGGAGCGCGGGTCGCCCGGGTCGGTGGCGGCGACGCCGCCCGCTATCACGAGCCCCTGCGTGAGCTTCTGCTTCGCCAAGTGCTCCGCGCCGTGCCGCCCGACTACGTGGGCGATCTCATGCCCCAGCACACCGGCGAGCTGGCCCCTGGTCTTCAGCTGCGCGAGGAGCGCCCGCGTGATGAAGATCTGTCCGCCCGGCAAGGCGAACGCGTTGACGGTCTTGCGGTCGCCGAGCGCGTGGAAATCGAACCGGTAGGGCGACTTGCCGGCGTCCGAGTTCTGGACGATTTCCTCTCCGACCTCCTTCACCGTCGATTGCACTCTCGGATCCGGATCGAGCCCCCCGAACTGCTGCGCCATCTCCGGTGCGGCTTGGAGGCCGAGCGCGATCTCCTGGTCCGGGCTGATGTCGCCCACGCGCTGCTTCTCCCCGGTCACCGGATTCATCTGCGTCGTTCGGTAGTAAGTGAAGAACGACACCATGGCGATGATCGCCGCGATGATCAGCCGACCTTTCGTAAGCCCCCCGCCGCCTGACCTGTGATACATAGCAAGCAATTGGAGTCCCACGAAGCGGCGGCGGTTCCCTTTGGGTGGTGGGCCGTTGATCGTTGATCGTTGATCGTTGATCGTTGATCGTTGGTCGTGAGGGCAGGGGCAGGAGGACGGATCCATCCGAATACACGTAGTTGTTTACGATCAAACACCAACCATCAACCACCCACCACCCACAACCACAGTCCGCGGTCGGCGAACTAGCGGTAGCGTGCGCGGACGGCGGCGAGGGGGGCGCCGGGGGACTCGTCGAGCTCGATGGCGCCGAAATCCACGCCCACCTCGTCGCAGGCGAGGAGACACGTCGTCCAGTCCACCTTGCCCTGCCCGCCGGGCACCCACTCGAGGGCTCGCGTCGGGGTCGTAGTCCTTCAGATGGACGAGCGGCACGCGGCCCCGCATCTTACGCACGTAGGCCGCCGGGTTCGCGCCGCCGATGGCGATCCACGCGAGGTCGAGCTGCGCCTGCACCAGCTCAGGGTCCGCGGTCTGGTAGAAGAGGTCGAGCCCCGGCTGCCCGTTCTGCGTCGGCGAACTCGAAGGCGTGATTGTGATAGACGAGCTGGAGGCCCTTCTCCTTCAGCCGCCGTCCGAGGGGCTCCAGCGTCCGGGCGAAGGCGCCCTGCCGTCCGCGTAGCGGGCTCGCCGACCCAAGGGACGATCACGTAGCGGATGCCGAGCGCGTGCGCCTCGTCCGCCGCCGCGTCGACGTCCGCCTCCAGCGCGTCGAGGGGGACGTGCGCGCCGCTCGCCCGGAGCCCGAGATTACTGAGCGTCGTGCGCCACTCCGCGGCGGTGAGGCCCAGCCCCCCCGCGAGCTCCACGTACTCCAAGCCGATCTCACGAACCCGCTCCAGGGTTCCCTGGAGGTCGTGGGCCAGGGCTCGCGGAGGGTGTAAAGCTGGACGCTGAGGCGCATGGGGCGGATGATAGCCGAATCGGCTCCTATGGTCCCCGGGCCGGCGGCTACCCGCCCGTCGTGCCGGAAGGTGCCGGGCCGGCGGACGACGGGTTGCCGGGTGCGGGGCTGGTGGACGCCGGGCCCTTCGATGTCGCGGGAGGCGTAGGGGGCTGGGTTGGGGGACGCCGTGGTCGGTCTGGCCGGACCGGGCCACTCGTTCTGCAGGATGTGGTCGATCCACGCGTCGGGCGTTTGCGCGTGCTCAGACTGCCAGGTGGCAGTCTGGGTCTCCGCGTAGAGGGCGCGGGCGACGTCCGCCATGTAGGCGAGCTTGCCGTCGCGTACGCCGCGCACGGTCACGGACGCCGCGTCGGGCATTCCATCCAGCACCGCCTTGGCGAGCGTCGCCCCGATCCGGCGCGGGTCTTCATTGCCGGTGAGCCGGAACGTCATGGTCATGGTCCGCGCACGCGGGTCCTGTGCCGCCCCATCACGCGGTTTCCGGCGGCGGTAGAGGACAGTAGGGTCAGCAAGGCCTGGTCCTCCTGGGCCATTCCGGTGGCGGCGGGAGCCGGGGTCTCCGCCCCCTTGGGGAGGGCCAAGGGGGCGTCGGACGGCTCGACCGCCGCCGGCGCCTGCAGTGCGTGCGGGTGAGAGTGAGGCCTTAGGAGGCGCCGAACTGTTCATGCCGAGGGCGAAGCCGGTCACGCCTCCCGCCGCGAGAGAATGACGCCCATTCCGGACATCAACGGAACGAGGTTGCCCTTCTGGCGAGGCATGCCGATCTGCTCGGCGGTGCTGGCCGTTTGCTTGGCCTTCATCCGCTCGCGCACTTCGTCGAGCCTCTGCCGGTCCACGCGCGACTCGGGGTCGAGGTCGAGCGCGAGCTCGTACCACTGCGCCGCCTGCTCCAGGTCGCAGCGCTCGGCGTAGACGTCGCCGAGCAGGGTGTGGCGGCGGCGTTGTTGGGGTAGCGCCGCAGAGTGGCGAGACATGCCTCCTCGGCGCCTTTGGAGTCGCCGCGCATGCGCAGCACGTTCGCGCGGGCAAGCTCGGTGTGCAGAGCCCCGTCCGCCCCTTGGAGCACGTCGCCCCCCGCGATCGGCGCGCCGCAGTCCGGGCAGATCGCCTCGCCTGCGGGCACGCTCGCGAAGCAACGCTCGCAGATCTTGTCAGCGCCCCGTGCTACCGAACCCCCCTTCGCCGCGTTCCGTTCCATCTAACTCCTCCACCACCTTGAGCTCCGCCTTCACTACCGGGCACACCACAAGCTGCGCAACCCGCTCCCCTTTGCCGAATCTTACAGCCTCACGACCGAGATTTATCAATAACACCTTAATCTCCCCCCGATAATCCGAGTCGATCGTTCCGGGCGAGTTCACCATTGAGACTCCGTGCCGCAGCGCGAGCCCGGATCGCGGCCGCACCTGCGCCTCGTATCCGGAGGGAATCGCGAGCCGAACGCCCGTCGGGACCAGCTTGCGCTCCAGCGGCTCGAGGGCCACCTCCTCGCTGCAGCAAAGGTCCATCCCCGCCGAGCCGGGAGTCTGGTAGGAGGGAAGGGTCGCGCCCTCCTCGATCTGGACAGGGATCGTCACGTCCTGCATCTTGCGCCATTTTTGGCCCCTACTGCGTCTCCTTCCACCGACTCCGGCTTGGGATCGTGCGCCTCACTTCTCTTTACCGGCATGATGCTGCTATCAAGCTCAAGGGGCAGGATGGATCTTCCGAACGCGGCCACGAGAGTCGAGGCCGACGGAGACGTAGCGGAGCTCACGGATTATCGGCTCGCCTATAGCCCCGGCCCGGTACATGAGGAACCGTAAGGGTGCCCGACTGACTTCAGCATCGGGCTTGCCCAGCATTTTGACGACCTCTTTTCGCGTCATTCCCTTCCGCAAGTGGTTGCGAACGAGGTCCTTCTCCATCCGGAGCCGCCTCCTCCGAGGCAATTCCCGATCTTCCTTCCAAACAAGGCTGTCGAACGGCATGGGGCCACCGGGCGGCCGCCCTCCCCACGATCCCTCCGATTCGGATCCGTCCCGCAATACCTCTAACGCCATCCAGCCGAGTCCTGTGAAGAACACGCTCCAGATGCCGAAGATCAGCACTTTCTCGAGGGTCTGCTTTCTCATGGGAAAAGCTTTAGATGGGAAGCAACGTGAGCCCCCCGTTGTCGAAACTCATATGAGTTGTGCGAATACACGCGGGCGCGTCGGCAGATGTCGTGCTCAAAGCATTTCTATACTAACACCATGCTCCTAGAGCCCTTGGGAGATGCGGCGTACATTCTCCGCGACCTCGCCATGCCCGCCCACGCGGTGGCGGACGCGCTGAACGCCATGCCACCGCGGGGGCTGCGGGAGGCGGTGGCGAGCTACGAAACGGTCGGGCTCTATGTAGACCCTCATCTCTTCGACGCGGCGGCGTTGGAGTTGCCGCCGGTGCAAGACGCGGGGACGGCGCGGCGACACGAGATCCCCGTGTGTTACGAGATGGGTCAGGACCTGGAAGGAGCGGCGGAGCATCTGGGGCTGCGGCCGGAGGAGTTGGTGCGGCTCCACACCGGAAGAGAGTACCGCTGCTTCGCGGTCGGCTTCTGCCCCGGCTTTCCCTACCTGGGCACGCTGCCCGAGCGGATCGCGGGGGTGCCCCGGCGGTCGGAGCCCCGCATTCGGGTGGAGGCGGGATCGGTGGCGGTAACCGGGCGGCAGACCGGGGTCTATCCCCTGGAGCGGCCGGGCGGGTGGGCCATCCTCGGGCGCACGCCGCTGACGCTCGTGGACGTCGAGAAGGGATATTTCCCTATTCGCTCGGGCGACCTCGTGCGGTTCGCGCCCATCCACGCGGACGAGTTTCGGGCCAGGCGGGGGGAACGGCTGTGAGCCGGCGGATCGACCTCAACGTGGACGTGGGGGAAGGGTTTGCGTTCGACCGCGACCTGCTCGATCTCGCGACCTCCGCGAACGTCTGTGCGGGGGGGCACGCGGGGTCGGAGGCGCTGACGATGGATACGGTCGAGCTCTGCCGGAGCCGTAACGTGCGCGTCGGCGTCCATCCCGGCTATCCCGACCGGGCCACGATGGGACGCCGCTCGATGCGCGTCGAGGAGCACCACGAGTTCCTGGGGAGCGTCTTCCATCAGGTCAAGCGGTTCGTGGGCCTCGCGCGCCCCTCCTACCTCAAGCCGCACGGAGCGTTCTACAACGACACGGCGGTCGTGTTGCCGGGCGGCTGGGACCAGGAGGAGGGAAGGTGAGCTACGGCGCGGGCGGGGTCTACCTGGCCGCTCTGCCGGGGTGCAGTCGCTCGTCATGCTCCTGCGCGTCTACCGCCTCCCCCTGATGGGCCTCGGGGCCACCGCCCACCACACCGTCGCCGAGCGCGCGAAGCAGCCCCTGCTGCGAGAGGGGTTCGCCGACCGCGCGTACCGTTTCGACGGCACGCTCGTCCCCGGTCCGAACCGCGCGGTTCTGGAGGATCCCGCCCTGATCCGCACGCAGGTCCTACGCTTGGCGGGCGAGGTGGACTCGATCTGTCTGCACGGCGACACTCCCGGGTGCGTCGCCTTCGCGGATCTCGTGCGCAAGACGCTGCGGGACGCGGGCTACGAGGTCGGGGCGTGAGCCTGGAGATCGTCTCGCTGCACGGCGTCGCGACGGTGCAGGGCGCGCCGACCACAGGCCTGAGGAGGTACGGCGTGCCGCCGGGCGGCGCGTTCGATCGGGAATCCCTCGCGCTGGCGAACGCGCTGCTGGGCAATGCGCCGGACGCGCCGGGCGTCGAACTCGCCCTCGCGGCCGCCTGCGGTTTTCGCGCGCGCACGGAGATCGCCGTGGCCGTGGTCGGCGCGGAGGCCGTGCTGAGCGTGGGCGGAGGCGAGGAGGTCGGCGGTTCCTTTACTTTGCGACCCGGGGCGGCCGTCGGGATCGGCTTTCCCACGCGTGGGGCGCGGGTTTATCTGGCCCTGGCGGGCGGCGTAGCCTCATCGTCTCCGGTGCCGGGAGGGAGCTGCGCCCGTCTCACCTGAGCCAGCGGTTCACGGGCAGGATGCCCGTGCCACACGGCTTCGGAGGGGGCTTCGTCGCTCCCAGCGAGGACTATTCCGGGTGGTGGCGGGGCCTCAGGCGGGACTTTTCGATCTGGAGCGATTTGAGGATACGGAGTTCGCCGTAGGCCGGAGCCGGGCGAGCGACCGGGCGGGGCTGCGGCTGGAGGGGGGGAGTTCGCTCACGCCCACGCGGCTCCCTAGCGAGCCCGCCTGCCCCGGCACCGTGCGGGTGACGCCGTCCGGGGTGCCGATCGTTCTCGGACCGGACGGCCGACCATTGGCAGCTGCAAAAAGCCGTGGTGGCGACCGCGGATTTGGACCATGTGGGGCAGTGGGTGCCCGGAAAGGGAAAAGTGCGGTTGCGACGATTTCCCTGGAGGAGGCGCGGGCGCTGGACGGGGCGCGAAGAGCGCGCCTTGCTCGGCGATTGGCGGAGGTGAGGGCGGCGGTCGGGCGTTGACCGGACCGATCTTCGGAATCTCGCGTTCTAGCCAGGCGAAACTGGCACTATAATCTGGGTGACATGCTCGAAGCTCCTTCCCCTCGCATTCCTGCTCGTTGCCTTCCGGCTGGCGGCGGCGACGATGCCTTCGACAGCCCGTTCGCCGGCCGTTACGTCGGCACCGCCGAGGTGCTGAACGACGACAGCAACGAACGCGGCGAAAGTTGTGCTCGTTATCGATGAAGACGGCTCCATCTTCGGGACCGCCAGAGACTCGGACGGCGAGGCGACCATCCGGGGCGAGGTAGACGATGACGGCGACTACGACATCACTTTCGAGGGCGATGGCGTAAGGCTTCGGACCGCGGCTTCTTCGACTTCGAGGCGAACGACCGCCTTGTGGGCTTCGAGGGCACGATCCTGGTCGGCGGTGAAACGTTCGAGACGCAGTACGGAGCTGGAGCCGGGTGGACTAGGTCGAGGAAGAGAGGGCGGCTACGGCTGCCTTGCCCGGTATAAGTCGGCCACGGGCAGAAACGACGTCCTCCCATCAAAACTTTCGGGCTCTCGCTGCTCCTGTGCCTAGCAGGGTGCGCCGGAGGCGTGGAAACCATAGTGTCGATTCCGAGGGCGCCCAAGACATCCGGATCGGGCAAAGGCACGTCCGCTGTGGGCCTCGGCTACCTTTATCTGCCGATAGGTCGCCATCGCATGAGTTGGCGCTATAAGGCGCACAACTTTGAGGCCACCCTCGACAATGGGCGAGGGGATAACTACCTCTTCATCCGCACGCAGGAACCTTGGCTCGAAACGGACGGTAACGTGACCGTTGTGGGCAAGGTCAAGCGAAGGCCTTAAAGATCGTCCAAGGGCTTGGGGTACCGCTCTTCCTGTCCAAAAGAGGACGCCTAGGCTCTTGTTGTCGAAATGGGTTCGTCAGACACTGCCACAGCTCGTTCCGAAACCCTTGGAGTGCGGCGACCTGGCGCCGCTTTGGATAGCGACCTGGCGCGCGAAGAGTCCGTAAGCTGTAGGAGAAAGACGGCGTCAGGCCGCCTTACGGACAGCGGCGCCGGGGTAACCGCACTCCAAAGGTTTGCGAATGACGGGTACGGTCTGCGCACAGACCACACCGTCTCGTTGCCTTCTTCTTCGGCTTCACGTACTTCCTGAATTCGGCCTCGAACTGCTTGGTGTCCTTGAATCCGACGAACTTCCCGAGGACCTTGCCGCTCGGCGCGAGGAACAGGACGGTCGGCAAGAACTGGACCTTGTACTTCTTGGCGACCTTTGCGTTCGCCGGGACGTCGACATCGAGATGGACTGGGACGACCTGCCCCAGAAGCTGGACCGCACGGGCGTTGGGCCACGTTTCGCGTTCCAGCCGCTTGCACGACGGTCACCACTCGGCGCCGAAGTCCACCACCATCACGCGGTTGGTCTTCTGCGCGAGCTTCTGAGCTTTGGCGAAGTCCTTCTGCCACTTCGCCCCTGCCGCATGGGCGAACCCCACAGCAACGAGGGCGAGGCAGGCGACGAAGAGTCTGAGTCTCTGCATTATTGTTCTCCTGGTGGGTTGTCGGGTGTTGGGATTAGGTTCCGCACATCTGGAACCCAAGACCACCCCTCTCCCCCTACCGCTTCGCCGGCTTAACGTACTTCTTGATCTCCTTCTCCATCGCCTTGGCGTCCCTTGAAGCCGACGACGGTGCCGATGACCTTGCCCTGGGGATTGATGAACAGGATCGTCGGGTAGGCCTGGACCTTGTACCGGTTGGCGATGCCGACGTTGGGTCCGGCTTCGGCGTCGAGCTTAACCGGGACGGCGCCCTTCAGCAGCGAGGACACGCCCGGCGCGGGCCAAGTCTGGCGGTCGAGCATCTTGCATGGGCCGCACCACGACGTGTAGAAGTCCACCATCACGCGGTTGGTCTTCTTCGCGAGCTTCTGGGCGGCGGCAAAATTCTTGTGCCACTTCACCTCGGCGGCGTGCGCCAGCCGTCACGGCCACGGCCACGGCCAACAGGGCCAGGGTCACCTTCGTCAGTTTGAGCATCACTCTTATGGGTACGACACAAGCCGCCGGTAAACTCCCGAAATGATCCCAAAGGCCCTGCGGCTGTACGATACGCTGACTCGGCAGGTGAAGCCCGTGGCGACGAGAGCCCTGGGCACCTGCGGTTTTACTCGTGCGGCCCGACGGTCTACTGTACGCCCACGTCCCTTGGCTTCCGGACCTTTCTCTCCGCCGACCTCGTCGTGCGAACGGCGGAGGCCCTGGGGATGCGCGTGAGCTACGTGAGCAACATCACCGACGTCGGGCACCTTACGCAGGACGACGTGGCGGACGCGAGCGGCGAGGACAAGATGGAGCGCGCCCTTCGGAGCAAGGAGGGGAGCAGTTCCACAACGTCTGGGAGCTGGCAGGCATTACGCGGACGCCTTCATCGAACTGGCGCCGGCTGAACCTGCGCGAGCCGCTGGTGCGCCCCAAGGCGACCCAGCACATGACCGGGCAGATCCGGGCCATCGAGCAGCTCGTCGCGCAGGGGAACGCCTACGAGACGCCGACCGGCGTGTACTTCGACGTCTCCAGCTTCCCCGAGTACCAGCAAGCTGAGCGGCAACACGCAGGACAACCTCCGCCGGGCCGTGCGACGCGCTCGTGGTGGACGACAACAAGCGGGAGCAGGCGGACTTCGCGCTCTGGAAAAGGACGAGAAGCACCATGCAGTGGTACTCGCCCTACGGCTTAGGGGCTACCCCGGCTGGTATACTGGGTGCTCCGTGATGGCCGCGAGTACCTGGGCGACACGATCGACCTGCACGCAGGCGGCGAGGACCTTGATCTTCCCGCACCACGAGTGCGAGATCGCCTAGAGCGAGAGCCCACGAAGGAGCCGCTCTCCACGCACTGATGCACACGCGGTTCCTTCCAGGGTGAACGGAAGAAGATGTCCAGAGCTGCAGGTAGCTACACCGTGCGCGACCACCTCTTGAGCGTGGCGCGGATCCCCTCGCCATCCGCGCTACGCGCTGATCTCAGGCGTCTACGGCCGGCCGTTCAACTTCACCGACCAGGCCCTTCGCGACGCGGAGGGGAACGCGGAGACAGTTCCGCCAGCGCGACGCCGTCGTGGCCTCGGCCTCCGAGACGGTCCGGACGCACTGGGCGAGCTTCGACGGGCTCTACGACGAGGCGCTGGAGGCGATGGGCGAACGACCTGAATGGCGGCCGGGCGCTCGCCGCCAAGGCGCTGGAGGGCACCCGGCTGATCCTGCGCGAAGGCGAGGATCCTCAAGGCCTGCCGAGAGCGGAGCCTCGGTTCCTGGACCGGATCAACGCGCTCCTGGGGATCGTGCGCCACGACTACGCCCTCGACCACTGCGCCCGACCTCACGCGCCGCCCGAGCGAGGTGGACGAGGCGCGCATCCAGACCATGATCGACGAGCGCAACGCGCGCGCGGAAGGCGAAGGACTTTGCCGGCCGACGCGATCCGGAAGAGCTGGACGCCGGGGATCGAGCTGCGCGACGGTCCGGAAGGCACGGTTTGGGTGCATACGCCGAGCTTAGTCTGAACCTAGTCGCGCAGCGTTCTTCACGTACCGTTCGCACAGATAGAGATCGTACGCCGCGTACAAGATCAGGGTGAGGCTTCCGGAGAGGCAACGCCCAACCGGTGGCGTAGGTAAGTCCGAGCATTACCATGAAACCGGCAACAGCGATCGCACGCGAGATCCAGGCAAGGCGCTTTCCTTCGGCGTGGCTGCCCTGCTGAGCGCGCGCGTGGCCAGCCACCCAGGCCAGATGGCGCCGACCGCGAGGGCGATAAAGAGCGCTGCCAAACACGCCCAGACGACGGAATGCGAGGTTTGCGCCCCGCAAGCCTAAATTCCTCAGCGCGCCGTTGCGAGCGGTCGGTCGGGGCCTGCCACCTGCATCCATACCCACGCACTGAAGATCGCAAAACCCCGAGCATCGCCCCGTTAAGAACCGCCGACGTCTGAAGCGCTCCCGAATCTTTTCTGTTCTCGGGGACGAGCCTCGGCAGGGAGAAGAAGGAACTCTACGGTCTTGCATGGCGATACCTACTTCGCTCCATACGTGCGCGCGAAGGGCCTGACTCAAGGCCTAACTGTCGAAGCCAGCAAACCATCTGAGTCTCTCAAAGAGGTTCGGGTCACGAGCCGGAACGTTCAAGGTGACGGTCGTCCATCCTTGGGCCCGGGCCTCCGTCAGCGACATCTCCGACAGCCCTGATTTTAGCCTGGGCTTAGGATGACTTCAACGACCTGGTGGCCCGACGGGCTTGGATAATTCAGCTCCCGCCAGGCGTTTTCGTGCCACGACGCGCGCGACCGCCTGCCATCGCCAGGCTGTTCCCGATGGGAAGATTGATTAAGGCGCTGCCTTGCCTTCAAGAGGATAAGGGAACGTGGAACGTCCACGACTTCCCGTTGACCAGGCCGATGCAAGAGCATACTGATTCCGGCTCCGCCGTAACGGACGTCAGCCCCGAATGATGGGCACCCATTCAGGCGGTTCGGGGATGGCGCACCCGGCCATAAACCTATAGTGACGGCAAGGACTCCGGCCAAGGCCGCTGCCGGGCCCTACTTCGGCGCATAGAGGAATTATAAGATGAGTGACCGCGCGTTCGGGTGTGCGCGATCCTGCTCAACTTTGAACGCCGTAGGAATCGAGCCTTTGGTCGGCGCTGAGAATCGTAGTAAGCCTTCCACCAGCGCCTGCGCGACAGGAGACGGTCGAAGGGGTCACGGTGGTGGAGGAAAAGTGTCGCGACTCGATCCAAGTGATCGAGAGTGATGGACAGGAGTTCGATGCGCTTGCTCAATATCCTCATCAACGTATCGGCGGAGGGGCCGATCTAGCTCCAGCTTGCCAGGCTCAGCTTAGCTGCACCTCCCAAACTGAAGCTGTGCTCAGCAAGCCCGTCTTTTGCCTATCTTCGAGAATTTGGCGGGCCGATGAGCTTAACCGAACGCGTCTCGATCGCCTACAGTACAGTATGGGTATCCAGCAGGATCCGCGCATTTATATAGTCCTTGAAGTCTTCAAGGGGCGCATCGAAATCATCCGCCATGTAGAGGACGGTGCCCTTGCCGGAACCGACGAGGCTAGGGCGGTCCGCCACATTAGGCAGAGGCTCAATGGTTACGCGCACGACCTCCCCCGGACTGGCGTCGGGTAGAGGCAGCCGAATAGACCCGTCTTCATCCACTACGGCGGTCAACGTCGTCGGCGTCACACCTAAAGTATACGACGCACTGCTTCGAATCGAGTCTAGAACGCCATGCCTTCGTAGTCGCGGATGAGGCCCACTACCTTGCCGATGATGCGGGCGTCTTCCTGCTCGACTTCGATGGGCTTGTAGGCGGGGTTACTCGGCATGAGCTTCACGCCGCGCGGGTCGAAGTTGATGCGCTTGACGGTCGCGTCGTCGCCCAGCAGCACGGCCACGAGGTCACCGTGGTTCGCGGTGTCCTGGGGCTTGACCACCACGAGGTCGCGGGGCATGATCCCCTCGCCCGACATCGAGTCGCCCTTGATGCGGAGCAGGAACGGATGCTCGACGCCGCGCACCATGTCGCACGGGACCGGGATGAGGTCCTCCACGTGCTCCTGCGCCTGGATCGGCGCGCCGGCGGCGATGGACCCCAGGAGGGGGAGCATCGTCACGCGGTTGGACGCCATGTAGCTCGGGTGGATGACCTTGATCGAGCGCGGAGTATTCGAACGGGAGATGTACCCCTTGCGCTCAAGAGCGTCCAAGTGGACGGTCACGCCGCGGAGCGAGCCGATCTGGAAGTCGCGGCCGATCTCGCGGATCGAAGGCGGGTAGCCCTCGCGTTGGACGTAGTCCAGAACATACTGCAGGATCATCTCCTGGCGCTTCGTGAGTCCTCGTGCCATGGGGTTTGGGCGAACCGCCCCGAGCTTGGTAAGGCTCGGGAGTACACGGAGTGTACACCAACTTATGTCTACCCGTCAAGCCCCGCCCAAAGCCCCTGTCGGGGAACCCCGTGCCATACTGGGACGCTTACCTTACCCGTAGGTTCTTAACACCGTGTCTATTAGCGCTTTTCAAGATAGGATGAAGGGTTGCCTCCCGGTTATCGCCGTGGGCATCGCCGCGATCTTCGTCGGCAGCATGTTTTACACCTGCGGGCAGAGCAACGCCCTGACCGGGGGCATGGGCTCCGAGGGCGAGGATGCGGCGACCGTCTTGGGTACGGCGAGCGGCGTCCCCCTAAGCCCCGGAGCCCTGGAGGCCGCGGAGGCGCAGACCATGGCGCAGTTCCAAATGGGCGGCGAGCTCGGTCCGGACCTGCAGACGATCATGACGGCGCAGGCACTGAGCAAGGTCGTGGACCAGGCGAACATCGCCGCGCTCGCGCGCCAAGCCGGGGTGAAGTTTACGGACGAGGAGATCCGCGGCCTGATGACGAGGGAGCTGGACCGCCTCGCGCGGGGCACCCCGGAGGAGATCAAGCAGTTCGAGCAGATGACGGGGCAGCCGCTCGCGCAGATGCGGACCCAGCGGCTCCAAGAGTTGGACAAGCTCCTCGCCGCGCCCGGTCAGCGCTCCGCGCTCGAGGCGCAGTTTGCGGGACCCCTGCTTGTCGCCACCTACAAGGCACGGATCAAGCCCACCGAGGCGGACGTCCGCAAAAGCTACGACACCTGGACCGTGAAGCGCATCGTGCTGCGCGCGTCCGGGGCGGCGGGCGAGCAGCCGGAGGCGCGCGCGCAGAAGGTGCTGCGCGAGATTCGCGGCGGGCTGGCCTTTGAGGCCGCGATGAACCGCTACTCGGACGAGACGCCGCCGGAGAAGAAGCGGGTGAGCGAGCAAACGAGCACGGTCTCCATGCGCGATGTGCTCACGAACCCCGACATGCGCCCGTTGATGAACCTGAAGCCCGGCGGCGTGAGCGAGCCCGTCAAGACGCCCGAAGGGCACGTCATTTACAAGCTCATCAGCGTCAAGAGCGACCTACCCAAGGACTTCGAAAAGCGCAAGGCCCACTACACGGAGGAGTACGTCGACGCGGTGGCCCAGGCGCAGATCGGGGAGGCGCTCCGCAAGCTGCGCGAGACGCCCGGGAACGTGACGTGGCAGAACCAGGGGGTCGGCGCGCTGTACGCCTACAACCAGACGATGTCGGACCGGACGATCTCCCGCGACCCCAAGGCGCTCAACGACCGCCTTCGCACCTTGGTCGCTCAGGCGAGCGAGGCGCTGACCAAAGCCGAGCCGTACGGGCAGAAGTATGCGGCGCTCGCGCTGTATGGGGCGACCAACGCCCTCTACAACGCGCCCGGCGCCGACAAGGCCAAGCTCCGTCCCGACCGGATCAAAGCGCTGGAAGCCATCCTGGAGACCACCGAGAGCCCCGCGCTGCGGCTCGACCTCGCGGGGCTGTACGAGGCGGAGAAAAACGGCCAGAAGGCCTTTGACAACCTCCTCCAGGCGGCGAGCGCGAACATGGACACCACGAACAGCGGGCAGACCGCCTTCGAGGGGATCGGCAAGCGCCTGAGCGCGCTGCAGGCGGCGAAGCTGGTCACGCCTGAGCAGGTGGCGCAGGTGGAGAAGGAGATGCGGCGCTGGCGGGAGGACAAGCTTGCGGCCGACAAGATGGAGGCCGAGACGCGGGCGCAGGAAGAGGCCGCGCGCAAGCAGGCCGAGGCGGAGGCGAAGAAGGCGCCGCAAGGCGCTCCCGTCACTCCCGGCAGCGGGCCCAAGGGGGCCAAGCCACGCGTGCGCGACGTCACGCCGGGACAGCCTAAGGGGCAATGACCCGCCCAGAAGGGGGCGGCAGCGACGACCGGGGAAGCCTGACCCTCGTTGCCACCCCCATCGGCAACCTCGGCGATCTCTCGCCCCGCGCCGTCGAAGCGCTCGCGTCGGCGGCCATGTGGATCGTCGAGGACACCCGCGTGAGCGGCAAGCTCGCCTCCCACCTCGGTCTGAAGAAGCCGATGCGGGTGCTGAACGACCACTCGTCGCCCGTGCAGGTCGAGCGGTACCTGGAGGAGATCCGGGGCGGGGCGCAGGTCGCGTTGCTCACCGACGGCGGCGCGCCCGCGATCAGCGATCCGGGGGCCCTGCTCTGCGACGCCTGCCACGACGCGGGGCTGGCGGTGGACGCGGTACCGGGGCCGAGCGCGGTGATCACGGCGCTCACCATCAGCGGGTTCTTCGCGCAGCGGTTCGCCTTCCTGGGGTTTCTCGGGCGCAAGGCGCGCGCGATCCGAGGCGAGCTCGCCCCGTTCGCCGAGTCGCCCCTGACCCTGGTGCTGTTCGAGTCGCCCCACCGGGTGGGTCCGTTGCTGGAGGTCGCGGCGGAGGCGCTGGGACCCCGGCGATATGCGGTGTGTCGCGAGATGACGAAGGCTTTCGCTCAGGTTTACCGCTCTCGCCTGCCGAAGATTCCCCTAGAGAGCGAGGTTCCGCACAAGGGCGAGATCACGCTCGTGATCGAGGGAAGGCGCCGCGGGGAGTCTGGGTAGACTCCTTTTGCCGAGTCGCAAGACTTTAGCGAAGACGGCGGAACGTCCGGCGGGAAGGGCAGGTTGAGGAAAGGCATGAAGCTAAGATTCGTAGTCGCGCTCGGGCTTTTGGTCGCGTCTGTCGCTGCGTCCGGGCAGGCCGGCTTCGGCGGCCCCCAAACTACGGTTCCGCTTACGGCCACCTACCGGATCCAGCCGGAGGACATCCTTCGCGTGCAGGTGTTCAACATGCCGCAGACCGCCGCCGACGTGGTGGTCGGGCGCGACGGAAATATCACCGCTCCTTTCACGGGGATCGTACGCGCGGCGGGGAAGACGACGAGCGAGCTGGAAGAGGAGCTTCGGAACAAATACATCGAAAAGCTCCGCCTGCGGGACCCGGTCGTTTCGGTCACGATCATCCGCTTCCGCGCCGTGCGGGCGACGGTCGGGGGCGCGGTGATTCGGGGCGACGTCTACGAGCTCCGGCCGGGCGACACCCTGCTCTCCCTGCTGAACCGCGGCGGAGGCGCCGACATGACCCGGGCGGACCTGCGCCGGGCCACGCTCCGACGTGCGGGCTCCTCGGAGCTCATCCCCGTGGACCTCTACGCGATGCTCGTCCAGGGGGACACATCGCAGAACTTCGAGATCCAGGACGGCGACGAGCTGAGCGTGCCCGAGGAGCGCCGGCGCAACCGCATCGATATCCAGGGTGCCGTCCAGGCCCCCGAACCCATCCCTATCGAGAGCCGATGACGCTGCAGAACGCCATCTCCCTGGCGAGGGAGATTCCGCGCCGGTCGATGTTCAGCCGCGTTTACATCTTTCGGGAGCGCGCCGGCCAGCCGGGCGACGTCCTACCGCATCCACGCCAACTACGTGCGGTACGTCAAGAACGGCGACGCGCGACGCAGAACGTCGTGCTCCAGCCGGGAGACTTCTCCGTCTCGGAGACGGGCACGCCCGACATCGGCACATCGGCAGCCTCGCCAACACCGCGTTCGTGCTCGACCGGCTCGGCGGGATCTTCGGGTTGGGGTTGTTGCGGTAGAGAAGGCGTTGCGGAAGGCGTTGGGCGTTAGGGAGAGTGATCCCAACGCCCAACGCCCAACGCCTAACGCCCAACGCCCTCCCCTCAATCCTCCACTCCGACGAAATCTCTCGGGCATTGTCGGAGGGTCGCGATCACGGTGCAGTACTTGGTGTCGCTGAGCTTCCACGGCGCGCTCCACGGGCGATGGGGTCGAGCGCTTCGCCGGAAACGACGTGGCGGATGACCATGGACAGAAAAGGGCGGGCCAGTCCCCCTCCGGCGCGCGCTGCGCCTCGATCTGGACGTGGTAGGAGGTGACGTTCTGCTTCTTCTTGAGCAAGATCGAGATGACGTCCATCGCGCTGCATGCGGCCACCGAGGCCAGCAGCGCCTCCACGGGCGTCGGCCCCCGCCCCTCCCCGCCCACCTCGGGAGTCGCGTCCATCGTGAACCGAATCCCGCTCGGAGGCGCCGCCTCGAACGCGAGGCCGCCTTTCCACTCGACAGTTAGCATGGGGGGAGGCTACCGCGTTGGGCGTTGGGCGTTGGGCGTTAGGCGTCGGGCGTTGGGCGTTGGGCGTTGGGCGTTGGGCGTTGGGCGTTGGGCGTTGGGCGTTGGGCGTTGCCCTTTACCCTAACACCTGAACACCTGAAAAACCCTCTGCCCCAACGCCCAACACCTAACGCCCAACGCCAAAGCAACCACCTCATCCGAATACGTCGCCGCGTAGACCCCGCGCCGCCTCCGGCGGCGGGGGTGGAGAGGAAGTGGCCGGGGGGCATGCGGTGCTGGGCGACGATGCGTCCGTCGGCGAGGGAGAAGGACGTTGAGGAGCGAGTCCGCAGAGCCGATCGCCAGGAAGTCGTCGCCGAGAGCGGGCGAGGAGTCAGTAGATGACGGAGCCGGTCGCGCTGGCCCAAAAACTCTTTGTCCGCCTACCGACACGCAACGGACCTCGCCCTTATCGCCTAGGCACCCCACATAGAGCTTGCCGTCGCGCACTTTCGGCGAGGAGTGGCCGTACTTGTCGCCCGGGAGGGGACCATCCAGAGCTGCTCGCCTGTGCGTCCGTCGAAGCAGAAGAGGCCGTTGCCGTTCGCGGGGACAGAAGACGCGCCCGTCCGCGACCGCCGGGCCGCCGATGGCCGGGGAGAAGGCGAAGGTCCGCTCCATGCAGGGCTTGCGCCAGACGAGGGCTCCGGTGCGGACGTCGAGGGCGTAGAGGTGTGTCCCACGCGATGTAGAACCGCTCGTCGTCCGTGTTCGTGCTGCATGGCTCTGGGCGAAGGGGGTGTTGCTCCTCGGCATCTCGAAGCGCAGCGCTCCTTCCCGTCGCGCGAGGAGAGTCCGTAGATCCGCCCGTCGCCGGACGCGATGCACACGATGCCGCCCGCCACGGCGGCCGAGGCTAGACGGGGCCGCCGGTCTTCACCTTCCAGCGGGTCTTCCCCGAGCGCGCGTCGAGGGCGTGGACGTGGGTGTCGGCGCTCCCGACAATCAGCGTGCGCCCGCGAGCACCGGCGAGGAGTGGCAGTAGCCGCCCGTCTTCGCCCGCCATAGGGGCTTGCCGTCGCGGCGGCGCAGAGCGTGGACAGAACCGTCCATGCAGGAGACGAACAGCGCGTCGTCTTGGAGCTTCAGGCAGACATCACGCCGCCGGTGAGCTTCGGCGCCAACGCGGGCGCAGGGGACCGGGCGCGCGGACCGAATCTCGAAGGTCTCCTGGCGGGCGTCCTCCGGATTTCGAAGGTGAGCACGTGGATCCCGGGAACGAGGCCCACTGTCGGCACGGCTCCGCCTCGACCGGGGCGAACGCTCCGCCGTCCCACCGCGCCTCCGCCGGGCCGGGCGGGACACGGGCAGTGCCGTGCCCACCATCGGCGCGACCTCGCCGACCGCGCAAATCCGCCGCTTCTCCTTGGGCGCGTCCGAGAATGGTCGTCAGCAGCCTCTGATCGGGCCTTTGCGTCGTGCGGCGCGACAGCCTCACCTCGCCCCCAGCGGGATCGACCTCGACCTTTTCGTAGCCCCGGTACAGCCCCTTGTTCATCGTGGCCGCCATCCCGCCCCACTCCCAGAGGAGGTCGCTATGGCCGTGGCCGTTCAGGAGGATCTTGACGTTGTACGGCTCGATGACCTTCAGCAGCGCCCGCTCGTTGTCGATCATGACCTTGTCGCGGCCGACCCAGTGGTGCGTCGTGATGAACACCGGCGCCTTCCGCCCGGACCTTCTTCAGGTCCTCTCCAGCCAGCGGAGCGTCTCGCTCTCGTAGTGGCCCCAGTGGGAGAGGGCTGCCGTGCTGTCGAGCAGCACGAAGTGGCAACCCTTGTGGTCGAACGAGGCGTAGGTGGGGCCGACCCGCTCGCGGAAGATCTTGACGCCGTGGGGCGACCAGCGCACGTCGTGGTTGCCGGGGACCTCGTGGACCTTGAAGGGCACCTCGCGCAGGGAGGGCGTCGTAGTTGTCGTATTCGCCCGGCCACCCGTAGTCCGTGACGTCGCCCCGTTGATGGCGAACTCGGCGGATCGTGTCGCGCATCTCGTGGAGCATCGCCCGGTTCTCTTCGATGTTGCGGTTGGGGGCGACGTGAGTGTCCGTGAGGTACACAAATGTGGAAGCCTCCCTCCGGCGGAGCGAGGGCGGAGACAGTCTGGGCGAGCGGCGCGAGCGCAGCGGCTCCGCCGACCTTCAGGACGTCACGTCGAGAGAGGATAATTCATGGGCTCGTGTAGCTTGGGCATCCTGCCCAAGAACAAAGTGTACGGCAGAAGGACGCCCTCTTCTCCTTTCGGGCGGAACGCCCTGGTGCCCACTGTAGGCATTTTGGCGGCGGTGCCCTGAGGGCGTATCATGAAGGTGTGGACGCCGAACAAGCAGCTATACTTCGGGCCGAGGCCGATGCGGTAGTGAGAGCGATTCTTTGCAAGATCGAGGTGCCGCTCGACACCCGGTCGTTCGGCGGCGATTGCTCTAGCGTACTTTTATCGCAGCGGGTTCTGAACGCAGTGACGGACTCCGTCCGCGAAGCACTCCAGACGGAGCAGGTTTTCGACATGAGGCACGAGGGCGACGGCGCCACGCGTCCCAGCGTCATCTTCTAAGCCGGCTTCCGGCCTCCACTCAGCCGCTATCTCCTACCCCTCGTCCGCATACAGATCCAACGCCATCGCCGGGGGGCGCTCGACTTCGCTCTGGAGCTCGATGTGCCGCCCGGCTTCGGAGGCGTCGGTGAAGGCGTGCATAACTTCGAGGGCGTGGTAGGCGAGCTCGCCGCTGGCGCGGTGGGGGGTGCCCGTGCGGACCGCGTAGGCCATGTCGAGCACGCCTAGGCCGCGGCTGTTGTCCGCGAAGCCGTGCTCTAGGGGGATCTCCGACCACTCGGCGTCGCCTCGCCGCCTCACTTGGACGGGGCCTCCGAAGCCGTTAGGGTCCGGCACGGCCAAGGTGCCCTCGGAGCCGAATACCGTGATGGGGGGCAGGGCGGCGTGCATCACGTCGAAGCTCGTCGTGATCTCGGCGATGGCGCCGGAGGCGAAGTCCATGATGCCTACGATGTGGGTGGGGGTCTCGACGGTGACCACCTTGCCGTGCTTCGGCTGGCTCGTAATGGTGCGCGTGGGAAAGGAGATCCGCGCGGAACCGGTGACCCGGCGGACGCCGCCCAGCAGGTGGATCAGGGCGGTGACGTAGTAGGGGCCCATATCGAGCATCGGCCCGCCGCCCTGCTCGTAGTAGAACTCCGGCGAGGGGTGCCAGCTCTCATGGCCCCGGCCCATCATGAACGCCTGCGCCGCCACCGGCTCCCCAATGAGCCCATCGTCGATCGCCTTGCGGCAAGCCTGGAGCCCCGCGCCGAGGAAGGTGTCGGGGGCGCCGCCGACGAGCGCGCCGGTGCGCGCCGCCTCGCGGAGCAGGATGGAGGCGTCGCCGCGGTCGACGGTGAGGGGCTTTTCGTTGTAGACGTGCTTGCCCGCCCGCACCGCGTCGAGGGCGACGGAGGCGTGAGCCTTGGGGATGGTGAGGTTCAGCACCAGCTCGACGTCGGGATGCGCCACCAGAGCGGCGGAGGAGAGAACGCTCGGCACGCCGTACTCGTCGGCGGCGGCCTGAGCGCGTCCGATATCGAGATCCGCGACGGCGACGACGTCCGTGCTCCGGAACCGGCGGAGGTTCTTCAGGTAGATCCCGCTGATATTCCCGCACCCGACGATCCCGACGCGTAGTGGCTGCATCTGGGGGAAGGTTACAGGTTGAAGGTGAAAGGTTGCAAGCCGGGCGGGGAGGTTGAAGGTTAAAGGTTACAAGCCGGAGGAAGCTCCTTCAGCTTTCAACCTGTAACCTTCAACCTTCAACCTTCAACCCTAGAAGAGATCCAGCAGGTCGTCCGTCTTCAGGTCGCCGTCACCGTCGAGTTCGCCCAAGTTCTGGGGGTTGAAGTCCTTCGCGTTGTAGCCGTAGCCGAAGGTGCCCGTGCGCAGGACGGGGCGGCGGGACTTGGCATGGCCGTCGCACCACAGGACGTTGCCCACACCGCCGTGACGGCCGTGGAAGGTGGGGAACTCGCTGGACGGAGGCTCAAGGTAGGCGTTGGCCTCGATCTTCGGGGGCGAGGAGTAGCCCATGCCGGCGGTGCAGGCGAAGGCGGCGGTCCCCGCGACGTCGCCGATCGCGCTGTAGTTGACAGCAACCGGCGTCTCGGCGTAGTCCGGCGGCCCTCCAAATCGGGAGGGGGCCAGGTAGCCGTAGTTGTAGCCGTACCCGGTCTGGCCGAGGGACTTGCGCAAGTCGTTGCGGAAGGAGGGGTCCGCCTGGATCCCCTCGCTCTTGGTGTAGGGATGCAAAAGGCCCTCCGAGGCCCGCAGGGTCGTGCCGTCCCAGCTTCCCCACCAGTAGGCGGTCTTGCCCGCGCCCTGGGGGATGGCGATGCGCATCATGGTGTCGTCGTGGTCGCCGTTGTACATCGTCCAGGCGAGGCCGATCTGCTTGAGGTTGGAGAGACAGGCCGTCTTCTTCGCGGCCTCCTTCGCCTGGGCGAAGACGGGGAACAGGATGGCGGCGAGGATCGCGATGATCGCGATCACGACTAACAGCTCGATGAGGGTGAAACCCCTCTTGACGTCGTTCATTTTCGGTCCTCCCGCGCGCTTCGGGCGCGCCAAGGCGAGAGGCCGTCGTCGGCAGTGTTGCGGAGGAGAGGACGGACCGCAAAAAGGGCGCCCGCTCCTGCGCGCCTAATGCTCGTAGGCGACAGCTCCCGCATATCCCTCGCGGAGCGGGCATTCGGGCTCTGCCGATTTCAGAATTTAGACTTCAGATTTTAGATTGGGGATTATCCCGATCTTCAACCTGCAACCTTCAACCTTCAACCTGCACTACCGCTGCGGCACAGCGCCGGAATTTGACCGGACTTCCCCCACCTAGAAGGCCCCACCCCAGACGGCGAGACCCCCGCGAGCGGCCCTATTGTGCCCTAAGCCGGACGCCGCCGGCCCGCACCTTTATCCCCATTCCAAGACGAGCTCCGAGCCGGCGGATAGAGAGTCGCGGGAAAGCCGCATAAATAGCTGAAAAGACGTGTAGTGGTTGAACAAGATGTTCGTATAATGTCACGTACTAACGCCTGAATCTACAATGAGACCCTTTGCCAAGCTCCCCCTTCTCCTAGCCTCCCTGCTCGCTTGCGCCCCTTTCGCCCAAGGCTTCGATCTGGAGCGACTAGAGAAGATCGACTTCAAGAAGACGCGGCTGCAGAGCAAGGACCTCGACGGCCTCATGCTGGACGATCTCGCGTTCCTTCGGGGAATCGTGTTCGGAAAGCGGGGCCGGATCTTCAAGGACCGGGACATCCAGGATTACCTGGAGACCCGATCCTGGTACCGCCCCAACCGGCGCTTCACGAACGCCGTCCTCACGCCTACCGAGCGGGCCAATCTGGACCTCATTCGCGAAGCCGAGGCGGAGGATCACGACCACGTCCAGCCGGGCGACCTGCGATTCTGGCGCAAGAAGAGGATTCCGGCCGACCGGGTGGATCCCGACTTCACCGGCCTGACCGAGCTGCGCATCATGCGCGCGGAAATTCAGGCGATCCACGGACGACGCTTCCCGAACGAGCCGATGCTCCAGAAATACTTCGAGGAGCGCTACTGGTACCGGCCGTCGGCGAAATACGACCCCAAGAGCCTCAATGAATTCGAGCGGGCGAACCTCGCCCTCTTCGACCGGCAGCAAAAGAAGCTCCGACAATCGCAGCTCCAGCCGTCCGACATGGAGGCGTTCGAGAGCGCGCCGCTCTCCGCGTCGCAGCTCAAGGGGATGTCGCTGTACGATCTGCGCCTCGCGCGCAACTGGTTTTACGCGCTGCGGGGGCACCGCTTCCGGACGCCCTGGCTCGCGGAGTTTTTCGAGGGCTTCGAGTGGTACAAGCCCCTGCCGCGGGGGAAGGCGCCGAAGCTCAGCGCGATGGACGCGCGCAACGTGGCGACCATTCTTCAGGTGGAGAAGCGGCTGCACGACGACATTTCCCGCGCGCCGATCAAGCGCGACCTCTTGCGCGGCCTCTACGTCGAGGACCTGCGCAAGCTGATGCACGAGATCCCCGCGCGCCACGGCAGCCCCTTCAAGGACCGCTTCCTGCGGAGCTACTTCTCCAGCATGCCGTGGTACAAGCCCAATCCGCGCTACCGCTCCTCGCTGCTGACGAAGATCGAGCGACAAAACATGGCCTTCCTCGCCAAGGCCGTCGCCCAGGGCCAAACGCAGTTCGACCTCGCCGAAGGGTGATAGGCCGACCCTCGGCCCCGCGTCGCGGGGCCTTTCTGCTTGTAGTTAGGGGGTGGTGGGTAGTGGGTGGTGGGTGGTCGTTCCTGCCCGTGGTGGTCGGCGCATGGCCATAAGCACTCGGTGGAGGTCCGGTGTCCTTGACTCCGTTCCGGACGACCACTCACCACCCACTACCCACCACCCCCTAACTACATCATCCGCTGAAGGAGCGCCCGCTGTGCGTGCAGACGGTTTTCGGCTTGGTCGATGACGCGGCTCTGGGGGCCGTCGATGACTTCGTCGGTGACCTCGAGTCCGCGGCGGGCGGGGAGGCAGTGGAGGAAGATGGCGCCGGGATCGGCGAGCTCCATCAGGCGGGAGTCCACCTGGTACGGCTCGAAGACGCGCAGGCGCTGCTCCTGCTCCCGCTCGTCCCCCATGGATACCCAGACATCGGTGTAGACGACCTGCGCGCCGCGCAGGCCCTCCTCCGGGTCGCTCGTCTGCTCGACGCCCTCGATGGCCTCCAAACCGAAGTTCTCCGGCCCCACGATCGTCATCGGGTGCCCTAAGCGGGCGGCGAGCTTGGCGAGGGAGCGGGCGACGTTGTTGCCGTCCCCCACGTAGGCGATCTTCACCTTCTCCGCGCCGAACGTCTCGCGGACCGTCAAAAGGTCGGCGAGGGCCTGGCAGGGGTGCTCGTGCTCCGTGAGGGCGTTGATCACGGGTACGTCGGCGTGCTCGGCGAGCTGCAAGATGTCCCGGTGCCAGTAGAGGCGGGCGACGATCATGGAGCACCAGCGCGAGAGGTTGCTCGCGACGTCCTGGATGGACTCGCGCGAGCCCATGCCGATATCTCCCTTGCCCAGGTGGATCGCCTGCCCACCCAGCTCGCGGATCGCGGCCTCGAAGGTGACGCGGGTGCGCAGCGAGGGCTTCTCGAACACCATCGCGACCGTACGCCCCTCGACGGCCTGAATCGTCGAAGGCGCCAGCCGCCGGCGGTTCTTCGTGAAGGCCGCTAGGTTCAGGATCTCCTCCGCCTCGTCGACCGAGAGGTCGTCGATGGAGAGGCAGTCTTTGGGGCGCGGCGCGCCGGGTGTGGGGCGTGGGGTGCGGGGTGCGGGGCGGGAGGGAACAGGAACCCCTAGGACTTCGGCGAGGGTGCTGAGCGCCTTATAGGCCTGCTCTTCCGTGAGGATGAGGGGTGGGACGAGGCGGAGGGTGAACTCGTCCGTCGCGTTGAGGATGACCCGGCGCTCGAAGCACGCGCGCACGACGTCGCGGGCGATGGGCTGGTCAAGGACCACGCCCAGCATGAGACCCTCGCCGCGCACTTCGGCGACTGGGCCGCCTAGGCTCTTGAGCCCCTCCTCCAGGAACGCGCCGACCCGGCGCACGTTCTCCAGCACGCCGCCGTGGTCGATCGTCTCGATCACGGCGAGGGCGGCGGCGCAGGAGAGAGGGTTGCCGCCGAAGGTGGAACCGTGGTCGCCGGGCTCCAGGATGTCC
>JAUJNV010000030.1 GCA_030447945.1 Fimbriimonas sp. | reverse complement strand
ATGAAGCTGAAGCGGACGGTCAACCGGTTTTCCGCTCCGATGGACCCACGCGTGCCCCCGCCCCACACGACCGGGGGAGCGGTGGACCTCGTGCTCGCCGACGATGGCGGGAATGCCCTCGACCTCCACAGCCCCTTCGATTTCCACGACCACCACGGCTTCGCCTTCGACGCGTCGGGCCTTTCGGAAGCCGCACGGCGTAATCGGGACACCCTCGCGGAAGCTCTGATCGCGACCGGCCTCTCCAACTACCCCAGCGAGTACTGGCACTGGAGCTTCGGCGACCAAGGCTGGGCCTACCGGGGCGGCCACCCTCACGCCCTCTACGCCGCCGTCACCCCCGACGGCTGGCAGCCTGCCCCGGAAGACGTGACGGAGGATCCGCTCGAGTTTCTGGACGAGATACGACAGTCCGAGCCCCCAGGAATCATGTAGAGGCAAATCCCCTGTCGCCGTTTGTTACTACGGGTTCAGCTCTCCCGAACCTCGCAGCGACCACCTTTCCCCACTGCCACGGGCGTCTAGTCGAATCTTCTTCCTCCCGTAGGGTAGAAGATGATGGACTGTGACACGAAGAGGAACGAATGGGTAAGCGCATCCTGATCACCGGAGGGGCGGGCTTTATCGGCTCCCACCTCGCGGACGAGCTTCTGCGGAAAGGACACGAGGTAAGGGCGCTCGACAACCTCTCGCCCCAAGTACACGGGCTGGAAGCCAAGAGGCCGAGCTACCTGGACCCCCAGGTAGAGCTGCAGGTCGGCGACGTGCGCAACCCGGACGACGTGCGACGCGCGCTGGAGGGTGTCGACGGAGTCGTCCACTTCGCGGCGGCGGTGGGTGTCGGGCAGTCGATGTACCAGATCGCCGGCTACACGGAGGTGAACAACGTGGGCACCGCCGTCCTCCTGGAGGCGCTCTCGCAGCAGCCCGTCGAGAGACTGCTCGTCGCCTCCAGCATGAGCGTGTACGGGGAGGGCCTCTACCGCGGCCAACGGGGCACCGTCGAGGGGACCGAGCGTCCGCGCGCGCAGCTCGAGGGGAACGATTGGGAGCTGCGGGACCAGAGCGGCGAGGCGCTGGAGCCCCTTCCGACGCCCGAAACCAAATCGCCCGCTCTCGCTTCCGTCTACGCCCTCTCGAAGTTCGACCAGGAGCGGATGTGCCTCATGATCGGGCGCGCCTACGGCATCCCGACGATCGCTCTCCGGTTCTTTAACGTCTTTGGCACGCGCCAAGCGCTCTCCAATCCTTACACGGGCGTGTTGGCGATCTTCTCCTCGCGCATCCTGAACGGCAAGCCTCCCGTCGTATTCGAGGACGGCCTTCAGAACCGCGATTTCGTGAGCGTGACGGACGTGGCCCGCGCCTGCTCCGCGGCATTAGAATCGGGGCGCGCGGACGGCAAGGTGGTCAATATCGGCAGCGGTCGGCGCTACAGCGTAGCCGAGGTCGCGCGGCTCACCGCACGTGCGCTGGGGAGGCCGGACATCGAACCGGAGATCACGGGGCAGTACCGCGTGGGCGACATCCGGCACTGCTTCGCCGACGTCTCCCTCGCCCGCGAAACGCTCGCTTTCGAGCCCCAAACTCCGCTCGAGGACGGCATCGTCGAGCTGGCCGAGTGGGTCCGCGACCAGACCGCCTCCGACCACCTGGACACGATGCGGGGCGAGTTGGCCGCCCGGGGGCTGGCGCTTTGATGGACAACCGGCTGGGCATCCTGGAGTGGTTCCGCCTGGGAGAGCACGAGCGGGTCGAGTCTGCGCTGACCGACCTGAAGCGCCTCGGGGTCGAGCGGCTTCGGACCGGAGTCTCCTGGGCGGACTGGATGACGCCCGGTGGGAACGAGTGGTACGGCTGGCTCATGCCGCGCCTCGCGCGCGAAGTGGAGGTCCTGCCCTGCTTCCTCTACACGCCTCCCTCGATTGCGGTCGCGCCCCGCCCCTCGGCCCCGCCGCGGGAGCCGAGGGCCTACGCCGACTTCCTCGACCTCTTCGTGTCCGAGCACGGCGGCGGCTTCGAGCACGTCGAGCTCTGGAACGAACCGAACAACGTCAGTGAGTGGGACTGGACCCTCGACCGCGAGTGGCACGCCTACTCGGAGATGGTCGGCGGCGCCGCTTACTGGATGCGCCAGCGCGGCAAGAAGACGGTCCTCGGCGGCATGAGCCCGGTCGACCCCAACTGGCTTGCCCTCATGGGCGACCGTGGGGTGTTGGAGTACATCGACGTCGTGGGCGTCCACGGCTTCCCCGGCGCGTGGACGGAGCGCTGGGAAGGATGGGCCGCCGAAATCGCCAAAGTGCGGGCGGTCACCGACCTCTACGCTCCGAACGCGCAGGTCTGGATTACCGAGACCGGACACTCCACCTGGCGAAACGACTCGATGGGCCAGATGTCGGCGCTCCTGAGGGCGCTGGAGGCGCCCGCCGAGCGCGTCTACTGGTACTCCCTCACGGACTTGCGGCCGGAGCTTTCGGCGATCGACGGTTTCCACGTGGACGAGCGGGACTACCACTTCGGACTGAAGGACGACGGGAGCGCGCCCAAGACCCTCTTCCGCCTCTGGGCGGAGGGTGGGCTGGAGGCGGTGCGCGAGATCGAGGCGATGAAGCCCTATGTCGCGGGCCGCGAGCCGCTTACGCTGATCACGGGCGGCGCGGGGTTCGTTGGCACGAACGTCGCCGACCGCGAGCTGCGCGAGGGGCGGCGGGTACTGCTCTACGACAACCTCGCCCGGGTGTCGAGCACAACAGGCGCTGGCTCCGCCAGGAGCACGGCGACCGGCTGGGGTCTGCGTCGTGGACGTGCGCGACCGCTTCGCCCTGCGCCGCGCGGTCGCTGAGGCGATCGGGTCGGCACTTGGCGGCGCAGGTCGCGGTCACAACGAGCGTAGATCGTCCTGGCGAGGATTTCGAGGTCAACGCGCGCGGCACCCTGAACTCCAGAGGAACTGCGCCGCCTGGAAAGCCCGCCGCCGCTCCTGTTCACCTCCACGAACAAGGCTCCATGGCGATCTCGCCGACGTCCCCACCGCGCGAGAATCGCTACGAGCCAGAGCACATCCTCACCCGCAGCGCGGGCATCGGCGCGGACCGCCCGCTCGATTTCCACAGCCCCTACGGCTGCTCGAAGGGGCCGCCGACCAATATGTGCTCGATTACGCGCGCACTTATGGCCTCCCGACCGTGGTGTTCCGTATGAGCTGCATCTACGGCCCGCACCAGTTCGGGAACGAGGACCAGGGCTGGGTGGCGCACTTCCTTATCCGCGCGCTCTCGGACGAGACGAGATCACCCTCTACGGTGACGGCAAGCAGGTACGCGACGTGCTATTCGCCGAGGATCCGCCGAGGCCATGCAGCTCGCCTTGCGCGCATGGACGATGTGCGAGGACAGCCAACATAGAGTACCTGCTCGACCACGAGCCTGCTGGAACTGCTCGCCCTCATCGAACGGATCACGGGCGACGGTACAAGGTGGAGTTCGACTGGCGCATCGGCGACCAGCGGTACTACGTTCCGACCCTCCCGCCTCGAGGAGGCGACGGGATGGGCGCGGAAGGTGGGCGTCGAGGAGGGCGTGCGACGGCTCGCGCGCTGGCTCGCCGAAGAATCGCCCCTGCTGCGGGGCAAAACCATGGGGGTGATCGAGCGTGTCCGAAACGTCAGCCTACGCTAGCGACGGAATCTCTGCCCCCCCGCACGATGGCCGCCGCGCGTCTCGTGGAACCTCACCGCATCGAGGTCGAGGACAGCTCCGTGCCCGACCCGGGGCCGACGGAGGTCCGGGTGAAGATCGAGGGTGCGGCGTGTGCGCCTCGAACCTCCCGCCTTCGAGGGCCGCGACTGGTTTAGCTACCCCATGGAGCCCGGCGCGCTCGGCCACGAGGCCTGGGGCCATGTCGACGCGGTCGGCGGCGAGGTCCAGAACCTGGAGAGAAGGGGACCGCGTGGCGATGCTGTCGAACAAGGCGTACGTGCAGTACGACGTCGCCGACGAGGGCTCCGTGGTGAGTTCCCTGCCGAGCGCCTTGAAGGCCTTTCCTCTTCCCGGCGAGCCATTGGGTTGCGCCGTCAACATCTCCGGCGAAGCGGTAGGTGGAAGGACAACCGTCGCCATCGTCGGCGTCGGTTTCCTCGGCGCGCTCCTGGTGCAGATGGTGAAGGAAGCCGGTGCGCGGGGTGGTCGCCGCCGCGCGTCGCCCTTCGCGCTGGAGATCGCGCGCGGATGGGGGCGGACGAGACGGTAGAGATGGGGGAGCGCTGTGGCAGATCGCCGAGCGGGTGAAGGAGATGACGGGCGGCCGGGGGCCGACGTGGTCATCGAGGCCGTGGGCAAGCAGGAGGCGCTGGATCGACGGACCTGACCAGTGAGATGGGCCGCCTCATCATCGCGGGCTACCACCAGGACGGGTTGCGCAGCGTGAACCTCCAGACCTGGAACTGGAACGGGCTCGACGTCATCAACGCCCACGAGCGGGAGCACGCCATATACATCCGCGCATCCGCGAGGCGATGGAGCGCGTCGTCGCGGGCCGCCTGGACCCGGATGCCCCTTCACCCACTCCCGCTATCGTTCGAGGAATTAGGCCAAGCCCTGGAATCGCCTCCCGCCCGGGAAGGGTTCATGAAGGCCCCGTCACCATGGGGGCCTAATGCCCATCTTGACCGCGCTCGTCCCGAGCGCATTTTAATGACCGCCGACGCCGTCGGCGGCGTCTGGACCTACGCCCTGGACCTGGCGTCCGGCCTGGCACGCTCGGGCATCGAGGTGGTGCTGGCGACGATGGGACCGTCTCCTACGCCCAGGTCGCGGAGGCGGGAACGGGTGCCCGGCCTGACGCTTCGAGTGTCCGAGTTCAAGCTGGAGTGGATGCCCGATTCCTGGAGAGACGTGGAGCGCGCAGGAGACTGGCTGCTCAGCCTAGCGACGGAGGAGCGGCCCGACCTGATCCAAATCAACGGCTTCTGCCACGCGTCGCTCCCTTTCCGCGCGCCCGTGCTCGCCGTCTGCCACTCGGATGTTCTCTCGTGGTGGAGGCAGTGAAGGGCGAACTGGCTCCCGCCGAGTGGGCTCGAATACAGCGAGTGCGGGCGGCCTTCGGAGCGGACCTTGTCGTCGCTCCGACGGCGGCATCGCTGCGGGACGCGGAGCGGCACTACGGCCCGTTTGGGGCATCCCGGGTGATAAGGAACGGACGTTGGACTCTCTCCCGTGTGGTTCGTCACGGGAGAGGGGCAGGGGTGAGGGTCCGGAACGCATTGGCTCCGGACTCCCTGGCCGGCGAAGAGTCGATTCTCCGGACCCTCACCTCTCTGCCCACCCCTCTCCCGTGACGAACCACACGGGAGAGGGGGTCCGGAGTTCATCTTGCCGCGGGGCGGGCTTGGGACGAAGCCAAGAATCTGCGGCTCATCAGCAGATCGCGCCCCGCCTCGCCTGGCCGGTGCGCATCGCGGGCGACTTCGGGGATGCGGCTCCGCCGGGGTGAAGCCGTGGGACGGCTTGGGCCGGAGGAGATGCGCGAGCAGTACGCGCGCGCGGCGATCTTCGCCCACCCGGCGCGGTACGAGCCGTTCGGCCTCTCCGTGCTGGAGGCGGCGCTCTCCGGTTGTGCGCTCGTGCTGGGAGACATCAGCTCGCTCCGGGAACTGTGGAGGGAGCCGCTGTCTTCGTCCGGCCCGACGACGCCGAGGGTTGGGAGGGCACCTTGAACCGACTGGCATCGTCCTGCGGAGGAGCGCGCCGATCTCGCGGTGCGCGCGCGGGAGAGGGCGAAGGGTACACGGTCGAAGGATGGCGGACGGATATCTGGGGCGTACAGCGAGCTGGAGGGGGTGGCGGCGCGATGAGGGTCGTCGTCTTCTGCCACTCCTTGCGCTCCGACTGGAACCACGGCAACGCCCATTTCCTGCGCGGCACCGTCTCCTGAAATGCTCCGCCGGGGCTTCGACGTTCGCGTGTACGAGCCGGAAGATTCTTGGTCGGCCCAGAACCTTCAGGAAGACGTCGCAGCGGAGGCTCGTTACGACTACCGCTATACCGCCGTGCACCGGGTGACGACCTCGGGGGAGGCACCCTGGGCGCTTTGACCCCGGGAGCACTCGCCAACGAGGCTAGGCTCGTCCAAGTGGCTACCAAGCGAGCGTTGGAAGCGTATCGTCAGGCGTACCTGACCCTGCCGCGTCACTTCCACCTTTACAGCCCCGATCGGTTCGATCTCCAGGGACGCGCCTGGACGGCGCTGACGCCGTCCTCGTCCACGAGTGGAACGATCCTGAGCTCGTCGGTCGGATCGGTGAGTACAGGCAGGGGCGGGGGCCGGTACGCGCTCCTGTTCCACGACACCCACCACCGCGGGGCGACGGCCCCCGGCGAAATGGCTCGCTACGATCTCTCCGGCTACGATGGGGTGCTGGCTTTCGGCGGCGTCCTACGCAGCCTCTACCTGGCGAACGACTGGGCTGAACGGGCTTGGATCTGGCACGAGGCCGCGGATCCCGACGTCTTCCACCCCATCTCTGAAGCTGAGCGCCTCGCGAGCCGAGATCGCGGCTCGACGAACTTGTCCGTCCACTATCCGAAGACGGAAAGGAAGGCGACCTCGTCTGGATCGGCAACTGGGGGGACGAGGAGCGGACGAAGGAGCTCCAGATCTTCTAGGGCCGGTAAGGTCTCGGCTTCAACGCAACTGTCTACGGTGTGCGGTATCCGGACGAAGCGGTAGACGCGCTGCGCAAGGCGGCATCTCGTACGAGGGCTACCTCCTAACCACCGGGCGCCGTGGGCGTTCGCCGCCCACCGCGTCACGGTCCACGTCCCGCGGGGCCCCTACGCAAGGCCCTTCCCGGCATCCCGACGATCCGTCCCTTCGAGGCGCTAGCATGCGGCATCCCGCTCGTCAGCGCGCCCTGGTCCGGACAGCGAGGGGCTCTTTCACGGCGATCACGACTATCTCACCGCGCACGACGGCGCCGAGATGACGCGGTTGCTGAGGCGTGTTTTGATAAGCCCGACGAGGCTGCCGCGTGCCGATCATGGGCGGCGGACGGTGCTGGGACGGCATACTTGCGCGCATCGAGTGGAGACGAGCTGCTGAAGATCGTCGGGGAGATCGAAGGTGGATAGTGTGCCGCCGCTCGCGCCCGGCCTGCGCGGAAGCGGCTTCGGCTGGTGGAAACTCGAGTCACGATGACCTCATGTGGTATCGGCATGCGAGTTGGAAATGCGGGGCGGACGCTTGGTCGAGCTGAGCTTATGTGGTGCACGAGCCTGCCTACCGGCACGGCTGGTCCACGGGCCGCGACTGGGAAGTCCTGTCCCTTGAGGACGTCGAAGATATTCGGGAAAGCCGCTGGCGCTTGCCCGCTGGGGCCGCCAGCAAGATCTATCACGGTGGGGAAACTCGGCATGGGCTACATCATCGTTGAGATCGAGTACTGACGGCACGCGCCAAACCGTAAAGTGACCGGCTGGCTGAGCGACTTGTGGATTATCCTTCGGGCAAGAGCCAGAAGGATGTCCTCGGCGTCCACCCCGGCCGCGGCGATGTCCAGCCAGCGTCTGAGCCGACTCCCTGACTTCGCGTGGTGCGCCTACGGGGGCGATTCGCTCGACGATCCGATTTCAGGCCCACCGTCCTGGTGGGCGAATATTCTGCGGCGGGGAGGCCGCTAAAAGTTATGCGCGTTGCCTTTTTCGGCTCTAGCCTGTGTCCTCTTACTGGAACGGCGCGGCGACCTACTACCGGGGGATCGTCAAGGCCCTCCACGCGCGGGGGCACCACGTCACTTTCTATGAGCCGGACGCCTACGACCGCCAGCAGCACCGGGACATGGAGAACCCAGCCTGGGCGCATGTGGTCGTCTACGAGAACTGCCAGGAGGCCGCCGAGCGCGTGATCGAGAGCGCGCGCAGCGCCGACGTGGTGATCAAGGCGAGCGGCGGGGCGTGTTCTCGACGAGTACCTGGAGGCGGCGGTGCTGGAGCTGCGCGACGCCTCGAACCTCATCGCGTTTTGGGATCGACGTCCCGGCCACCCTCGACCGCGTCGAGGGCAGCCTCGGCGACCCGTTCCGCGTGCTGATCGCGCGCTACGACGCGGTACTCACCTACGGTGGAGGCCAACCGGTAGTCGACGCCTACCACCGCCTCGGAGCCCAGCGCTGCGTTCCGATCTACAACGGGCTGGATCCCGAAACCCACCGAACCGCCCCCGGCCGATCCTCGCTTTGAAGGGGACCCCTGGTTTCCTGGGCAACCGCCTGCCGGATCGCGAGGCGCGGGTAGAGGAGTTCTTCCTGCGGGCGGCTTCCCTACTCCCCGAGAAGAGGTTCGTCCTCGGCGGCAGCGGCTGGGAGGACAAGGCGATGCCGGAGAACGTGCGTTACGTGGGGCATGTGGGGACGGAGTGATCACAACTCCTTCAACCGCTCGTCGCTCGCGGTGCTGAACGAGCCGTGAGAGCATGGCCCGGTACGGATTCTCCCGGCGACCCGCGTCTTCGAGGCCGCGGGCGCGGGGGCTTGCGTGATCACCGACCACTGGGAGGGGATCGAGCAGTTCTTCGAGCCGGAGAGGGAGATCCTCGTCGCGCACAGCGGTGAGGACGTCGCCCGCATCTTCCGCGACCTCACGCCGGAGCGGGCGCGGGGGGGAGGCGGCCCCCGCGCGTGCGCTCGCGAGCACACCGCGCCCAGCGGGCGGAGCAGGTGGAGTGGGAGCTGATGGGGGGTGGGAGGGTGAGGCGGCGGGTCGTGGTCCTCGGCCTCTCGATCACTTCCTCCTGGGGGGAACGGCCACGCCACCACCTACCGGGGGCTCCTGCGCGAACTGGCGGCGCGGGGGCATGAAGTCGTATTCGTGGAGCGGGACGTCCCCCGCACGCGGAGAACCGCGACCTGCCCCATCCCGACTTTTGCGAGTTGGCGCTCTACTCGTCCCTGGAGGAACTTTGCTCGCTAAACCTGCTTCAGGGAGCTGACTTCGCCATCGTCGGCTCCTACGTGCCCGAGGGAATCGAGGTGGGCGACTGGGCCCTCTCGGCGGCTCCTTGCCCCGTCACGTTTTACGATATCGACACGCCTGTTACCCTCGCGACGCTGGAGCGGGGTGAGTGCGAGTACCTCGCCCGGGAGCAGATCGCGCGCTACGCGGCCTACTTCCTTCTCTCCGGCGGACGCACTCGAGCTGCTCGAAAGCCGATACGACCCGCCCGCGCGCGCCCTCTACTGCTCCTTCGACCCTCACCTGTACTACCCGGAAGACGTCGAGCCCAGTTACGACCTCGGTTACATGGGCACCTACTGGACGACCGGCAGCCCCCTTTGGAGAGCCTCATGCTCGACGCGGCACGGGGGTGGCCCGAGGGAAAGTTCATCGTCGCGGGTCCGCAATACCCGCTGGCCGTCGAGTGGCCCGCCAACGTCGAGCGCGTCGAGCACCTTCCCTTCGGAGCACCGGAAGTTCTACTCTTCCCAGGGTTTCACCCTGAACGTCACCCGCGCGGACATGATCCGCGCGGGCTGGTCGCCGAGCGTGCGCCTGTTCGAGGTCGCCGCTTGCGGCGTGCCGATCATCTCCGACTACTGGGAAGGGCTCGAAGACTTCTTCGACATCGGCAGGGAGATCCTCGTTTCCCGCTCCGGAGACGAAACCCTGAGCTACCTGCAACAAACTTCCCCCGAGGATCGGGCGGAGCTCGGCCGCCGTGCCCGGGAACGCGTCCTTACGCGACACACCGCTGCCCGCCGAGCGGCAGAGCTGGAAGCGTACGCCGAAGAGACTCTCGCGTGCGCCGCTTTAAGAGCGCCTCGTCGAGAACTCACGAAAAAAGCCAAGGGCGGCTAAAGCGGCGCTGAAGTACCGCACTCCAAAGCGCGGCGCGCGTGGACGGGCGAGGATTTGTGGCGGGTAGGGTCTAATGGAGGTCGTCCACCGTAAAAGACCCTCTCCCGTCGTAGTACCTTCCAAGAGCTTCAGGTTCTCGGTCCAACGGCGGCCACGAGTGCCCGTTTATCCTATGGCCGGAATCCTTCAGCAGACCCATCCTGTTCCCGCGCGTGAGGAAGTAGAGCGCTTCATCACCTTAGGCGACCTCACACATCAGGGGTCTCTCGGCAATTCGCGTCTTATCGTCACGGACAAGGCGGCTCACCGATACGAGCAGACGCCTCTGGGCGAAGAGATGATCGCCTCGTACGAGATGGCGGAGTTAAAGAATCCTCGCGTCGAGGATCTCGTGGACGCCTCGGCGCTCATCGCGGACTACCGTGGCCGGAGCGTGGAGCTCTTGCGCGCCACCAGCAAGCGCGGCCTCGCCCTGGCGGGGGCGGAAAAGCGGCTAAAGGCGCTGATCGAAGGAAAGGAGATGCCCGAGGTGGACGACGCCACCCGGCTCTGCCCCACCTGCGGACGGCCGCTGCCGGAGCACACGGACGTGTGCGAGGCCTGCGTCAACCGGGGCCAGACCCTGCTCCGCCTCTTCGGCTATGCAAAGCCGTACAAGCTGCGGCTCGCGTGGGGCACGTTTCTGTCCATCGCGGGCATGGTGATCGAGTTGCTGTCGCCGTTTATCGTCGTCGCTCTGGTGGACCGTGTCCTCCAGAAGCGCGAGACGGCGCTTTTCACTCCGCTCATCGTGGCGTTCATCGTCTCACGAGTCGTGATCATGGGCATCGAGATCGCCCGCGGGCGGAATGTGGCCTATCTGGGCATGAAGATCACGGTCTCCATTCGAGGAAGCCTCTTTGAGAAGCTCCAGAGCCTGAGCCTGAGCTTCTACGACAAGCGCAACGTGGGCTCGATCATGTCGCGGATGACGAACGACACGGGCTCCCTTTACGAAGTGCTCGTGGACGGAATCCCGGTACTGCTGAACCAGGTCGTGAGGCTTATCGGCATCCCCGTCGCGTTGTTTATCCTGAACCCCGGCATCGCCCTCTGGGCGGTGCTGCCTATTCCGTTCGTGCTGATCGCGGTGAGGTGGTTCCGGCGGAAGATGATGCGGGTGTGGAGCCGGTTCCACCACAACTGGTCCCGCCTCTCAGGCGCCCTGAACGGCGTGTTGCAAGGAACGCGGGTGGTCAAGGCGTTCCACGGCGAGAGACGGGAAGTCGAGCGCTTTGGACGGCGGATCGGCGACCTGTCGCGTAGCGGCTACCAGGCGGAGTCGAGCTGGGCGAGCTTTTTCCCCGTCGTCATGTTCACGATGGCCTTGAGCACCATCGTCGTCTACTGGGCCGGCGGCCGTGGCGTGTTGGACGGGCGCATGACGCTGGGCCAGCTCATGGGCTTTCTCTCCCTCGTCGGGATGCTCCAACAGCCTCTGATGATGCTCCAGCGCATCATGGACTGGTCGTCGCGCGCGCTGACGGCCGCCGAGCGGGTGTTCGAGGTGATGGACACGCCGGAGGACATCGCCGACGTCGACGATGCCGTCGCGATGCCGAAGATCGACGGCGGCATCCGATTCGTCGACGTCCACTTCGGCTACGACAAGTCGCGCGAGATCCTGCACGGGATCGAGCTGGACGTGAAGCCGGGCGAGATGATCGGCCTCGTCGGCCACTCCGGCGCGGGTAAGTCCACGCTCATCAACCTCCTGCTCCGCTTCTACGACCCCACACAGGGGCGGATCGAGCTGGATGGGGTGGACCTGCGAAAGGTAAGGATCGAAGACTTCCGCCGACAGGTGGGCGTCGCCAGGAGTCCTACCTCTTCCCCGGCTCCATCCGCGACAACATCGCCTACGGCCGCCCGGACGCGCCGCTGGAGCAGGTGCTCGCCGCCGCCAAGGCCGCGAACGCGCACGACTTTATCGTGAACTTCCCGGACGGCTACGACACCTACGTCGGCGAGCGAGGCCAGCGCCTCTCGGCGGCGAGCGCCAACGCATCGCGATCGCCCGCGCCATCCTGCACAACTCGAAGATCCTCGTCTTGGACGAGGCGACGGCGAGCGTGGACACAGAGACGGAGCGGATGATCCAGGAGGCCCTGGAGCGGCTGGTCGAGGGCCGCACCACCTTCGCGATCGCCCATCGCCTTCGACGCTCCGCAACGCCGACCGCCTGGTCGTCATCGGCGACGGGAAGATCGAAGAGATCGGCACCCACGACGAGCTGCTGTCCAAGGAGGACGGCGTGTATAAGAAGCTCGTGGAGATGCAGACCGAGATCAACAAGATCCACGCGAACTTCATCCTCGAAGAAGACGCGGCGTAGGCGGAGCCGCACGGTGGAAGCGGGGGGACCGATAGGCCGAAAGCCTTGGCGGCCCGGCGCGATGATCTACCATGGAGTCAACGTATTCCACTCCTTAGAGGAACCTATGAAACTTAAACTCGCACTGCTGACCGTCGGCATTGTGGCGTCGTCTTTCGCCGCCAGCCAGGAGACTTCACCTTCGGGCGCAAGTACACCGAGGGGGAGAAGGACTATTACAAGGTGGCGGTCACCGCCACCTTGTCGATGGGCACGTTCGAGATGAACACGACCTACGCCCAGACGGTGAAGAAGGTCTACGAGAACGGCGATGCGGACATCGAGACGACCCTCGGCGACACGAAGATGACCTTGAACGGCAATGAGCTTCCGGCGGGCCCACGGGCGGCCTGGCCAAGGGTACCGTCACGACGGGCCGTTTCGACAAGCTCGGCAAGCCGGTCGTAGGCAGCAGGCCGCCGGCATGGCGGGGATGATGGGCGGCATGGACCAGCTTATGAGGATCGGCTCGATGCTCAGCGCGAAGCCCCTCGCCGTCGGCCAGAGCATCCCTTCGACGTCAGCGACCCGAAGGACACCAGCAAGGTGACGGGCAACATTAAGCTGGAGAGCGTCGCCGCCGGCATCGCCAAGCTCGTCTCCAACGTGAGCGTGCTCTCCAACCAGTCGCCGACCCCCATCAAGATCGCGACCACGAGTTGGATCGAGGTCGCCACCTCCAAGCCCACCAAGGTCGAGGGCACCGTGACGGACCTTCCGGCGCAAAATGGGATGCAGGTCGACACGGTCAAGTTCGTCCTCGAGCGGATCAAGTAACCGCTCCTCATTCTGAGCGTCCACAACGCCCTCGCCCACCGGCGAGGGCGTTGTGGTTTATAAAGCCGGGGCCGCCCGCACCGGGGGCACGCGGGCAGGCGCGCGGGTTGTAGTTCTCGCCGCAGCTCAGGCACACGACCCCGTTAAAGTCCAGCCCCTCGGCCTCTTCCACCGCCCTCAGTTCCTCTCTCGTGCACCTCCCGCAGCCGCCCCAGATCGTAAGGATCGCGCCGCCGGGCCCTTGCACAGCCCAGGCGAGCGCCAGCAAAAACAGGAATCCCGACAGCCCTAAGAGGGCGCCGCCCCCCGCCCTACCGGCAGAACCGCGCCCAGAAAGGCAAAGACGACGGAGAGACCGAGCGGCGGGACCCAGGGACGCATAGGCTTGCGCCAGTTTCCCCAAACTTACCGATCCCTCAAAACTTTTTGGGAGTGCAGCGACCCGTCGCCGCTTTTCCTCAGCGCGACCTGTCGCGCGTGGAGGTACCGGCCCCAAGAGAGAGACGGCGCCGGGCCGCCTTACTGATCGAGCCTTGGACGACATGGGCCCATGGCTGCCGCACGCCCTTTGATCGGCCCGTGCTGTACCATGTCTGCATGCACAGGCGAAAGATGCTTCCTCTGGCAGGAATGCTGGCGCTGGTGATCTTCGGCGGCTGGCGACTCTCGAGGCGGCCACGTTCGTGGCGGTTCCTCAACGAAGCCGGACTCACCCATGACAGCGGATGGGTGGAAGGCTCTCGCGTCGGCGGCCTCGCAAACGGTGAGGCGCGTTTTCCGAGAGCAGACTTATCGTCTGGATGAGAGCATTGAAACGGTCGCGTCGCAGATACGTACGGAAACGAAGGCGTATCGCTGGAAGGAGACGAGCTGCACGAGTCGGTCACGTTCGACCGGGGGAGCCGAGTACGTCGCCCTTTCCATTCCGGGCACCCGGAGCACCCGGGTGTACGTCGGCATCCATCGCCTTCCCACCCCTCGACCGCTGGCTCGCCCGTCTGGGCATCCGTTAGCGAAGAGGATGAGCTTGAGTGCGTGTTCTCGGCGCTCCTCTGTGTTCTGAAGTGTCGAGTCGTAGCGTCAAGCCCTTGCGCAGGCTAAAGACCAGAGGCACCATGAGGCGGGGGTTCCGGGGTGGGAGCTTGATGGGCAGCTTCTGGCATCGCAAAAAGCGCGGGCGTGCCACCCGTGTGCCAGAACAGGACTCGGCCGCTGATCTGGCCCTGCTCCAGGAGGGCGAGCAGCCCGGCCATCGCTTTGCCCGAATAGATCGGATCGAGAAAGATTCCCTCGGCTCGGGCGACTCGCCGGATCGCTTCGTTCCCTGCGTCGCTGGGGACGCCGTACCCGGGACCCACGAAGGACAGGTCCAGCCGGAAGTCTCGCGGCCCCAGACGCTTTCCCTCCCCCGCCACGACGTCCAGCCCTTGCGCCAGCTCCGCGAAATCCTCGACGAGCGTTGGCTCGGGGTCGCAAGCGATCCCGAGGATCTTCGTGCTCGTGCCGTGAAAGGCGTAGGCGAGTCCGGTTTGCGTGCTGCCGCTCGAGGAGGCGAAAACGATCCAGTCAAAATCGGTCGCCACCTCCCGTGCCGCCTGCACGAAGCCGTAGGCGCCGAGAGCCGACGAGCCGCCGACCGGGATCCGGTGCACCCGCAATCCACGCGCTTCCAGTTCCTGGGCGAGATTCTCCGCGTGCTCGAAGAGGTCGTCCCAGGTCGCGTCGGGAAAAAGCCGCAGATCCACGCCGAGGATGCGGTCGAGAAGTTCGTTTCCTCCCTCCAACCGCAGAGGAATCCCCTTGGGCAGCCCGACATCGTACGGGAGACCCATCACCGCCGCGTGGCAGGATAGCCCGAACCGCCTGCATGCGGCTCCCAACTGGCGGACGAAATTCGACTGGAGCGAGCCGCAGGTCACCACCGCCTGCGCCCCCTCGGCGATCGCTGCGGCCATGAGGTACTCGAGCTTCCGCCCCTTGTTTCCCCCGAGGGCAAAACCGGTGAGGTCGTCTCGCTTGATCCAGAGGTCGCACCCGGTCTGCTCCGACAGGCGCTCCAGGCGGTGGAGGGGCGTCGGCGCGAGGATCAGCGGCACCTTGGGCGGAGGAGCGGCCACGGAGAGAGGCTACCTCTCATAATCTCCCTATGCGCCGTCGTCGGCTCGTGCTGGGGTGCCTCGGCCTGTTTGCTCTGGTTCTCGTGGGGCTCGTCGTGTGGGGGGGGCCGGTGGCGCAGGACCTCTACAACAAGGGATTCTTTGAGAAATCGGAGAAGCGGCGGTACACCGGGGACAGCGAGGCCAACCTTCGCGCGCTGCACACGGCGATGATGCTGTACCACGACTCCGAGGAGCGCTTTCCCGAAGCCTCCGGGTGGATGGACGCTATCGCCAAGCGGATCAAGACGGCGGACCTCGAGAAGGGCGAGGAACAGAAGAAGCTTATCCGCCCGGACCTGCGCGACGTGCCCGGCGCGCACGGCTACGCGATGAACGACGGGGCGAGCGGCAAGTACAAGGACGACCTTCCCGGCCCAAAGACGATCCTCCTCTTCGAGTCCACCCAGACTGGCCCCAACGCCCACGGCGACCCGACAGCCACCGCCTTGAAGGGCGGCGTGGGAATCACGATCGCCGGAACGATCGTGATCGCCTCAACGCCCTAACGCCTCCACGCCCCCCTCGAAAGGATACGTCCACCGTCGCAGCCCCTCGGCGCTCAATCGCACCGGAAGGCACCTGAACAGAGGGTTAGAGTCTTCCAGCGCGCGCACCGTCGCCCGCCGCGCAGCGGGGTCCGGCCCGCAGAGCACGGTCAACGACCCTCCCTCGCCCCCCGCGCCGTTCAGCTTCACCCCGACCGCCCCCAGTTCCCGCGCGATGCGCATCACGGAAACGGCATCCGGCGAGACGAGGCCGGCGTGGAGACGGGCTTGGGCCTCCGTGTTCGCGTCCATCACCCGTCCGAAGCCGTCGATGTCTCCCCGGGCCAGCGCGTCCCTCCCGTCCCGAGCCGCCTGCCTCAAGTCCTCCAGCGGCCGCGCGTCTCCGCCCTCGCGCGTGAGCTGAGCGATGACGGCCTCGTGCATGTGAGAGGAATCGTGCGAGCGGCCGAGGAAAACCACGATCAGCCGGCTCTCGATCTCCCAAAGCAGCCGCGGTGAGACCTCGGCGGGAGAGCGGGCGGCGTGGGGATAGTCGAGGATCTCGATGTAGCTCGCTCCCCCGTAGGCGGAAGCGAGCTGATCCTGCACGCCCGACTGCTTGCCCAGAGCTTCTACCTCCACCCGGTGCGCCGCCATGGCCACCTCATGCGCGCTCATCCGGCCCGGCGTCAGCGCGTCCAGGGCGCCGACCATCGCAACGAGAACCGCCGCCGAGGTGCCCGTGGACGCGCCGGGCGGGACCTGGGAGTGGACCGAAAGCTCCGCCCCCAGGTGTTCCGGCACCGGGTGCCGGCGGCTGGCGGCCTCGAGGAGCGGGTGGCGCAGGCGCTCGCCCGGCTCGAAGCGCTCGCCGCAGTTTGCCGCGTGGACCGTGACGCGCGGGCCAGGCGCCGGGCGGTCGAGGAAAGAGGCGCAGACTGACCTCGACCCTTGGCTCCACCGCGAGGTTCAGCACGCGGCCCTGGCGCGCGAACCAGGTGTCCGTCCAGCCCCCGAGGTCGCAGACGCGAACAGGAGCGGTCGCCTTGAGGATCATAGGGAAAGGACTACGGGCAGGGGGTGAGGGTTCGGCCCTCAACGCGGCCGCTCCACCGTCGTTCACCCCAAGGGGTACCCTGTGCCTACTCCCACGGGCACAGAACCGCGGCTTTCAACGACGAAGGAGACCCCTCAGAAACCGATGTCCACTGCTCACGCCAGCCAGACCTACAACAAGCTCGACCTTCTTCGTCTAATGCTCTTGAGCCGCGAAGGCGACCGGCGCGAAGGAATCCTTCTCCGCCAAAGCAAGGGCTGGTTCCAAGTCGGAGGTACAGGCCACGAGGCCCTCGCCGCCCTCGCTTTCCTTCAGCATTGACGACGGTCTTCCCCTATTACCGCGACCGGCCCTCATGCTCGCGCGCGGGCTCACGAACTACGAGTGCGCCCTCGCCTACTTCGCTAAGCGCGAGAGCAACTCCGGCGGGCGTCGATGCCCGGCCACTACTCCAGCCGGAAAACGGCATCTTCTCCGTCTGCACCCGACCGGCGGCACCCTCATCCCCGCTTGCGGCCCCGCGTGGAGCATGCGGCTCGCGGGCAGCGACGGCGTCTGTCTGGCGACGATCGGCGACGCCGCCTCGCGGCAGGGGGGAGTTCTACGAAGCTCTCGCTTTCGCCGCCCAGGAAAAGCTGCCCGTCGTGTTCGTCGTGGAGGACAACAAGTACGGCATCTCGACTCCTACGGCTCGGTTCCTGCCCTTTAACCTCGGGATCTTCAACGAGGATTTGACCGTGAAGGTCAACGCCCGCTACCCGGACGAGGTGTGCGAGGCGGGGCGTGCCGCCGTGGAGAAGGCGCGGCGAGGCGATGGTCCGACCGTGCTCTGGTGGGATCTTGACCGCCTCTCTTCGCACACTTCCAGCGACGACCACCGCGTCTACCGGCCCCTAGAAGACATCGAGGAGATGTCCGGCCGCGACCCGATCCGCCTGCTCGCCGAGGGTTGCGCGCGGCCGGCGAGCTTGATGACGACGGCTTCACAAGCCTGCAGGAGGAGGTTACGCGCCAAGTGGACGAGGACTACCTCCGCGCGGAGCGGGAGGCCGATCCGGTCGCCGAGGAGACGCCTTCTCCACAACTTCGGTGAGGAGAGACCTGCCGAGGCACCCCCGCTCCAAGCGGGGCGGATGACCATGGTGTCCGCGATCAACGGGACGTTGCGCAAGGCGCTCGAAGAGGACCCCAACGTGGTCATGTTCGGCGAGGACATCGAGGACCCCAAAGGCGGCGTGTTCGGCCTCACCAAGGGCCTCTCCGAGGGCTTCCCGCGCCAGGTCTTCAACTCGCCGCTCGCCGAGGCGACCATCCTTGGCGTGGCCGTCGGCATGGCCCAGGCGGGCGTGAAGCCCGTATTCGAGCTCCAATTCATCGACTTCGTGGCCCCGGGCTGAACCAGCTCGTGACGAACATCAGCACCCTTCGATGGCGCTCGTTCGGCGACTGGAAGTGCCCGATGGTCGTGTACGCGCCGGCCACGGCGCGTACCTCCCCGAGGGGCTCGCTCTGGCACAGCCAGAGCAACGAGGCGGCCCTGGCCCATGTGAGCGGCATCAAGATCGCCATCCCCAGCACCCCGGAGACGCCGCAGGGCTCTTTTGGACCGCCATCCACGCGGACGACCCCGTGTTCATTCTCATCCCCAAGCACATCTTCCGCAAGCAGGCGGACGTGGCGAAGGTCGAGCCGGTGCCGCTGGGAAGGCCAAGGTCGTGAGGGAGGGCGGGGACGTCACACTGGTCACGTGGGGCAACCGCCTAGAGCTCGCATGAGGCGGCGGCGAAGACCGGAGTGGACGTCGAGATCATCGACCTGCGCTCGATCGTGCCGTGCGACTACGACACCATCACGGCGAGCCTGGCGAAAACGGGACGACTCGTCGTCGTCCACGAGGACAATCGACGTGCGGCTTCGGCCAGACCATCATCGCCGAGATGACCCGCGTGCCCGAGCGCTGGGACCTCTTCCTCTCCCCCCGCCCCAGCTCGTCGCCCGCGACGACGTCCCCATCGGCTACAACCCGATCTACGAATACGCGCCGCCCTGCCGGACGTGGGTCAGGTGGTCGCGGCGATCCAGACGGTGATGGCGTAGGGCCCCGTAAGGGCGGTTGTGAGTTGAAGGTTAGAGGTTGCCGGTTAAAGGTTAAGCGACGGCAGGCGGCCCCCCCTCATTCCCTCCGGCCTTCAACCGGCAACCTTTAACCTTCAACCCCGAGCCCAGCCCGTCGGGCGGACGCGCTCGTGGGCTTCCGGATCTTCGATGACGCCTGGCTTCCCCGGAATGAGGAAGCCGGCGAGCGCGCCCCAGCCACAGAGCGCCGCAGACAACAGGTTGAAGCTGAACGAGAAGCGCTGGAGACGGTTCTGCGCCTGGTCCGAGATGGAGATGCCCCAGCGGATGCAGAAGTTCCAGATGCCGTAGGCGAGGTGATAGCTGGACGCGGCGACGCCGATCATGTACACGGCGAGCCACAGGCCGTAGAGGCTCGTGAGCTTCGTCCTCCACGCGGCGTACGAGATGACGTCCGCCGAACCTTGAATGTACTTCGCTCCCGTCGTCGTCGCGATGTGATACACGAGAAAGAAGAAGATCAGGATGCCCGTCCATCGCTGGAGGGTGTACATCCGGTTTTGCGACCACCGGTACCGCGTGCCTACGTAGTTCTGCTCCGAGCGGTTGTGGATGAACAACCCGTAGACCGCGGAACAGCAGGGGGCAACCAGATTAGGAGAATCTCCGCGCCCAACAGGATGTGCTTCGGCAAGCTCGAAGAACCCGATGACCCTGTCGAACTGTTTCGGTCCGGCGAGACTGAAGGAGTTCAGCGTGAGGTGCTGGACCATGTAGAAGCCGACCGGAACGATCCCCGTCAGGGAGTGCAGCTTGTGCAGGAAGTAGTTCTCTTTGTGCAGGGCGAGCGACATATTTTGATGGCGGAATGCCGATTTCGGCTTAGGGGGATTCTTCCGAGGCTACCTCGTCCTTCTACTCGGGGAGTCGCGCAACAGTGTCGGCTGGTGGCGGGAGTTATGCTCTATCCGACCTCCCATTCCCAAACCGAGACGCCGCATCCGCAACAGAGATGCCCTACATCCAAGACATCACCGCCCGCGAGATCCTTGACAGCCGGGGCAACCCTACTCTCGAGGTGGACGTGCTCCTGGGCAGCGGCGCGGTCGGGCGCGCCGCGGTTCCCAGCGGCGCGAGCACGGGCCAGTTCGAGGCCGTCGAGCTGCGCGACGGCGACAAAAAGCGCTACGGCGGGAAGGGCGTGCTCAAGGCGGTGGCGAACGTCAACGACACGATCGCGCCCGAGCTGCTGGACCACGACGCCACGGACCAGGGCGCGGTCGATGCCGCGCTGCTGGAGCTCGACGGCACGCCGAACAAGCGCAATCTCGGCGCGAACGCCATCTGGGCGTCTCCCTCGCCGTCGCCAAGGCGGCGGCGAACCACGTCAAGCTTCCCTCTACCGCTACGTAGGCGGGGTCACCGCCCACACGTTGCCGGTGCCGATGCTGAATATCCTCAACGGCGGGCAGCATGCGGACTCGAACGTGGACTTCAGGAGTTCATGGTTCTCCCCGTTGGCGCCGGCAGCTTCACCGAGGCGCTCCAGATGGGCTGGAGATCTTCCACACCCTGAAAGGCGTGCTCAAGGGCCGGGCTGAGCACGGGCGTCGGCGACGAAGGGGCTTCGCGCCGAATCTCGCCGACCAAGACCTCGCCTTCGACTACATCATCGAGGCACCAGAAAGCGGGTTTCGAGCCCGGCCGCCAGATCTTCCTCGGCATCGACGCTGCCGCCTCGAGTTCTTCGATGGCGGGACCTATCGCTACAAAGTCGGGGACCGGCTCGAGCGGAGGGGTCCGGGAGCAGGTGAGTACCTCGTCGACCTCTGCGAGAGATACCCCCTGATCTCGGTCGAAGATGGCTGCGCCGAGGACGACTGGGATACCTGGAAGGCGCTCACGGAGGCGATCGGAGACCGGGTGCAGCTCGTCGGCGACGATCTTTCGTGACGAATGTCGAGCGCCTCCAGCGAGGCATCTCGGAGGGGATCGGGAACTCCATCCTGGTGAAGGTCAACCAGATCGGTTCCCTCACCGAGACTCTTGCCGCCGTCACCATGGCCCACCACGCTGGTTTCACCAGCATCATGAGCCACCGCTCCGGGGAGACCGAGGACACCACCATCGCCGACCTCGCCGTCGCGACGAACTGCGGCCAGATCAAGACCGGCGCACCCAATCGAAGCGATCGCACCGCCAAGTACAACCAACTCCTCCGCATCGAAGAGACCCTCGGCAGCACAGCGGTCTACGCGGGCGCGGGAAGCGTTCGGAAAGATCGCCGGCCGGCTGAGGTAGTGGGTAGTGGGTGAATGGGTAGTGAGTGGCGGGTGGTGGGCAGGAGATAACGATAGCGCCTCCGTCTCTCAACGATCAACGATCAACTACCCACCACTCACTACCCACCACCCACCACCCACTACTTCCACCGGCCGGCAGCGAGAGTAACGATCGCTAGCAGGAGGATCAGCAGCCCGGTGTGCTCTGGGCTCAGGAAGGTGGCGGGGATTAAAGCTGCGCGGGCAGCGAAACCAGCAGCGACCGCCATCCCAAGGCGACGCTCGCCAACAGCGCGCCGCAGAGGGGGGCAACGGTGACACTGGCAACCGAGCCGACGTAGCTCGCCAGCACCGTCGAAGCGCCCAAACCCAGGGCGAACACGATCAGTGCGAGGGCGAGCCTTGCCGACTCGGAACCGCACCGAACGCGCGTCACCACAAGGACGCCCACCAAGAAGATCGCCAGACTGGTGGAAGGACGCTGAGGCCTGCAGGTAGGACTCGCGCCCGACCACATCGGGCGGGAAGGCGAGGGGCGATCTGCTGAGCCGTCACGACGTTGCTCAAGTCCCACCGCATCTCGCCTTCCCTCCGGCCCGTCGGCTGCAACCCGTACCGCATAAACCGGACTGGCCCCTGAGCGCTCACTTGGAGGCTGAACCTCTGAACCCGGCGACGGCGGGAGCCGATGTCGTAATGCCACGAGCGCGCGCCAACGATGCCGTACCGCACGACGGCCTCCCGGCTTTCACCCGGCGTCAACTTCCCATTCCACTCGTAGGCTGCCGTCTCGTTCGGCTCCGACACGGCTTCTTGGCCAACCGTTACGCTTAGGTCGCGGACGGTGCCGGCTTCGGGCAGGGCAGAAGGAAGCGAGCATTTACGGGCTCCGGCGTGGAGTTCGAAAGGAATAGCGACCCTCGAATCCCACTTCGTAAGCTCGCCCCTGAAGACGACGAAAGGTCGCTCGAATGGTGGTCCGGTCGAAAGCGATCGGTTGCTCTTCCAGCCTCGTCACGGCGCGGTGAATACGACGTCACGCCCGCTCCGCCGAAAGGTGTCCGCCAGCCGCAGTACGTTTTCCGCCGAGGGGTCGGAGAGGTAGGGGGCCAGCACCCCCGACCCCCTCCGATCCGATCCGCTCGACCATGTAGGGGGCAGCGTGAGCGTTCGAGTGAAGGTGCGCTGGACAAGCGAGGCCGCGACAGGTCCAAACTGGCGGACGGGCGACGCATCGGGCGTCGGACTCGCGGTCGCCTCCGCAGACTCCCGCCACTGGATCGCCTGCCGTTCAAGGGTAGGGTCTGGCGCAGCGCCGACCATCCGGCGATCAGCAGCATCCCGACGCCCAGGTAACCGGAGACGCGTCCGAGCAGACGCCGCCTCTCGGTCCAGTTCAGGGTCCATGCCTCGCGGTTGAGCACATAGCCCACCACGCCGGCGACCAACGCGAGGCCCACGACGATCGCGAGCGGCAGCGCCAGCCGCACCAGCAGATTCAGAACACCCGCCAGCGCGTAGCGCACGGGCATTGCAAGCCCCCGCCATCACAGTCGTAAGTGTACGAGCGGGGAACGGCGGTTCATTCCTTGTGCTCAGCGTACTCGGATAGCTGCTCGGCGTGCAGAGGTCGTGCCCGAGGATCTGGTTCGCGAGGTCCTCCAGCCGGAGACGCCCATAACGCGGGTGAGTCAGGAGGCAGGTCGTACGCTGCGGGCGGCAGCCTCCTCGAAGACGCTCGTTTCCGCGCGCCGCTCGCGGAAGGTGTGGAGGAGCTCTTCGCCACGTCCGCGGTCGCATGCCCCTTCTCCACCGCCCGCGCGTCCTCGTCCGACCACCGGCACGGTCGCCCCCGGCTCGCGCCGGACGACGTGCAAACGATCTAGGAACACTTCCTCCCAGTAGGCAAGGCGCGCCACGACCTCACGGGGGCTCAGGCGGGCAGGGTCGCGGCGGTGATTGAGCTCCTGCAGCTTGATCAGCGCCACCAGGCGTTCGATGGCGCGCGGCGCGAGGTCGAACGTTCGGGGGAGGGAGGGGTTCAGCGCGGCTCCAAGTACTGCGACAGGTGCTCGATGTGATACATGTCGTGGCCGAGCATCATGTTCGCTTGATCGTACGTCGTCATCTGGCCCCGCTCGGAGTGGACGATCGCCTTGCCCCAGTCGACGGGCATGAGCCCGGTGGAAGGAAGGCGACGGTTTGGCGCCGCCGGTCGACGTACAGCCGAGCCTGCTCCCTCGGGTCGAGCCCGATGTACTGCAGCGCGCGCGACGCTCTCGTCCTGCGGCTCCACCCGGTATGCCCGGCGTCTCGACGCCCAAGCGCATCCGGCCGAGCAGGATCGGCTCCCAGTCCGCCAGGTGCGCCACCGCCTCGCGAACGCTAAAGCGAGCCGAATCGGCGCGTTCGTCGTACCGCAGAGCGGGAATTGCGTCGGCGAGCCGGACGACGGCGATGGGCCCTAGTTCCAAGCCGGGAAGAGGTAGGGGTTCATAGGCCGCAGGCTACCCGTGGCACCGGCAGCTCCCGTGGCACGGGCACTCTTGCCGGTGTTCCCTTCTTCCAGATCACCGGCATGAGTGCCGGTGCCACGGGGACGAGGAGCATGGGACCCACGCTCGATACAGTAAGGCTCATGGGACTCTCCTATTCGCGCGAGACCCGGTAACCTGGACCGGCAGGCGCCCCGGCATCCGCCGGCGCGGCCCACGAGAGGAAATACGATGCAGACCCAGACCGAAACCAAGCTCGTCGAAGTACCCCAGCTCCCGGAGAAGGTCTTCACCACCGAGCGCGTCGGCATCAGCCGGCGCACCCACGAGGAGCACCTCAAGCTCTGGCAGGGCTACGCGAACAAGACCAACGAGATCCGCAAGGCGCTCGCCGAACTGGACACGGACGCGGCCAAGGCCAACCAGATCTACTCCCAGGTGCGCGCCCTGAAGGGCGACTACGCCTTTGCGCTGGGCGGCTATAAGAACCACAACGTCTACTTCGATACGATCGGGGGCAACGGCGGGCCCGCAACCGGCGACGTCGCCACCCTCATCGACGAAGCGTACGGCTCCTTCGACCGCTGGGCGGCGGACTGGAAGGCGACCGGCATCGGTGGCCGCGGCTGGGCCTACCTGGGCTACGACACCGAGGAGCAGAAGATCTTTAACTACATGGGCGACAGCCAGGACACGTTCCTCAGTGGAACAACGAGCTGATCCTCGCGCTGGACGTCTACGAGCACGCGTACTACCTGGACTTTCAGACCGCCCGCGCGAAGTACATCGACGCGTGGTTCGGGGTCATCGACTGGGATGCCGTCAACGCGCGGCTCGCCGCTCCCGCCGCTAAGCGCGTCTTCGTACGCTACGAGCGTCGAGGGATAGCAGCGGTCCGGCAGGAAGGACTGGGCCCTCTCGTAAGCCCGGTCCGCCTCGCGCGCGATCGCCTCGGGGTCGCGCGCGAGCCCCGCAGGCGCTCGGCAAGCTCCGCCTCGTCGTCCAGGCGAAACGTCAGCCCACCTTCGCCGAGGGCTTCCGCATTGGGCCGGATGTCCGAGGCCACCGGGCAGAGCCGGCGCCCCCATCGCCTCGATCAACGCCACGCTGAACGCCTCCCAGGCGGTGGGGAAAACGAAGGCATCGGCCTCTCGTAGGGCGTCGAGCACCAGGCTCCGATCCTTCACGAACCCATCGCTGAAGCTCACGCTCTCCCAGATAGAGAGCTTTGGCCAGGTCGACATAGTCTTGTCGGGACGTCCCGCCCCCCAGGACGCGAAGGCGGAAGCGCTCGGGTCCCGCCGTGGCCAGCGCCCTCAGGACCACGTCGAGCCGCTTCTCCGGCTCGAGGCGAGCCGCGAAAAGGAGCCGGATCGGCCCGTCTCGACGGGGACGCGCCTCGGCACCTATTCTCATCGCATCCTCCGGCACCGCGTTCGGCACGACGCGGAACCGCTCGGGGCGGAACCGCCGAGATCGCGGTGGGCGTCCCGGATGTAGGCGCTCACCGGCAGAACGACCGTCGCACTCAGCAGCGCGTAGATCTCCCGCAGCGCTTGCTGCTGCGCTTGCGGAAGAAGTCGGGCAAGTGGGGGTGGACGAACGCCGAACCGTGGACGGTCATAACGGACGGCACGCCGTACCGCCGTCCGAAGGGGCCGCCGCATAGGCGGTGTGCGCGTCGTGGACGTCGATCACGTCGATCGGCCGTTCCCGGTGCCGGCGCTCCAGCGCGCGCGCTGGGCGGCGGGCAGGAGGGGTGGAACCACCAACGGTTGAACAGCTTTCCCAGGCGATAGTTGCGTGGGCGAACGGGGACCAGGGTGATCCCCTCCCGCACCTCCGGCGCTTCGAATCCTCGGGTGCCCCGGCAGATGACGGTGACCTCCACCCTTGACGGCGCAGCCACCGTGCGCGCGACATGACGGCCGCCGGCACGCCCCCGGCCATCTCGGGGTTGCCGCTCATGAGAGTCATCGCGACGTGCATAGGTCTTAGCGGGGATGCGGCGCCGCGAGCGCGTGCCCATAGTGGCGCGGGGAAAGGCTGGTGCGGGCGAGGTCGGCGCGCAGCCACCTGGCGAACTTCTGCCCCCGGGACCCGGAAGTGGCCTGGCACGCGCGCAGCCACCACATCCCGACGACCGTCCGCAGAGCCTGCCTCCCGCTCCGGGAGGCGCCGAGACGCTACGGAGAGCTTGTGCAGCCACCGCTCGACCGCCCCCAGCTCCGACGTGCCGCCCTTGGCGAGATAGCAATGCAGCCGCAGCTCCTCCTCGTCGAACGGAACCCGTAACCCTTCCAGCAGACGGCGGCGGACCTCATCCGCGTCGTTCAACGTGCCGTTCGGCTCCATCTCCGTGAGGCGCCCCCATGCTGCCGGATACGAACCAGCTCCTCCGGCACCACGTGCAAGTCGGCGGTCTCGGCCAGCCTCGACCACATGTCGTAATCCTCCGCGCGGCCCCGGAAGCGCGAGCCACGCTCGTTCAGAGCATGCCGCCATAACAAGATCGACGGGGCGGGGATCGGGTTGTTGAACACGAGGTACGCCTTCAGCAACGCGGGATCGGGCAGCGCCTGCCATGCGCCCAAGGGCTCCTCGACACCATCTTCCACCAGAAGTCCCGCCCCCAGGTGGCCACGAAGGCGGCCTCTGGCTCTTCTCGGAGAAGCGCCATCTGCCGCTCCAGCTTATGGGGCGCCCACAGGTCGTCGGAGTCCTGAAGGGCGATCCACTCCCCTGCGCGAGGTCGATGCCCGCGTTCCGCGCGCCCCCGCAGCCCACGTTTCGCTCTAGGCGGTGGCAGACGATCCGGGATCGCCGAGGCGGCGGACGATCTCCAGCCCGTCGTCGCTGGAGGCGTCGCCGATGACGAGCAGCTCGAAGTCTCCGAAGGTGGTCCAGCACGGACCGCGCGGACTGCTCCACAAGATCGGCGCGGTTATAGAGCGTTAAGACGACACTGACCTTGGGCAAGGCTTCTCCAGGTTGGGCGGGGCGGAGGGGACCGCCCCGGACGGGGTTGTACCCGGCGACTGCCGCGCACGAGTCTATAATCGGCCTCCCTATGGAGGGGCCTCATGGCCACGTACCAGGTTCCGAACGATGAAGAGCCTCGCCCGGCGAATCAGAGCGCGCCTCCTCCCCCTCGCCGACGCACGCGGCTGGGGCCAGGCGTCTGGCGAAGGCGGTCTTCGCCCTGCCTGGCGGCTGTAGCCTCGCTCCCCTCCGGCGACTGTCGACGTTCCGCGAAGCCTGCCGCCTGACCGTCGCTCTGCGGGGGGGCGGCGCTCTGATCGCGGAATCTTGGTACCTCCCCCTCGGCACGACCGCGCCCCTGCCACCCCGGCTGCCGAGCGTAACCGAAGCGGACGAGGAGTTCGACGAGGCCGTGCGGAGCCACCCCAACTGGCGTCCGCCGCCGGAGCCGCGCGAGATCTTTCTCGCGCACTTGCGAGGGCCGCGGCTCCACTTTACGGAGGGGATGCTCTGGACCCGGGACGGCCGCATCCTCGCCGACAGCCTGAACCACTTCGGGCCGCTGGAGGCCGAGTGGACGGACTGCTTCGATCGCCTGGGCTGGCCCTTCTGGATGACGAGTCGGCTCAAGGGACCGCACATCCTCCTCGACCACGAGTACGCCCAGAACTACTACCACTGGCTGATCGAGGTGTTGCCCCGCGTCCGGATCCTCCAGCGGCTCCCCGACCTGGCCGGGCTGCCGTGCCTCCTCAACGTGCCGGTGCAGCCGTTCCACGAAGCCACGCTGCGGGGGGTCGGCATCGAGCCCCGCCGGTGGGTGGTGCGCCCGCGCAAGCTGCTGCGGGTCGAGAGCCTGTTTTACGCCTCGCCGACGGTGCAGGAAGGGCAACCGACAGCGGACGTTGTGCGGTGGCTGCGGGAGACTTTCCTGCCCTCGCCGCCTGCCGAGTCGACCCGGCGGCTCTACGTGAGCCGGCACGGGGCGCGGCGGGATGTGGGCAACGAGGATGAGCTCATGGCGATTCTCGCGCCGCTGGGGTTCGAGTCCATCCGGCCCGCCGAGATGTCGTTCGAGAAGCAGGTGCGTGCCTTCTCCGAGGCCGAGGCGGTCGTCGCGCCGCACGGCGCGGCGCTGGCGAGCATCGTGTTCTCGAAACCGGGCCTGCGCCTGATCGAGCTCTTCCCCCAGGACTACCGCGCCGACTACTACCGGAACCTCGCCAGCGCGTGCGGCCATCGCCACGGCTACTGCGTCGGCAGCCGCCTTGACGACGGCTTCCGCGTCGCGCCTCAAGGGATCGAGCGCCTCTTGGAGCTTGTGTGAGAGGAACGGGCGCCTACGACAGCTTCGCCAGCAGCGGTGATGGGGAAGGAAGGCTGCTTCGTCGTAGTACCGCCTGTACTCCGCCGCATACTCCCATAGAAGATTGTTCTCTCGGGGCCCGTTCTCAGTCGGTTACTTCCTTCCAGTCAAGTCCGTGCAGAGGCTTAGGAAATCTTGCCAAGGTTTGCTTGCGGCCGGTCTGAACGTGGAGCGCAACGAGAGATCCTGGCGAGCGCTCCCCATTCGTGTAGGCGATGATCCACTTTCCGTCTCTACTCCACGAGAGCAGCCGATGAATACCGCTCAGGGTGACCAAAGCGCGTGCCCTTCCCGACGAAGGGGTGACCAGTTGCACGGTTGTTTGCCGAGTTGTCGAGGTGTATTCGTTGTACTCCGCCACCGCAAGTCGGGAACCTTCGGGAGACCAAAGAAGCTTGCCCAGCGGCTCTTGACTGAAGCCGGATCGCGACGACGCGCGTAGGATGGCAGTTTCGGACCGGGATTTAGGGTCGATCACTTTCAACGTCTCGATTCCGGTCGTCTCATTCTTCTCAACTAGGGCAAAAGGAGTGCCGATGGGGGCCTCTCTAAATCCCCAAAGCGATCCCTGCCCCACGTAGAGGCGGCGCTTAGCGCGGGATGATGGGTCAAGCCCATAGAGAATGTGTGAGTTGAGCCCGGTGGTGTACGCGATCAGGCGTGACCGTGGCCACCAGAGGACGTCCGCTAGCGCTTCCTTTTCCGTCAGCAGGACTTCGCTAGCATTTGTCTTCGTGTCCAACCGCACGATTTGATCGACCGAAGCGGACTGGAATCCCGTTTCGCGCGCCGTATGCACGGCGATCAACTCTGAGGGCGACAACCAGGAAACGTTCCTCCAGCCCCGGTCTCCCGACGTGAGCTGGCGAACCACGCGCTCCTTCAAGTCAGCGACCCACACGTTCAAATAGAGATAAGGCGTAGGTCCGGTTCCGATGTGCGAGAGTCGCGTTTGATCGGATAGGCCTTGGCGATCCGCCAAGAAGGCAATTTGGCCCCCGGAGGCGCTCATCTTCGGCTCTCGGACGGCGTCTCCCATTACGTCGGCATTCTTCGGATGGAGACTCGACACCCGCTCGGGCCTTCTCTTTGAGGAGGTCAACAAGAAGAGACCGGTCTTTGCTGCGTCCGCCGTATATGCCTTGTCGCCTACCTCCTGCGCAACCACGACTAGACCAACCGGCTCCTTTTCGGCTGGGAGCAACCGGGGAGGCGCAACCCAATGCCCAGCAGTATGACACCCAACGAGCGAGTCAGGATGAGGCGCCCTGCACTCTCCGACGCAACGGAAAACAAACGCGGCATAGGGTCCCTGCGCTGCCTAGGAACTACGGAGCAGTGTCTATATTGATGTTCACCTCGTTGATGTAGCGGCTCTGCTCCACCCATGAGACTACGGCCCCCTTCGCTGGATAAGAGCCGTTCTCATACTCGGGGCTGAATGACCAAGATGTGGCCCCCCCATCTCCCGTGAACAGCCTCCCTTGCTCCCACTGGACACCGGTAATCCGCGTGCCACTTGGATTCACACCGAATCTAGGCTGGGCTACGGAGTGCGTTCTCTTTACCCGAGCAAGTTCGTTATACTTATATCCGATGAACGCGCCGACCGATTGGCTCTGTTGCCCATCAAAAGTCTCTACCGTCAGCAGGCAAGCACTTGACTTTCCGAAACCAGGCAACGTCCGGTGGGGGTGGGCGGCATAGTACATAATCACATACTGATCATATCCGAAGACAGGAGATCCACGAGGGAACACGACCTCTTCCTTTGTCACAGGAAAAGTGCGCAGATAGGGCCTCCATCCTCCTTGTGACTCTGTACGCGTATCGTGCATAAGGCCTGCATCCACTTCCTTCGTGCCTCCATTGCCACTACTGCCAAGCATGATGAAATGGCTCTCATCCCGGCTGCCCAATTCAGTACTGCTGCTATTCGGAAGGTAGAAATTGCCCGTGGCACCGAGAAATGCCTGCGTTGTTTTCACCCGCCTGTAAGGTCCTTTTCCTCGGGGGAGTGCTGCTTGCAAGCCTGAGGTTGCCACTGCTAGAGTCTCGGAGCTAAATGCCCCTCCGCTGCTCACCCCGGCTATAGCCGGAGCTCGCGCGGGCGATGCTGGGGCGCGCCTTGGACGCAGGGGTTCCGGTCGCGTGGGTGACGGGGGACGAGGTATACGGCGGCGACCGCTCCTTGCGCCTCTTCCTGGAAGAGAGGAGGCAGCCGTTCGTCTTGGCGGTACGCTCGAACGAGCCTCTGATGGTGGAGATCGGCCGCTACGCCAGGCCCTCTGGGCTCGTAACGGCTTGGGAGGAGGGGCGCTGGGAGCGCGCGAGCGCGGGCGACGGCGCCAAGGGGCCCCGGCTCTACGACTGGGCGCTCGTGCCCCTGTGGCGTCTCCAGCTCACGCGGGAGGAGCGGGCGTGGTCTCACCGGCTGCTCGTGCGCCGGAGCGTGGAGGACCTGGAGGAGACGGCGTACTACGTGGTTTTCGCCCCCGGGAGAAGGCGGACGTGGGGACGCTCGCCAAGGTGGCGGGCGCGCGCTGGCGCGTGGAGTCGTGCTTCGAAGAGGCCAAGCAGGAGTGCGGCCTGGACGAGTACGAGGTGAGGCGGTGGGACCCTTGGCGCCGGCACGTCACGCTCTCGATGCTGGCGCAGGCGGTCCTCGCGGCGGTGCGGGCGAGGGAGCGGGAAAAGGGGGGCTCGAAGAGGGGCTGATCCCGCTGAGTCTGCCGGAGATCCGGAGGCTTTTGTGCCGCCTGCTGTGGAGAGAGCCTCCCGCCGAGGCCTTCGCCCTCCACTGGTCGCGCTGGAGGAGGAGACACCAGCTCAGGGCCATGAGGTGCCACTACCGGACTAGAGGAGCAACGTGTCCTATCTAGGTGAGGCTGTAATACTAAGAGGAGCAAGTACAGACCGCGGAGGGGACCCGACATTTCCACACAGGCTCCTAGATCATTCCTGAACCGCCCCAAGAAGACCCACTAGGTCGTCCGCGAACGCTCCCGCAGGGTCTGGAGGCACGAGTAAGCGCGCCCGAGCCCCGGCGGCCTGGCCCATGGCCCTCCACTCGGATCGCCGCTCCCAGGCCCGCTCCATCGCCCGCTCGACCAGGTCTACCGTAGGAGCGGACGCCATGAATCCACTCACGCCGTCTTCGACCAGCTCGGCGTTGCCCGCCACGTCACTGACGATGCACATCCGGCCGCAGAGCATCGCCTCGACGTTGGCCAGGGGCAGGCCCTCGAAGCGGGAGGGGAGCACGTGCGCGTGGTGATCGCGCCAGACGGTGCGGATGTCGTCCACGTGCCCGCCCAAGCTCACATTGTCCAGGCCCCACATCTCCTTCAGCCGGCCGAGGGTCTGCTCCTGCCGGCCTTTGCCGTAGAGGGTCAGCCGCACGGGGCGGGCGCGCCACTTCTCCATGGCCAGGACCTCGAACAAGACGTCCTGCCCCTTCGCCTCGGGATCGAGCCGTCCGACGCAGGCGAGTCGCAGGCCGTCCTTCTCGTCCGGCCAAGGCAGTTCGCCGTCGTAAGGCACGTTGTACGGGTTTACCACGGGGCGGGCGGGCTCTATCCGGCTCGCGATGGTGCGGCGCACGAGCCGTAGGTTGCCCTGCGAGAGGAAGTAGGCCGCCTGCGCTCCCTCATAGACCGTCGCGAGGCGGCGGGCCGAGTCGTCGCTCGGCCAATCGGGCTCACCCGCCGACTGCACGACGAGCGCGTACGGGATGGATCGCTGGAGGATCTTCTCCGCCCACCCGTGGCCGAGGACCTCGATCCACTTCGTAGGGTCGGCGTAGTAGGCCAGCGACACCACGACGAAATCGGGCTGCATTGTGTCGAGCCAGGCGTCGAGGGGCGGCACCACGACCGGCTCCAGCTTTGCGGCCCTCTGCGCCTTGCGCAGGGCCCGCCCCACGAGTCCACGACGCACCGCCTCGGCGGGCTTCCTGTACCAGACGTGGCCGCCCGCCCCTTCGAGCGCGTGTACGCGAGCCGCGGGCGTGGGCGACCAGCCCACGCTGGCGCGGACGTCGTAGCCCCGCTCGCATAGCTTGAGCGCGGCTTGGCTCCAGAGCTCCTCGCTTCCGCCCCAACCGAGGCCCGCCAGTGACGTGATGAAAGCGACGCGCGGCTTCCCCGGGCTCACCCCGCGACGCTCCTGGCAGGTTCGGGCTCGGGCTCCAGCTCGCCGAGCTTCTGCATCTGCCACGGAAGCTGCGGCAGCAGATAGCCGCCCCGGTGCGCCCTGAGCTTCGGGTCGCCGGTGTCCACGAGGGTCAAAGGCGAACGCTTCGACCACCTCGTAGTTCTCGACCCCGATCTGAGCCGTGGAGAGCCGGATCATGTACTCGTTTCATCAGCCATCCCCGGAATCGTTACCGAAGAGCGATACCCGCCGGGCTGTCGGGTCTCGAGGAGGATGGGCATCGCGTCGATGTCCTCGAGTTGGCGCAGAAGCCCTGTCGCCCGCGTGGAGAATGACGGCGACGATCACTCCTCGAACGGGCTGCCGGACCTCGTACTCGACCGTCACGACAAGGTCGCCGAACACGGTAAAAGTTTCCCCTGCGTCCTCGCCCGGCTTGGAGATCTCCGCACGCAGGAACTGCACGGGAATGTCCTTCGGTGCGGGAGCGGTCCACTCGGTGGCGCGCTGGTAGCTCCGAGTCCAGGTAGGCACGCACCACGTCTGGCGTCGTCCCCGCCAGGGCGAGCTGGCCGTCCTGCATGAAGATCGCGCTCCGGGTGAGGTTGTTCACCGCGCCCATGTTGTGGCTCACGAAGAGGACCGTCCGCCCCTTCGGGAGACGTCCTGCATCTTCCCCATGCACTTCTTCTGGAACTCCACGTCCCCCACCGCGAGCACCTCGTCCACGAGGAGGGATCTCCGACTGGAGGTGGGCGGCGACCGCGAAGGCGAGCCGGACGTACATGCCGCTGGAGTACCGCTTGACCGGCGTGTCGAGGAACCGCTCGACTCCAGAAAAGTCGGCGATGGCGTCGAACTGCCGGGCGATCTCACTCCCGGGACATGCCGAGGATCGCACCGTTGAGGAAAACGTTCTCCCGCCCCGTCAGCTCTGGGTGGAAGCCGGTACCCACCTCCAGCAGGCTCCCGATCCGGCCCCATATCCGCACCTCGCCCGCCGTCGGCTCCGTAATCCGGCTGAGGATCTTCAGCGGCGTCGACTTCCGCCCGTTGCGCCCGACGACGCCGACGACCTCCTTGGGGATGTCGAACGACACGTCGCGGAGCGCCCAAAACGTCTTCCCGCTCTCCGGGTCGATTCAGCGGCTTGCGCAGGCGGGCGAGCGCCGCTTCGCGCAAGGTGCTGCGCTGCTCGTCGTTGTGGGCGATCAGTAGCTCTTGCTCAGCCCGCGTACGCTGATCGCCACGTCGTTAGATGACATCCGCGAACCTCCGCTCCATCCGCTAAAGGCGAAGGCACCCGCGAAGAAGACCGTCACCGCGAAGCACGTCAGTAGAGGACCCAGCCCCACTGCGGATTCCCCACCCCGAGAATGGACCAGCAGAACGTCTTCAGTGATCCACGCGACAGATTCAGGAAGTACAGCGGGCCGACGCCCCGGGGATGAACGCGACCGGACTTAGGTAGAGCAGCATGGGCAGGAGCACGGGAATCGTAGACCCGACGTCCGGTAGGAGACCATGAGCGCGACGCGATCAGCCCGATGCCGAGCGCCAATATCAGGATCACCACCAATACTTCACGGCATCAGCAGCAGCCCCGGGTGTGGCGATCAATGAATCGCCATCAGCACGATCATCAGCAGGAAGGCGACTACGTGTCGATCAACGCGAGAAGACGGTCGAGAGCGAGGATCAGCCGCAGGAAGTAGACCTTCGACACGAGCGCGCCGTTGCTCACGAGCGCGGTGCTGGTGCGGCTGAGCGTGTTTGGCGGGGAAGGGCGTCCAGCCCAGAAGCCCAGTGTAGGCGAAAACCATATAGGGCACTCCGCCGCTCGGCATCTTCGCAATGTGCCCGAACACGAAGCGGGAGAAGATTCCGCCGCGATCAGTAGGCTGCAGGACGACCTACGCACGCCCAGCGCCGTTTGGCGGTACCGACACGATCACGTCGCGCGCGGCGATGGTCCTGTACAGGTCCCGAACTGCCACAGCTCGCGGAGGTCCAGCGCGCCTCCACCCTCGCCGGGGCCGGATCACCAGCGTCGGCTCGGACTCGGGAAACGCGTGGTGGTCTCGGCTTGCATGGGGCAAAGGGGAGGCCGCCCAGAGGCCCTAGGCCGCTGCGCATTCGCTTCCTCCTACAAATTGGCCTTCCGGGAGGCAACGCTCAGGCCAAAGTGCACGGGAAACCCCCGGACGAGCCGGAGGCCGGCGCTAGAAGGGCGGCGGGTGAACGCCAGCGCGCGTACGTCTCGGGCCCCGGGCAGCGCAGGGGGATTCCTTCCCGCCTTCTCTCCCGAAACGCCGACCGGGGCTCCGCCCCCGGCTGCCCCAGCAGAACGCGGAGTAAGCCGCCAAAGAAGGCACGAGGGCATGGTAACCGCCGACCCGAGGAACACCGCCGCGAACGCTTCCCGAGGATGCTCTGCAGCGAATAGGCAGAAGAGGTGTTGTCTGCCCTGCGTGACCACGATTCCCGCCGGAGAGAGTGACCCGCAGGAGGTTCCAGAACTTCGGTGAACAGCCTCTCGCTCCAGGCCCTCATCCACTCGTATACATCGGTGCTGTCGCGACGATCAGATATCATGGGGCTGCACGGGCTCGGCGGACGAACTCGAAAGCGTCCTGGACGTGGAGGTGCAGACGGGTCGCCAAGGCGCCCGCGCTCAAGGAAGGTACTCCACGCGCTCGCATCGATGACCTCTTGGTCGATTTCGACCATGTCGATCCACTCGATCAGACGCTACGTGCTTACAGGCTCCGCAGCACCCCGCCGTCGCCCTCCGATCTACCAACGCTCGGCGGGGGCCGCCAGCGACAGAGCCGGAATCTGCACGAGCGCCTGTGGCAGGCGTCTCCATCCAACTCCGCAAGCTGACATGGCCGTCGAGCGTGAGGACGCGTCCAAACGACGGCGTGTCGTAGATGTCGATCACCTGAAAGGGCGTCTCGCGGTGATGGACGTGCTCCCGGACGCCGAGCGAGAGGGAGAAGCGCTCGCCACGGATGGGGATTCGGAGAAGAGGCTCGCTCATGGGCCGGGGAGGAGTTACCAACATGCCAAACGGAGAAGGCGTTGGGTGTTGGGTGTTGGGCCTTAGGATCCCTTACAACGCCTAGCGCTAAGGCCGACACACCCCAACAATCACCAGCCACTCACAAACCCGCAGGCATGTTTATCTC
>JAUJNV010000029.1 GCA_030447945.1 Fimbriimonas sp. | reverse complement strand
GCCGTCACGCTGGGCGAGAGCGCTGGGGTACCAGCCCGCCGGCACGAAACCCTCGATGCGGGGACGCCCGCCGAGGCGAAGCTGGGCCACCGCGTTGTTGCCGCCGCAAGCGACGTACAGCCGGGATCCGGCCAAGGCGAGCGCGTTGGGCGCGCTTCCGAACGGGAGGCCGGGGTCCGGCTTGACGAAGATGCGCCGGGCGACGCGGCGACGGGCGAGATCGAGCACCGCGACGGTATCGCTGTTGGCGTTCGCGACGTAAGCCGTATCGCGATCCGCCACGAGCACCTGCGAGGGCTGCAGGCCAACGGGCAGGCGCGCCTCGACCGTGCGCCGCGCGAGATCGACGACGGAAACCGTGCCGCCGGTGGCGACACCGCGCCGATCCACCTCCACCTCCGTGCCCGATGAGGGCGCGGTCCGTTTCCCCTTTTCCGGCCGTGCCGCCCAGCACGACACGAGCGCACGCTGCCCGTCCGTGGTCAGCGCGACGTCGTAAGGAGCGACGTCGACGGGGATCGGCTCGCCCGCCGTCCCCGTCGCCAGATCCACCGTCACGAGGCTGTTCCCCCGGGAAAGCGCGACGAGCGCCTTCGTGTCCCCGTCCATCAAGGCGACGCCGCAGGGGTACGCCTCGCCCCCTATCGCGGGCTTGGGCAGTGCGATCCGACGCTTCCAGCTCACCCGGCCCTCGGCGCTCACCTCGCCCTCATGAAGTCCGGACCGGGCGTCGGTGAAGAGGACGCGGGAGCCGTCGGCGCTCACGGCAAGCCCGACCATGGACGCGCCCCCCTCCACCGGGAGCTCCTGCTGAACGCGCCACGTCGTCGCGTCCAAGACCGTCAGGCCCCGATTCTCCTTCACGAAAAGCCACCGGCCGTTCGGGCTGGGCTCCAGGTCTACCGGCCTCCCCCCGAAGGAGACGCTCTCGCCCGCCGGGCGGATGATGTGCCCCGTCGGCACGAGCGTCGTCCCCGGCTGAACCTCGCCGACCCGGCTTTGGCAGCCGACGAGGACGCTCGCCAGAAGGAGCACGGGGAAGGGGCGAAGATGGTTAGGCTTCATGGCGTTGGGACGCTCATCTCCAGCGTGACCGCTGAGACGGGGGCGGGCTCCACGACAGGCCGGTTCGCCACCATCACGAGGCGGGCGACGAGGAGAACGAAGGCGCCGAGGGTGAGGTATCGGAGCATCTCGTGGCTATGGAAGCCCAAAGGGCAACCGTCAGTATACGTAGCGGCAGAGCGTGCTCTGCCTCACCCCGCCGCCCCCACGCCCAGGGTAACCGAAATCTTCTTACATAGCACCGGCACTCCCGTGTGGCACTGGCACCAGGTTTGGCACCGGCGTAACGTGTGGCACCGACATCCTGCCGGTCATCCCTCGTTCCCAGATCACCGGCAGGAGTGCCGGTGCCACGGGGCGGTGACCCTCCATTCCCTGATCACTGGCAGGATGCCGGTGCCACGGGGGCTCTGTCTAGCGGCCGCCCATGCCGCCGATGGCGACTCCCTTGATGAAGTAGCGCTGGGCGAAGAGGAAGAGGAGGATGGTGGGGGTGATGTGGATGAGGGAGGCGGCCATGAGCTGGCCCATGTTCGTGCCGAAGGCGTCTTGGAACATCCGCAGGCCGATGGCGACCGTGTAGTTCTCCGGCGAGTTGAGGTAGATCAGCGGGCCGTCGAAGTTATCCCAGTTGCCGATAAAGGAGAACACGACGATGGTGGCGATGGCGGGGGTGCTTAAGGGGAGGATGAGCCGCCGCCAGATCCCGAGGTAGCTCGCGCCGTCCAGCAGCATCGCCTCGTCCAACTCGCGCGGAATGGTCATGAAGAACTGGCGCAGCAGGAAGATGTTGAACGCGCCTCCGCCCAGGAACGCGGGCAAGGTGAGCGGGGCGAAGGTGTCGATCGCGCCGAGCTCGCGCCAGATCATGAAGACGGGGATCATCGTGACTTGCCCGGGGAGCATCATCGTCGCGAGCATCGTGGTGAAGAGCACGTTCCGGCCCCAGAACCGGAAGCGGGCGAAGCCGTAGGCGACGAGGGACGCCGAGAGGACCGTGCCGAAGGTCGCGATCAGCGTGACGAAGATCGTGTTCGTGACGAAGATCCCGAACGGGAGGGCGTTCCAGGCGTCCGGGAAGTTCTGGAGGGTCGGGTTTGCGGGAATGAGACGGGTCGGGTCCTGGGCGATCTCCTCGTTCGTCTTCAGCGCGGTGGAGAAGGTCCAGAGCAGGGGCACGAGGAAGGCCGCCGAGCCCAGCACGAGAAAGAGGAACACCAGCGCCCGCACCGCCGGGTGCCCGTCTCGGTACCCCCGCCTCACTTCGCCTCCCCCTCGTAGTAGACCCACCGCTTCGAGAGTTTGAATTGCACGAGGGTCAGGGCGAGCAGAAGGACGAACAGCACCCACGCGAGCGCGCTCGCCTTGCCCAGCTTGAAGTATTCGAAGGCGTTGCGGAAGAGGTACAGCGCGTAAAAGAGCGTCGCGTTGTTCGGTCCGCCGCCCGTCATCACGTAGGCGGTGGTAAAGGTCTGGAAGGAGCCGATGATGCCGAGGGTGAGGTTGAAGAACATCACCGGCGACAGGAGCGGCAGGGTCACCTTCCGGAACTGCTGCCAGGGGCTCGCCCCGTCGATCTTCGCCGCGTCGTAGTAGGTGTCCGAGATCCCTTGGAGCCCGGCGAGGAAGATCACCATGCGTCCGCCGCCGATGCCCCAGAGGGACATCAACACGAACGCGGGCAGCGTCCAAGTCTCGTCCTGGAGCCACTGGGGCCCTCCGTAGCCGAACACGGAGAGCCCGACGTTCAGCGCGCCGCTCTCCGCGTTGAAGACCCACTGCCAGAGGATCGCCGAGGCGACGGCCGGGACGAGCGACGGTAGGTAGAAGAAGGTCCGAAAGAAGGGGATGCCCTTGACTCTCTGGTTCAGCAACACGGCGATCGCCAGCGAACCCACGATGCCGAGTGGCTCGGCGAACAGGGCGTAGACCACCGTGATCCGCAACGACTTCCAGAACCGCGGGTCGCTGGTCAAGATCCGGCGGTAGTTGTCGCCGCCCACGTACTCCATCGTGTGGAGGTCAAACTTGTGGAGCGAGATCCAGAGCGACGTGAGCATCGGCCCCGCCGTGAAGATGAGGAAGCCCAGGAGCCACGGCGTGACGAAAAGGAACCCCCAGACCGCGGGCCGCCGCGTCCAGCGCCGACAGCGGGCGACGAGGCCCATCAGAAGCCCGGGTCCTCCGCCAGCGCCGCGTCGATCTTGACCTTCGCTCGGCGTAGCACCGTTCGCGCGTCCCGCTCACGGCCCGCCATGAGGCTGTCCACTTCCGCATTAAAGATCTGCGTCCACTCGCTCCAGCGCTCGTCGATCGGCAAGGTGCGCGCGTCTTCCGCCGCCTGGACGAAGGCGCGCGTATTGAAGGGAGCCTGGTCCGTCTTCAGGAAGGCGGGCGAGTTGGCGACGCTCCGCCGGGTGGGGAAGGCCCGCCGGATCTCCGCGTAGAGCCGGGTCTCCGTCGGCACGCTCGTGAGGAACCGGATGAAGCGCCACGCCGCCTCCGGGTGCCGCGAGTTGGCCGCGACGACGAGCTGGTTCCCCTTCACGACCTGGCTCCGTGCTACCGATCCGCGCGGCATCGGGCAGACGTCCCAGTCGAAGCTCGTCACGGTGCTCCGGTAGCGGGGGCTCATGCCCATCCAGTCGAAGCTCATCCCGAGCTTGCCGCTCTCGAAGGAGAACGCCGCGTTCGCCCCCTGCGCGGGCGTCGGGGCGACCTTGTCCTTCCAGACGAGATCGGCGAGGAACTGGTACGCGCGGACCGTACCGTCGGAGTCGACGCGGGACGTCTTCCGGTCGGGACTCATGAGATCCCCGCCGAAGCCCCAGACCGCGACGGTCGTAATCGGGAAGAACGGAACGTTGGTGCCGTAGACCTTCGGCTTCCCGCGCTCGTCGAAGCGGGTCAGCGCCTTCGCCGACGCCCGAAACCGCTCCCAGGTCCATTCTCCCCGCTCGTAGAGCTCGTAGGGGTCCGCCAGCCCCGCCTGGCGGAACAGGGTCTTGTTGTAGTACATGATGTTCCCCCCGAAGAGGGCATTCAGGCCGTAGAGGCGGTCTCCCACCTTCCCCTCCGCCATCGCGGAGGGGAAGAAGTCGCTCTCTCGAAAGCCTGGGTCGTTCCGGGCGAGCTCCGTGAGGTCCGTGAAGTACGCCTTCTTCGCGAGGGCGGGAAAGTTATAGTGGTCCACGCGGAGCACGTCCGGCGCGGTGCGCGAGGCGAGCATAAGCACCATCTTCTGCCCGTAGGCGCTGCCGGGCACGCGGAACAGGAGGACGTGAAGGTCGGGGTTTTCCCGGTTGAAACGGTCGATCATCTCCTGCTCGATCGCGAGCTGCTCCGGATTCCCCCACGCCATGTACCGCAGGCAAACCTTATCCGGCGGGCACCCGGCGGTCCGGCGGCACCCGGCGCCGGCGCCGGCGAAGGCTGCCACGACGACGAGTCCCCACGCGCCTCCCCGCCTCAACTTCTGCGTGTCCACCGTGAAAAGAGTGTATCACCGGCTTGTGCCTGCCCTGCCCCCAACCGAAGCATGCCGTTCGAGGTGGCCGGCTCGTCCAGAGAGGGCGGGTACCCGTCCCTTGGTGGTCGCCCCGCGGAGGCGGTTAGCCTCGACTCCAGGAGGGGAACATAGCCATGAACTCGATGAGCGGCCCCAAGTTGTGCTGGTCCGCTTGCCGGAGCGCGTCGAGATAGTGGGCCCGGGCCGTGCCTTGAGCGACTAGATCGCTCGAACCCCATCCGGATGCCGGCCACCCTTGACGGACGCACAAGAGATCGGTCGCCATTCTGGCGTGGCGGCCGTTGCCGTTCTGGAACGCGTGGATGAGGACGAGCCGGTGATGGAACCGCGCCGCGATCTCGGCCGGAGCATACGACTCGAACTGCAGCCACGCCTTCACGTCCTCGGTGAGCCCGTGCAGTTCGGGCGCGATTCGGTAGGCTTCGACACCGATAGACTTCTGGGTCTTCCTATAGATCCCGGCCCACCGCCAAGTCTTTCCGAACATCCGCTTATGAAGGAGCCTCAGCGTCTGGGGGTTAAGGAGATCGATCCTGACTTTTCGGCTCCTCTCGGCCCAGGCCGCCGCTTCCATAATGTTCAGAAGCTCGAACTCGTTGAGCTCGGCTTGGGTCGAGAGGGACGGGATGAGGTCTTGGGCCTCCTCGGGATCGATGGGGGTCGCCCCTTCGGGAAACCCGAGATTCAGTCCCACAGCCTCGAATCTCCCTTCTGAAGGATGTCGCGAGCGGCCTGCTCGATCATCTCGTCGAGTGGGGGGCCCGAGACGCCCTGCTCTTCCATCGCCATGGAGTGGCCGACTCGCCGCAAACGCTCGCGCGCCTTCTCCCTCGCGCGCTGCTCCATCGCCTGCGCGAGCGGAACGCGGGGGACGAAGACGATCGCGAGGTCGCACCCGAGAGCATTGGCGGCGGCCCGGAGGCGTTTGACGGTAATGGACTCTTCGACCTCGGCTTGCTCAAGTTGGTGGGCGGCGGACCGAGAAGCAAGCCCGAGACGATGCGCGAAAGTCTGCAGGCTCATCCCGAGGGCCTCCCTGATCGACTTGATCCACCCACCGCTCGGCGGTGCGGCGAAAGCCACGTCGTTCAACGGCACGAGCTGGCGATCCAACTGCTGCCGTCTCAACAGTGCTTGACGGGGATCCATCTAGCTATTTTAGAGCATTCCGGCGATTATGTTCATTTATATATGAACATAATGGATTGTTTTGTTCAGATATAGTAGAATGAACTGACTCGATCCTCAGTTCCGTCGGACACCTCCAAGCCGACTATGCCTTCAGCGCCGCGACCCGCTTCTGGCAGACCCTCCAGTAGATGCACGACGCCAGCACGAGGACGACCCAGATGGCGGCGTCGACGACCTCTCTCTTCAAGAGGATCTCTCCCACTCCGAGGAGCAGTACCGAAGCGAGTGCGACGACGGTCGCGGCCACCGGGGCCGCAGCAGAGCGCGCACGCGCGATCAGGGCCACCGCGCCAAGTCCGCTCACGGCCGCCGCGCCATAGATAATCATCCCGGCCACGTAGCGCCACTTTGGATGCTCGGGGATCGAGACCCATCGGAACGCTTGCTGAACCCTCGGACTCAGGTCGGAACGTGACCGCAATTCGCGCATGGTTTCCGCGTAAAGCTCGGTGCCCTGCAGCCGGAGAAAGCTTGCATACGCCGCCATGATCCCCAAGACCACGATTGCCGCGCAGAGAACAGGACGACCGCACTTATCCCCTTAAGCTCCCCACGCGCCTTCGCCGCGTCCATTACACGAATAGTACGTGCGACAAGAGCTTGTGGTTCTCGGACGGAGGGCGGCGGTATCGGAAGCTGCCATCGGCTTTTCCTCAGACACCCAACAGCCCGCTTGACGAGCATGCCCTTTTCCGGCCGTAAGCCCTCGTGCATGACCAGGGCAGCGAGCTTAGAGACTGTAGAGAAATCTCCGGACCCCCTTCCCTTGCCGCGATGGTTCTTGCGCGGGAGGGGCAGGGGTGGAGGTTCAGGTAGTCCCTTCAGCCGGCGAGTTTCTCGCATAGGCGCCAAACCTTCTCCACCCTTTGCGCCTCGCTTACAACGGCTCATGAGACGAGGCGCAAAGACGGATGAAGCTCTGCGCCTTGGCGAGAAACTCTGGGAAACTCCGCTACGCACCACCCCCGGTCGAGAAGCTACCGCCCAGAACCCCCACCCCCACCCCTACCCTCCCCGGCGCGAACCGTCCGGGCAAGGGAGGGAGTCGCTCTACATGCTCCTAGACACGGCCCCACGTTCGGAACCTATCGGAAGTCGCTCGTTCCAATCCGTTATGGCGCGTGCCGCAAGGTTCTGGATGCTTCTCGGCTTCCTGACGTTGGCCGGCGCGGCCAACGCCTGCGAGACGTGCCGCCCGAGCGTGAAGTCGGCCGTCTACAACGGCGACTTCGCGCGCACCTCGGGGTGTTGCTCCTGCCGTTGGGGATCATCGCCGCCGTCGCCGCCGGCATCTACAGGGGCGACGCGCGGAGAAGCGGGAGATGACGGACCCCGCCACAAGGCTCCGCTTCGGCCCACTGGTCTCCGCGGGTGTGGTCCTCGGCGCGGGGCTGGGAGGCTTCCTGGACGGCATTCTTTTCCACCAGATCCTCCAGTTCCATAACATGCTGTCGGCGGTCAGACCGCCCGATACCCTGGTCAACGCCAAGATCAACATGACCTGGGACGGCTACTTCCACGCGGGAGTGTGGATCATGACGGCCATCGGGCTGACGATGCTCTTCAAGGCGGGAGCGCGAAAAGACGTTCCGTGGTCGGGCAAGACTTTTCTCGGGGCGCTCATCCTCGGCTTCGGCATCTTCAACCTTGTCGAGGGGATCATCGACCATCACCTCTTGCGTATCCACCACGTCGTCGAGTACGCACCCTCCGGCGCCCAGGCGACGTTCGACTACGGCTTCCTCGGCATCGGGGGTGTGCTGCTCATCCTCCTCGGCCGAGGGCTCGTCGCCTCGGGCAAGGCTTCGTGGAAGACAGACGAACGCCCGGGCGCCGGAGTGGGCTCCGGTCGACAAGTGACGGGAAATTCATCATTTCTTCTCAAGGGTCGTGCTGTGGACCCGGCTCGCGCCCGATCCGCTGAACGGGGGCGGCATGGAGCCGCACGCGGTGGAGGTCCGTTGGCAGATCGCCGCCGACGAGGGGATGAAGCGGATCGTGAAACAGGGAACGGCGCAGGCGGCGCCCGAGCTTGCGCACTCGGTGCACGTCGAGGCCGAAGGGCTGGAGCCCGCGCGGACCTACTGGTACCAGTTTGAGGCCGGCGGTGCGACGAGCCCCGTCGGCCGCACCCGCACGGCGCCCGCCCTCGGCGCGCATCCCGACGCGCTCAAGTTCGCCTTCGTCTCGTGCCAAAACTGGCCCTCCGGCTATTACGCCGCCTACCGCCACCTCGCCGAGCAGGACCTGGATCTCGTGCTCCACCTGGGCGACTACATCTACGAGGGAACATGGGCAAGCCGGGCGTGCGCGACCAGGGCATTCCGACGCCGTGCGGCCCGAGCCGAAACGCTCGAGCAGTATCGCCTGCGGTACGCCCTCTACAAGTCCGACCCGCAGCTCATGGCGGCCCACGCCACGGTTCCGTTCGTCCTCACGTGGGACGACCACGAGGTGGAGAACAACTACGCGGGCGACCGGGACCAGAACGGCTCCGACCCGGCCGAGTTCCTCAAGCGCCGGGCGGCCGCCTACCAGGCGTACTACGAACACATGCCCCTGCGCCGGGCCCAGATGCCGAAGGGCGCGGACCTCAGATCTACCGTCGCCTCCAGTACGGCGACCTCGCCGGGTTCAGCGTCCTCGACACCCGGCAGTACCGCAGCAACCAGGCGAACAACGACAAGGCCCTTCCGCGAGACCATCCGGAGCGGAACGATCCCGCGCGCACGATGCTGGGCGCCAAGCAAGAGGCCTGGCTGAAGGAAGGCCTGAAAGACTCGCGCGCCGTCTGGAACGTGATCCCGCAGCAGCTCTTCATGACCCAGTTCGCGAACTTCACCGCCAACGGCGAGGTTCTCGCCCGACTCCTGGGACGGCTACGCGCCGGAGCGCAACCGGCTTTATGCGCTTCCTCCACGATGCGAAGGTGCCCAACGCAGTGGTCCTCACGGGCGACTCGCACAAGAACCTCGTCAGCGACCTCAAGCTGGACTTCGACCGGAAGGATTCGCCCACCGTCGGCGTCGAGTTCGCCGGGACGGCGATCAGCAGTGGCGGCATCGCCCCGGGAAGGGCGGAAACGTTCGACAAGCGAGTGGCCGTGCAGCCCCACCTGAGTGGTTCGAAGGAGTCAAGCGGGGCTACGTCACCTGCACCCTCGACCGGAAGACGTACCGGGCCGACTACTGGGCGGTCGAGGACGTAAAGGACCCGAAGTCCGCCGTCGGCAAGAGCGCGGCGTTCATCGTAGAAAGCGGCCGCCCCGGCGTGCAGAAGGCCTAAGGCGTACGCCCAGAGGGTTACGCCCGCAGGGCGTGTAGCCGTCGCGCGTCGCGACGCCTGGGCATGACTTAGGCACGACCTACACGAGGGACGCACCAGATGCGCAGCCAACGGCGTGCCTTGAGGAACGCCCAGGCGTCGCGACGCGCGACGGCTACACGCCCTGCGGGCGTAACCCTCGGAGAGGATGTCGGCGGGGGGCCGGGATGGCTTCATGTTAAGAGTCGGTAAAGCATCCGGCTACTTAAACGGACCTTAATTTTGAGCGGGTTCCCCACCGAACGTGGCGAAAGCCTCAAGGAGCCTCATGCGAAAGGCCTTTACCCTCATCGAGCTGCTCGTCGTCATCGCGATCATCGCGATCCTCGCCGCGATCCTCTTCCCCGTCTTCGCCCAGGCGAAGGAGAGCGCGAAGGCACCCAGTCCCTGAGCAACATGCGCCAGATGTCCGTGGGCATGAACCTCTACCTGAGCGAGTACGACGACACCTTTCACAAGAACCTCAAGGCGGTTGACGCGCCCGCCGCCTACGGGTTTGGAGAACTCAAGGTCATGCCTAACGGCCGGGGAGGTCTCAAATCCTGGACCAACTGGCCGTACTTCTACGGGCCGTATGTGAAGAACGTCGATATCTTCAATTGCCCTCTTAGCCCCGACACCACGGAGCAGTTAACCAAGTTTAACTGGGGCAACGATGGCAACTACACGTACAACTACGACGGTCTGAGCAAGGCGACCAACGTGCCGGCTCAGCAGGCCACCGCGCTGGAGGAGCCGGCAGCGGTGTACGCCTTCTTCACCGGCGGCGACCCGGACGTGGTGCCCGGCCGGAACGACTTCCCGGCCTGCTGGAGTCGCTCGACATCAACATCTCGTGCGACGGCGCCCGATGGACCAACGGATACACGAAGGAGAACCCGTTCCGGTACCGCAAGAAGATGATCACCTGCTTCGTCGACGGCCACGTCGGCCTGGTGCACTGGAGCCAGGCGCTGGAGCGGCGCGGCGACAACATGGCGCCGTGGACGATGGACTGGGCCGACTGCGCAGGCGACTGCCGGCCGCTGGCCCAAGAAACCGCGCTAGTCGGCAAAGGCAAGTGCTTCGACCCGGACCGACTGCCCTAGGAGGCCCGACATTCCTGTCCCTGGAGGCCCGACATTCCTGATGGGGCCGCGACATTCCTGTCGCGGATCGGGCAAAGCCCGATCCTCTGACAGATAGTAGGGCCTCCAGGGTGGAACCTTCCCGCCGCCTAGTCCGAGCCTTCCTCCGCCCACACGGCCGCCTTCGCGGCCCAGGGCGAGTCGGGGAACCGCGCGGGCAGTTCCGTGGCGACCTGCGTCAGCGGCGCGCGCGTCGTGCGTGGCGCTGTAGCGGGAAACGGCGCGCCAGTAGAGCGCCTCGGGGGCCTGAGAGGGGAATTCGGCCGCGATGCGGTCGTACCGGCTCTCCGCCTGGTCGTACTTCTTGCCCATGAAGTCGGCCCGCGCCGCGCCCATCTCGAGCTCGGCCCGGAGAGGTCTCTGGGCAGGTACCCCTCGATCCGGCGGATCTCCGCGCCCCGCGGAGACAGGATCAAGATCGCCGGCGTCCAGGAGACGTTAAAACGCCCGAACAGCCCGGCCTTCTCGTGCACGTTGACCGTGAACGGCACGAACGAGTCGTTGATGAAATTCGCTGTCTCATGGTCCCCATAAGACTCGGCTTCCAGCCGCACGCACCCGCCTCACTCGGGCGCGGCCGAGAAATCCAGCAACAGCGGCTTCTTCGCCGAGGCCGCCTCGGCAAGCGCCTCGTCCACATCCGTTCTCCAATTGACGCTCATAGGTGTCGGACTTGGGTGGGGGTGGCGGCGTTCCTTATGGCGTCTTCTGCTCCGCGAGCGCCCACCTTCTGAGGAGTAGGCGGGGTGGGCGAGGGTTACTGGAATGGGTTTTAGAGCGGGGGACTCGTGGGTTTGTGCCAAGGGTCCATCGTGCCGTCAGTCATCTTCGCGAGCGCGACCCGCGCCGCTTTCATCACGAGGGGCCAGTCGGGGTGGCTTATGTAGAGGTCCGGGCGCTCGATCGGGTAGACGCCCACGGCGTCGGCGAGGGCGCGGAAACGCTCGCCGAACACCCGCAGCGCCTCCGCCTCCTCTCGGCTACGCAGCGCCTCCCCGATCAGGCGGACGTTGTTCTCGTCTACGGCTCTGTGGCTGTCCGCCAAGTCGGCCCAAGCCTCATAGAGTGTGTCGTAATCCGTGGGGTGCACCCACTTGCGCAGGTGCTTCGGGTCGCGGGTCGCAAACGCCTCAACGCGCTCCAAGATCGAGCGCCGGACCATCGGATACGTCAGGTCGTTCTCGTCGTAGGTCTCGCTCATGGATGGCTCCAGTCGCGCCCCTCTAGCCCCCGTCGGCCACGCGCAGGGCCCCGTAACCGGCGCTGCGCGCTGAGGGGTTGTTCTCTCGCTTGACCGTGATCAGCAGGTCGACGAGTTGGTCGAACCAGCAGGAGAATAACTTTGGGTGTTTCCTCACGCTTCGCCCATCACCAGCCCCTCGATCGTGTGGCCCTGCTGGATGGGCTCCAGCTCCTCCACGACGCGGCATGTGAGGTGGCGCTTGAGGTCTTCGGGCAGGCGGTCGTAGTAGGCGCGGGTGAACTGGAGGTCGTGGCGCTCCGCGTTGATGGCGCCGGGGGCGTCGACGCCGAGCACTAGGACGGGGCGGGACTTGGTGGATTGGTTGGCGGTGCCGCGGTGGATAGTGAGCGCCGAGCGCACCGAGATGTCGCCCATCTGGGGCATCTTCTGCGTGCGGCGCGCTTCGTAGCGCGGGTAAGCCGTCTTCGGGGGGAACATCTCGTACTCCCAGCCCTCCTCGGGGAAGTCCCACTGCGTGCCGGGGGCGATCTCGAACGGGCCCATGTCCTCCGTCACGTCGACGCCGGTGATGTTGAAGGCGAGCGAGTTCAGGCGGCGACCCTGGAGCGTGTCGGGCGGCGAAGGAAAGTCGCGGTGCCATGGCTGGTTCATGGCGCCTTCCAGCGGCACGTCGAAGCCGATCTCGACGATCTTGTACTCCGGCCCCAGCACGGCCTCGCACACGGCGACCACCCAAGGGTGCGTGGCGAGATCGACGAACCCGCTGATCCTCTCCGGGTGGATCTCCACGTAGTACCGCTTCGGACCGCGTCCGACGGCGCCACCAGGCCGCGACAGCGCGTCCTCGAACAGCGCGTCCATCTCCTCGCGCATCCGCTGGACCCACTCGCGGGAGAAGGCGCCCTTGTGGCCGAGGATGCCGTCGCCGTAGAGGGCGCCCATGATGGTCGCCACGTCGAACGATTGAGTCTGGGCCGGTACCGTCGCGCTCATGGGTCTCTCTCCAAAGGCTCGCCTTTCATTGTAGGACAATAGGGTGGAAGGAGGTGTTCTCCCGCCTATCGGGGCGGGGCTGTCCCATAAACTGAGTCGTGCCTCCCCCTATTTACGTCGTCACGGGCCCGCCCGCCGCCGGAAAGAGCACGCTCTGCCGCGCTCTGATGTACCGCTTCGAGTTCGGCATCCACCTCCCGGTCGACGACCTCCGGGAGTGGGTCTGCGGGGGGCTCGCGTCGCCGGTCGGCTGGACCGACGAGACGACGAGGCAGTTCTCGCTCGCCGAAGAAGGGGCCGCCGATCTCGCCCTCCGCTACCACGACGCCGGATTTGCGGTGGCCATCGACCACTGCCAGGGGCCGCCTACCCTCGACGCGCTCGTGGCGCGCCGCTTCCCGGGCCGCCCGGTGCACAAGGTCGCCGTGGCCCCCGACCTCGAGACGAACCTACGGCGCAACGCCGAGCGCACCGGGAAAGGTTTCGAATCCAGCGTCCTCGTGCCGACCATCCACCGCCTGAACCCGCTCTACCGAGCCAGCGGCCTGCAAGACCAAGGGTGGATCGTCATCGACAACTCGGACAAGGGCCCGGACGACGTGGTCGACCTTCTGCTCAAGCAGACCGAACGATAAAGCCCGCCGGCTCTGTTGGCTACTTCTTCGAATCAGTACGCCCGCAGGGCGTGTAGCCGTCGCGCGTCGCGACGCCTGGAGCTACCTTAGGCACGACTCCACCTGCGAAGGGCGTACCGGAGGCTCCGCGAGGGCTGGCCGTGCGAGGAGATGGGCCGAGGTCGCCGGGCGCGACGACTATAGCCGCCCTGCGGGCGTAAGCCTCCGCGGGGATGTGGACGAGCCGCCGTCATCAGGGATCGTCCCTGGCACGGGGCGCCGCTCGTTTCGGCGGAGTCCGTGCGAGGGCAAAAGGGGCTAGCCTTCGCCTCCGTCCAGGGAGCGGGTGGCGAGGTCCATCGCCCGGGGGACGATAGTGACTTTGACCAGGATCAACGCCTCGTGGCGCACGGTCTTGTCCTGCGTCGGCCCGACGAACCAAGACCGAATCGGGAGGATCTGACCCAGGATCGGCACTTCCCAATCGCGCTTCCCCGGCGCGGTGACGTCGAGCTTCAAACTCGACACCAGCGCGATGTCGAAGGCGTTGGCGAGCAGCTCCGTCTCGGCGACCGTCGACTTGAGGAGATCGATCGGTCCCGGCATGTCCTTGCCCCTGGGTCCTCCCTTGTTCGCTTCGTCCGGCGCGACCGACAGGCTCAGCTTCATTTGAAGCCGCGCGGTGCTTCCGTTCGAAAGCATGGTCGGCAACACGGAAAGGTGGATGCCGCTCGCCAGCTTCCGGTCGTACGGCAGCTTCGCGGCCTGATCGAAGATCGCCTGGAGAGCGGCGGTCTCCAGCGGAGTCACGCCACCCCCGAGCAAGCTCGATCCGACGTCCGTCGCGCCGGCGGCGGGGCTCTGGGGTCCCGGGAGAGGATGGGAACGAGCGAGCCCAGGTCGATCGGCGCGACGGGGCGGTAGGGGAAGAACGACTCGGCCTCGGCGCCTGTGATTCCGGGCACCCGGCTGGTGACCGCGAGCCTTGTGGTTCCGCCAAAGCGCACGCCGAAGCGCGAGTCACGGGTCCGCGATACCACGTTCCGGTCGATCCACGCCTCCAGCGGGCGGTCGGCGAGGTGAGCCGAGTCCTCTTGAAGCGCCAGAACACCTTCGGCGAGCAGGTCGCCGAGGCGTGCGCTGACCCGGGTCAGCTTTCGCGGTGCGATCTCCTGACAGCAGGTCGCTTAGATTCCCGGACGTTGGGAAATCATCTGTAAGCGCCCCCACGCCCGAGGCTTCGAAAGCCATCAAAAAAGACTTCCCCTCGACTGCCTCGTTTCCCTAGACGCCGGGGCGTCTTCGGGAGCTTCCCGCGCCAGGGCGGCGTAGAGCATGGGATCGGCGGTGGCGGACCAGAGAATGAGGAACGTCTCGATCGCCTCCCGCGTGATGTTGTCCTCGACCGTGCCCGAAGTGCCCTTTCGCAAACGACGCGAGAACGGCGGAATGACGCTCGGGGCCTCGAGATGTCCTTCGGCGAGAAGCGGCTTACCTTGGCTGAGATCCTGTTCAGGTCCCGCAGGCGCTGCGCCACCTCGGCACCGTACACATCCTTCCGGCCGTCCAAGGGTACGAGGATTCGCCGCTCGACCGTGTCGTAGACCGCTTGGAATCGCCGTCTGACCGCATCGAAGTACGCTTTGTCCAGACATCTGCTTGGGCTGTAAGCCGAGGAAGGCCAGCACGTCCGTCTGGCTCAACTGCCGATCCGCCCGCGGGTCGATGCCTACCTTTCGAAAAAGATCCCGAATGTCGAGGTCGAACGATTTACGCCCTTGGAGTTCTCTCCCGATCCCATCTTTGAGCCCAACGATCGCGTCCTTCACCGCCTGGTAATAGGCCTGCTTGTACGCTCGGGCGATCTCCTGCGCGAGCGCGAGAGTGCGGACGGAGCGTTCGGCGGCGCCCCGGCCTTTGGCGTCGGCCGAGACCTGGTAGGCGTCCAGCTCCAGAAGGATCTGCGACTGCGGCACGTCGAGCTGCGTCGCGAGAAGCCGGCGGACCTCATTGACGACATCCCGCTTACCCTCGATGATCAGCGAGGAGTTGCCGACCGCCGAAACGGTAACGTCCGGCGTCGGCCCCACCTCGCCCGGCCGGCAGGCGCCTTCGGCGCGAAGGCATCGGTCAGCGCCTTCGCGAGAGTGCTGGCGCTCGATGTTGGGTCCGCCCGCCGCGCCGAAGTCGATCTTGCTCGATTCGCCGGGGCTCGGCGGATTGCCGGGGAGAAAGGTGAGGTTCCACGTCCAACGCTTGCTGTCGGATGGCGCCGGGGAAACGTCGGCCTGATTGAGCTCGCCGACGAGACGAAGGACGAGATCCGCGGGCTTCTCGTCCGGGAGGCCCGGCTGGCGCGCACTCGTCTTGAAGTCTTTGACCTTCTTGCCGAGGTCGAGGCCGGCGAGCCCCAGCGGGTGGCGCGCCTTCAGGAAAAGCCGGTCCTCGATAGCCTTCGCGATCTCTCCGATGGAGACGTCGGACGCCTCCAGCACATACGACCCGGACTGCTGGTAGAGCCGTACGCCTCCTTTGGGAACCGCACCATCGGACCAGGCGACGTACCAGACGTGCGGCTTCGCGGCGTTGCGAAGGAATCGGACCGGGGACTGCGCCGCCAGGGCGTGCATCGCCTCATCGAAGCGGCCGGTCCTGATGCGGAGGTCGGCCTTGCCGCCGGCGGGATGGGCCTCTGTCAGCAAGATCTTCGTTCCGCTCGGCGCGGTGCTGCGCATTCGGTCGATCACCGCCGCGAGATGAATCTGCGGCCCGTTGAAGCTATAAGCCGATCCGGCGAAAAGAAGAAGGGGAAGGATCGTCACAACGCCGCAACTCTATCACTCTGCCGTTAGTTTTAACAGACAGCGAGAAGAAGAGCACTCTACAGTCCGTTCCGCCCCCCTTTGGGAGTGCGGCGACCTGTCGCCGTTTTAGGTAAGGCGACCTGTCGCCGTCTATTACCTACAGATTCTCGCTGGGAGAACGCGCGACAGGTCGCGCTAGGGGAAAAGCGGCGACAGGTCGCCGCACTCCCAAATCGCTTGATCCTTGTCCTTCGGACGGCTCCCGGCAGTGAGGCATACGATTCCATCAACATTGAATCTCTCTGTATGATAAGAACGAGTCAGAGTGGACGATCGGGCTCCGATCCGAGGTGGAGATACCGCCACGATGGGTAGCGCGGACGGCCCTCTCGGCCGCTCCCCATCCGCCGACAAGACTCAGCAAAGCATAAATTCATGACTCCTTTCCTCGTTCTCCTCGCCATGAATGCGCCCGCTCCCCAGCCCAACGCCACGCCCTTCCCGCTCTCCGCCGTTCGCCTGCTCGGCGGCCCCTTCGAGACGAGCCACCGGGCCACCGCCGCCTATCTGCTGGAGATCGAGCCCGCGCGCCTCCTCGCCGGCTTTCGCGTCAACAGTGGCTTGCCCGCCAACGCCGAGATCTACGGCGGCTGGGAGACCGGCGGCCTCTCGGGGCACTCCCTCGGCCACTATCTCACCGCCTGCGCCCAGGAGTACGCTCAGACAGGCGACAAGCGGTACAAGGAAAGGGTCGACGCCGTCGTCGCCGGTCTGGTGGAGTGCCAGAAGGCCCGGCCCGACGGATTCATCGCCGCGTTCCGCTTCGACCGCCCCACGCCGGGATTCGACCGGGAGCGGCTCGACAAGATCTGGGCCGAGATCGCCGCCGGCAACATCAAGAGCGGCGGCTTCGACCTCAACGGCATGTGGTCGCCCTGGTACGTCCACCACAAAGTGTTCGCCGGCCTTCTCGATGCGCATGCCCTCGCGGAGAACCCGCAGGCGCTCGGGGTGGCCGAGAAGTTCGCCGACTGGGCGTACAACATCAAGGAGAACCTCACACCGGAGCAGTGGCAGCGGATGCTGGGCACCGAGTACGGCGGCATGAACGAGTCCCTCGCGGAGCTCTACGTCCGCACGAAGAACCCCAAGTATTTGGAGCTCGCGCGCAAGTTCTACGACACCCGCGTGCTCGAGCCGTTGTCGCAGGGGCAGGACAACCTCGCGGGCAAGCACTCGAACACGCAGATTCCGAAGCTCATCGGCCTTGCCCGGCTCTACGAGATCACCGGCGAGGAGAAGGACCGCAAGACCGCCGAGTTCTTCTGGGACCGGGTGGTGAACCACCACACCTACGCGATCGGAGGGAACAGCAACGGCGAATATCTGGGCCAACCGGACCAGCTCGCCGACCGGATCTCGACCAACACCGCCGAGACGTGCAACACGTACAACATGCTGAAGCTCACGCGGCACGTGTTCGCCTGGAGTCCTCAAGCGGCGGAGATGGACTTTTACGAGCGGGCCTACCTCAACCACATCCTGGCCTCGCAAGATCCGGCGACGGGCATGGTGACCTACTTCGTGCCGCTGACGACGAACTCGTACCGGGGGTACAGCAACAAGTTCAACGACTTCACGTGCTGCCACGGCTCGGGGATGGAAAACCACACGAAGCACGGCGACTCCGCCTACTTCCACACCGGCGCCAAGACCCTCTGGGTGAACCTGTTCATGCCCAGCGAGCTGAACTGGAGCGACGCGGGAATCGAGCTGCGTCAGGAAACCTCGTTTCCGATGGAGGGGCACGTCGCCATCACGATCACGAAGGGGAAAGCCAAGCCGTTCGAGATGCGGGTCCGCCATCCCGGCTGGGCCAAGGGCACGATCGACTTCAAGATCAACGGCCGCTCGGTGGCGAAGTCCAGCCGACCGGGATCGTACGCGACGATCAAGCGCACCTGGAAGAAGGGCGACAAGATCGAGTTCGACCTGCCGATGAGCCTCCGCACCGAGGCGACGCCGGACAATTCCAAGCGGGTGGCCATCCTCTACGGTCCCCTCGTTCTCGCCGCCGACATGGGCGACGCCCCTACCGGGCGGCGTGGCCGCGGCGGCGTCGGACGGGTCGCACCCGGCGCCGTCTTCCGGACGCCCGTCCTCGTGACCCACGGCCGGCCGATCGAGCAGTGGCTGAAGCCCGTGCCGGGGAAGCCGCTGACGTTTCAGGCGGTGTCCGCGATGCGGCCGGAGGACCTGACGTTCGCGCCCTTCTACACGATGACGAACGACCGGTACGGCGTCTACTTCGACCAGTTCACGCCGGAAGAATGGACGGCGAAGGAGGCCGAGTACCGTGCCGAGGAGGCACGCATCAGGGATCTCGAGGCCCGCACCGTGGACAGCATGATGATCGGCCAGATGCAGCCCGAGCGGGACCACAACCTCACCCAGGAAAAGACGGACGTTCGCCAGCAGAACGACCGGGGCACGCGTCAGCCGCTCGTGGACGGCTGGATGGAGTTCGACATGAAGGTGGACGGTGCCCAGCCCAATGAGCTCATCATGACCTACTGGGGCAACGACCGGAACCGCCCCGATTTCGCGATCCTGGTGGACGGCCAGGAGATCGCCACCGACACGCTCCAGAACCGGCCGCAGAACCGGTACTACGACGTGACCTACGCTCTCCCGGAGGAGATGACCAAGGGCAAGGCGACGATCCGCATCCGCATCCAGCCCCGGCCGACGAAGGTCGGTCCGACGGTAGCCGGCGCTCGCACGGTCAGGCGCAAGGCCTGACCGCCATGAGCGCCTATCGCCGGCTCAACATCTTCTCCGCAGGGTTACGCGCGCAGCGCGGCGGGCCGCAAGATCGACCTGAGTCGTGCCTGGCCGTAGGGGGATGGTGTACGAGCCGGCGTCCATCGGGTAGATCGGGCGAGGCGCGTACGGCCCGACGGCCCCCACCTTTGCCGGCTGCTCGATACGCAGACGCGCCTGAGGCGTGGCGGGAGTCGCGCGGGCCAGCGTGACTCGCACCGCTCCGGTTCTCGTATCGAGCTCCACCGACTCGAAAGTCCCCGCGTCGAGGGTCAGATACAGTCCGACGGGCGCGAGGAAGACGCGCTTGCGGAAAGAGTCCTTCGGCTCGACCCTGACGCGATTCCCCACCCTCGCGACGTTGCCGCCGAAGGCCTGCCAGCCGAAGTCGCGCGTGTTCACCAGATACGTTGCCGTGTTGAAAGCGTGACCGAGGAAGTTGGGGCCGTAGTCGCCGGAGTAGGCATCCCACTTGAGGGTCGAAGGGAAGGAGTGGAACGCGGCGGAGGCAAACCCCTCTTGGTCGATGTTCGACAGCGCCCCCATCGTGCCGCCGTACCCCACGCGCAGGAGATACAAGTCGTCGGGGTGCTCGCGGTACTCCGTGAGGAGGGATATTGCGTTGAGGCCCGAACCGTAGTGGTGGATCTGGCGCTCGATGCGGCGGAGCTTGCCTCCGTAGACGAAGTCCCAGTAGCGGCGGGCGTTGCCGTTGTAGCCCCAGTGAGGCACGGTCGGCATATACGCCAGGATCGAGTTCAGGGAAACCTGGGCCTTGTCTTCGAAGCCGAAGTACTTACACCAGGCATAGACTTCCTCCTGACCCGTCGAGTCCCAAGCCATCTCGCTGCCGAACGGATACGCCTCGCCTTTCCAGCGGTCGGCGCGGAGCCTCATCCGCGCCTCGATCAAATCCGCCTTTTCCTTCAGCCCTTCGCGCTTGAGATCGTCGAGCAGGGCCAAGAAGACGTCGCCCCCCATCAGGCCGAGCCGCCAGTAGCCGACACGGTCCCGGCCGCGCTCGTTTCGGCTGGTGAGGAACTCCGTCGTCGCGTACGCCTGATCCAGGTACCAGCGCCAAGGCTTTTTCGTCAGCCCCGGGTGGTTGCGGGCGATCCGATAGAGCGACCAGTAGGCGGCCACGACGTGAGGGTAGTTGTATCCCCGGCCGATGTCCTCGCTCGCCCGCTTGTTCCAGCTCGTCCAGCTCGTCCAGTCCAGGTTCGGATCGTACACGAAGCCCGCACAAGGGCAGGCTCGTAGAAGAAGAGGCTCTTGCGGACGCCGTACTTGTCCGGTCCCTCGTTAAACTGGAGCCGGCCCCAAAGGACCTTGTCCACGAACTCCTCCAGCTTCGCCACTTCGCCGGGGTCCGGTTGCCCGAACTCCTTCATCGCGTGGGCCAGCCACGAACCGAGCCGCCTTCGTCACCCAGACCCGCGATCCAGACACGGCTGTCCTGCGTGACCTGCTTGTCCAATTCGCGGTCGTAGCCCATGGCCGCCGGCGCGCGGCCAAACGATCCTTTTCGTCCGTGAACCACGACTTCGTCGTGAGGAACGATCCCATGTCCGCCACGGCCTGCGCGGCGGGTTTGATCACGACGTAGCTCACGGTTTGGCGGGTGTCGTCGGCGTAGGTGATCGTGAGGCGAGCGCGGCCCCAGCTCCGGCCCTTCAAGGTATAGCCTTTCCAGCCGTTCCTCCCCTCCCGGTTCGGCCGCCAGCTCAAGGCGCCCTTCGGCTCGACGCCCACGCTCTCCACCCCTTTGCCGTACTTGAGGAAGAGCTTTCCGTCCTGATCCATCGGCAGCACGTAGCCGGGCAGACCGACGGCGACGGGGCGGCCCGCCTTTTGGAGCGTCCTCTCAATCGCCCGAATGGATTCCGAGGGCTGGAATCGAACCCCGTAGGTGCGGGTTTCGCCGGGTTTGAGGATGACCTTGGTGGGCGAGTTCCACTGCGGCACCCCTTCCCACTCGTCCTGTGCGTAGGCGTCGGTGTGGACCATCCACTCCATCATCCCCTCGAAGGTCTGGTTCGGCCGCATCGGCTCGATCAATAAGCGGTACGCCTCCAGCGGCGTCTTGCCGACCGGAGTGACGACCATCGTGGGGCCGGTGCCGGTCAGGCGCGTCACCTGAAGGTAGCCCGCGTCCTGCCCGATGTAGGGATCGGTGAAGGAGCAGACCGCGTGCGCCTGTTCCAGGGTGCGCCCCGTGATGATGTTGTTGAAGGGCACCGGGATGCCCAGCGCGCCCACCTCCACCGGGACCGGGCCCGGGTTCTTTACGTCAAACAGCAGCGCAAGGCGGCCGTTCTGGACGGTCCAGCGACGCACCACCTTCACCGGGCTGTCGGCGGGAAGCGTGGCGGTGAGATCGGCGGCGGCCACCGTGGACCCGGTCGGAGCAAGCGGCGCGACGCGTTGGCGCTTCGTGGCCGTAGAGGCGCTCGTCCATTCCGCGGCGCCCACTCGTCGGGCGCGGAAGGTGAAGTCGCCGAGGTGGTAGAAGCCGTCCGACGCACGCTGATCGAGACGGTCGGATGGCGCAAAGTCGAATCCGTTCCCTCCCTTCGGGAGGAGGCCGACGGCGACTTGCGCATCGCTCGCAAGCCTCAACGTAAAGTCGGGAGTCGCGATGTCCCGAACTCCGTTTTCCAGCCCGAGAGTGGGCGGCGGCGCCGGTCGGGCCAGAGGGCTTTGGGCAAGGGCCGCAACGATGAAAAGAGCCCCGGCCGGGAAGAGGAATCGTGTCCGCGGTGGCATGGCCTGGATGAGCGCGAGACGGCCGCTCATCCCCGAACTATGGCACAGGGGACAGGGGACAGGGGACAGGGGACAGGCTTGTACCTCATCTCACATCTCACATCTCACATCTCTCCCCTCTAACCTCTAACCTGCTGGTGGCCGATTGAACTGCAGTATCCTTTTCGGATGGGCGACGGACATCGAGATGTGCACCGGGCCCTAGACGATCAAGGAGAATCGACATGCTTCCTCAATGGCAACGTGGCAAAGTAGCAACTCTCGGGTTGATGGCGATCGGCGCGCTCTCTCTCGTCGGGTGCGGTAACTCAGGCTCGGGCTCGAGCCAAGGCGGCTCCGCGGCGAAGGCGACGAGCGGAACTTCGGGCGGGGGCCGCGCCGGCTCGGGAGACAAGCTCGTGCTGGGCTTTTCCCAGATCGGCGCCGAGAGCGACTGGCGGTCGGCGAACACCGAGTCGATCAAGTCCGAGGCGGCGAAGCGCGGCATCGATCTGAAGTTCGCCGACGCGCAGCAGAAGCAAGAGAACCAGATCAAGGCCATCAGGAGCTTCATCGCCCAGGGGGTTGACGTCATCGCCTTCTCGCCGGTCGTCGAGACCGGCTGGGGCCCGGTTCTGCAGGAGGCGAAGCGGGCGGGAATCCCGGTGATTGCATCCGACCGTCGCCCGGACGTGCCCGAAGATCTGTATGAGACGTTCATCGGCGCCGATTTCGTTGAGGAAGGCCGGAGAGCCGCCCGATGGCTCGCGGAGAAGACGGGCGGTAAGGCCACCATCGCCGAGCTGACCGGCACCGTCGGCAGCGCTCCGGCGAACGACCGCAAGAAGGGCTTCATGGAAGCTCTGAAGGAGTACCCGAACATGAAGGTCGTCTTCTCCCAGACGGGCGACTTCACGAGGGCCAAGGGTAAGGAGGTCATGGAAGCGCTGCTGAAGAGCGACGTCGGACGGTCGATCACCGCCCTGTACGCTCACAACGACGACATGGCGCTCGGGGCGATCCAGGCGATCGAAGAGTCGGGAAAGAAGCCCGGTAAGGACATCCTCATCGTGTCCATCGACGGCGTGAAGGACGCGTTCAAGGCGATGATCGCCGGGAAGCTCAACTGCACCGTCGAGTGCAATCCGCTCTTGGGCCCCGCGATCATGGACGCTGCCGAGAAGGTCGCCAAGGGCGAGAAGCTCCCCAAGCGCATCGTATCGGAGGAAAGCGTGTTCGACCAGACGGTGGCGGCGAAGGAACTGCCGAATCGCAAGTATTGAGAGCCCGATAGGCTCGGGGGAAGGACCCGTGCTTTTGGAGATGGGAGGGAACCGTCAAGCGGTTCCTCGGCGTCACGGCGCTCGACCGGGTGGACTTCGAGCTTCGCGCCGGCGAGGTCCACGCGCTGATGGGCGAGAAACGGCGCGGGCAAGAGCACCTTGATCAAGGTGATGACCGGGGTTTACCCGCCGGACGAGGGGACGATCCTGCTCGCCGGCCAGCCAATCGCTCCGCGGTCGCCGGACGACGCCGTCCGCCACGGGATCAGCACGGTCTATCAAGAGGTCAACCTGGTTCCCAACCTGAGCGTGGCCGAGAACGTCTGCCTCGGCCGCGAGCCGCGCGGCCCTTCGGCATCCGCTGGGGCGCGCTGAGGAGGAGGGCGCAGAAGGCGATGGTCCGCCTCGGGCTCGATCTCGACGTTCGGCGACCCCTCGGGAGCTGCTCGGTCGCGATCCAACGGATGGTGGCGATCGCCCGGGCCTTGGACGTGTCGGCGAAGGTGCTGGTGCTGGACGAGCCCACCTCCAGCCTCGACGCCGGCGAGGTGGCCCAGCTCTTCGCCGCCGTACGTCGCCTGCGTGAGGAGGGGCTGGGCATCGTGTTCGTGACCCACTTCCTCGAGCAGGTCTACGAGCTGTCTGACCGGATCACGATCCTGAGAAACGGCCAGAAGGTGGGCACCTGGGCGACGAGCGAGCTGCCGCGGTTGGAGCTGGTCTCGCAGATGATCGGCCGCGACGCCTCCGCGCTCGAAGGCCGGCGGATCCGCCCACCGCGGGCGCGGCCGCCGGCGCGACCCTCCTCTCCGCCCAAAAGCCTCGGCCGCCGCGGCGCGGTTTCGGACGTGAGCTTCGACCTGGGCGAAGGCGAAGTGCTGGGCCTCGCCGGACTGCTCGGCTCCGGGCGCTCGGAAACCGTGCGGCTGCTCTTTGGATTGGACCAACCCGATCAGGGCAAGCTCCAGCTAGACGGACGCCCCTTGCGCCACTTCAGCCCTCGCGAAGCGATACGTCGCGGCTTTGGGCTCTCCGTCGAAGACCGGAAGGTCGAGGGGATATTTCCGGAGCTGAGCGTTCGGGAGAACATGCTGATCGTGCTGCAGGCGCGGCGGGGCTGGCTTCGCCGCATCCCGTCGGCGCGCCAGAAGGAGCTGGCGGCGGACCTCGCCGGGCGGCTCCAAGTGCAGCCCGCGGACCCCGAAAGGCAGATCCAGTTCCTCAGCGGAGGCAACCAGCAAAAAGCGCTCCTCGCGCGCTGGCTCGCCGTCGAGCCGCGCCTGCTGCTCCTGGACGAGCCGACCCGCGGCATCGACGTCGGTGCGAAGTTCGAGATCATGTCGCTCATCGAGCGGCTGCGCACGGCCGGCACGTCGTTCGTGTTCGTTTCGTCGGAGCTTTCTGAGGTGGTACGCACGAGTACCCGCGTGATCGTGATGCGGGACCGGCGGGCCGTGCAGACGCTGGACGGCGAGCAGATCTCGGAGGAGCGGATCGTGGGGGAGATCGCGGGGGCCCCGTCCTGAAACGCGCGCCGACGTGGGTGTGGGCGGTGGCCGTTCTCGTGGGCGTGCTGCTGTTCAACTCTCTCTTCACCCCCGGCTTCTTCAGCTTGGTGGTGCGGGATGGCCGCGTGTACGGCAGCCTGGTCGACGTGCTCAACCGGGCCGCTCCCGTCGCGCTGTTGTCCCTGGGCATGACGCTCGTGATCGCAACGGGAGGAGTCGATCTTTCGGTGGGCGCCGTGATGGCGGTGGCCGGCACGGTCGCCGCCTGCCTCATCGCCCGCCCGGGCGATAGCCCGCTCGGCGGCATCGACGTTCACGGCTCCTTGCCGCTTGTGGTCGGGGCCGCGCTCGCGGTGGCGTTGGTCTGCGGGCTCTTCAACGGCCTTCTTGTGAGCTGGCTCGAATTGCAGCCGATCGTGGCGACCCTGCTCCTCATGGTCGCCGGACGGGGCGTCGCGCAGCTCTTGGCGAACGGTCAGATCGTGACGTTCGGGCATCCCGGATTCTCGAGCATCGCCACCGGCGCGACTCTCGGTCTTCCCAACCCGGTGTGGCTCGTGGCCTTCGCCTTCATCGTCTTCGGACTGTTGACCCGGGCCACGGCGCTGGGCCTCTTCGTCGAGGCGACGGGCAGCAACCCGATAGCCGCCCGTTACGTCGGGGTGAATTCGAAGCGTGTGAAGCTCGTGGTCTACACGCTCTCGGGCCTCTGCGCCGGCATCGCGGGCCTGATCGGCGCGGCGGATATCCAAGCGGCGGACGCAAACAACGCGGGGCTGTACCTCGAGCTGGACGCCATCCTCGCCGTCAGCGTCGGGGGTACGGCCCTCACCGGCGGGCGGTTCTCGCTCGCGGGATCCCTCGTGGGGGCGCTGCTCATGCAGACGCTGACCACCACGATCCTGACCCGCGGGGTCGCCCCAGAGCTGACGCTGGTCCTTAAGGCGGTGGTCGTGGTGGTGGTCTGCTTGCTCCAATCGCCGGCCTTCCAAGGCATGGTGAGGGGCAAGCTCAAGAGGGCGGGGACATGAGCCGAGAGGCGCTCAAAGAGCGGCTGCCCATCGTCATCACCGCGCTCGTGCTGGCGGCTTTGTACGCCGCCGCGGGCCTTCACTTCGAACACTTCCTCACTTTGAGGGTGTTCTCCAACCTGTTCGCCGACAACGCGGTCCTCGGAGTGGTCGCGGTGGGACTGACGTTCGTGATCCTCACGGGGGGGATCGACCTCTCGGTCGGGTCGATGGTCGGCTGTTCCAGCATCATGGCGGCGTGGCTGATGCGGGACGCGAATCTGCACCCGCTCGCCGCCCTAAGCGTGCCGCTGGCGTTCGGAACGGCCTTAGGGGTGTTCCACGGCTACCTGGTCTCCCGATTCGACCTCCCGCCGTTCCTCGTCACCCTGGGCGGGCTTTTCTTCTGCCGGGGCGTGGCGCTCAAGATCAGTCAGGAATCGCTGCAGATCGACCACCCCTTCTTCTCGAGCCTCGCGTCGTTCGCGATCCCCCTGCCGGGGCGGGCGTCGCTGACGGCGGCGTCGATCGTGCTCCTCGTCGTGGTGGCCGTCGGCATCGTGCTGGCGCGGCAAACGAGCTTCGGGCGGACGGTGTACGCGATCGGCGGGAGTCGGGCCTCCGCTTCTCTCATGGGGCTCCCGGTGTCGAAGACGCTCATCCGGGCGTACGCCCTGAGCGGTTTCTGCGCCGCGCTCGGCGGCGCCGTATTCACCCTCTACACCTCGTCCGGCAACGCGACCTCGGGCACCGGGCTGGAGCTGGACGCGATCGCCGCCGTGGTGATCGGAGGCACCCTTCTGAGCGGAGGATACGGCTCCGTCTTCGGCACCTTGCTGGGGATCGGCATCCTTGGAGTGGTGCAAACGGCGATCACCTTTCAGGGGAACC
>JAUJNV010000028.1 GCA_030447945.1 Fimbriimonas sp. | reverse complement strand
CGCCACTCCTTCAACTCGAAGCGGGCGGCGCGGCGGCCCGGCCGTTCGTGACGCACTACAACGCCTACGAGGTGGACGTGAAGCTCAGAATCTCCCTGGAGCTCTACCTGAAGCGCCTCATCTGCGGCGACATACCGAAGGTGTACGAGATTGGGCGCGTCTTCCGGAACGAAGGCGTGAGCAACCGCCACAACCCTGAATTCACTCTGCTGGAGTACTACGAAGCCTATACCGATCTCGAAGGGATGATGCAGACCGTCGAGGAGCTGTTCCGCCACGTGGCGCTCGAAGTCTTCGGCACGACGGAGGTGCGAGTCCGGACGGAGTGGGAGCGGGTCACCGACGAAGCCCCGATCCCGTCGGACGACACGCAGGTGGTGCTCGACTTCGGCAGACCCTGGCGACGGCTGAATCTCCTCGAGGCGGTCGAAGAGCGCACGGGTATTGCACCGGCAGAGCTGGAGGCGCTAGAGTCGGCCCAGCGGGCCATGGAGCGCCTGGGACTGCCCACGGAGAAGGAGCAGAACCTCGGCGGGATCATCGAGAAGCTGTTGGAGCGGTTCGTGGAGCCCACTTTGATCGAGCCCACCTTCATCGTCGGCTACCCGATCGAGACCTCCCCGCTCGCGAAGAAAGACCCGTCTGATCCTCGGATCACGCGCCGATTCGAGGGCTATGTACGCGGCCGCGAGGTCTGCAACGCGTTCTCCGAGATCAACGACCCCATCGATCAGCGTGAGCGGTTTGAGTCTCAGGTCGCCGAGAGAGCGCGGGGCGACGACGAGGCGCACCCGATGGACGAGGAGTTCCTCTACGCGCTGGAGTGCGGTATGCCGCCGACCGGCGGGTGCGGTATCGGCCTTGATCGGATGGCAATGCTCCTGACCGGCGCGGAGCACGTGCGCGAGGTGCTGCTGTTCCCGATGATGCGGCCCCAGACTCAGCCCGGCGGTGAGTAGCCGGAACCCGACCCGGCGGCGGACGGTCCCAACACCGACCATGAAGCTAGGGGCACACTTCGCAACCGTCGCGCTCTCCATGCTCGGACCGAGCGCTCTGGCGCAGCGGATCGCGGTGACCGTCGCGGGAAAGCCGTTGGTGTTCGCCGATCAAGCGCCGGTGATGCGGCAGGGCCGTGTGCTCGTGCCGCTGCGCGGCATCTTCGAGAGGCTGGGGGCCGGTCTGGATTGGTATCCCGAGACGCGAAAGCTCGTCGCGATGCGCGAGGGCCGTACCGTCAGCCTCATCGTGGGTGAGACCGACGCCTACGTGGATGAGAAGCTGATCATCCTCGACTCCGCCCCTATTTTGATGCGCGGCCGGATCATGGTCCCCCTGCGGTTCGTCGGCCAGGGTCTGGGGGCGCAAGTCCATTGGAACCGCAAGAATCGAAGCGTGACGATTACGGGCCCCTAATCTCGCCGAATCTCGACCCTGACGACGCCCTCCCTTTGGCGAAGCTCCGTGCGAACCGGCAGGCACCGTTCCACCACCCAGAGCACGCTGCTAAGATGGCTGCTCACTCCGGGCGAAGTCCAGACGCCGCCGGCCAATGTTGCCGGAAGCACGAGCTGGTCCGCTAGGTGCTCGTCGCAGGCGGCGCCCGTTTCACGCCAGTGGAGGAACTCTCGGCAGGCATCCTCCGCGACATCCTCCATCGGTTTCCCCCTCCGGCCGAAGCCGGTGAAGGCGCTGGCCCCGCCGTCGCAAGCCGCGACGACCACAACGGCCGCGCCGGCGCTCAGCGCGGGTCGATCGAGCCGTTCCACATCGACATCGAACCCCGCGAGCGCCTGAAGCACCGCCCGCTCGCCCCGAAGCCCCACCTTCTCCGGGAGGCCAGAAGTCACGACCAGCGCCTTCAGCGACCGCACGTCGCCCCTCTCTTCGCGCACGACGGGCTCCAAGCGGGCACCGCCGTCCAGCTCAAGCACCACTTCCCCGCCGCCCTGGGGGTAGTGCCCTGCCCTCTCGCATTGGATCGAGCTTTTGACGCCGAGCCCCCGCAACGCCGGCAGATACACCCGTTCGAGGTACTCGAACACCGGCGCGTGCTCGTTGTGCGTTCCGCCGCGCACGGTCACCTGGGAGGAACCGGAGGCGAGGGCGAGGGGCAGAAGCACGCTCTGGAGGACGAGGGACGTAGAGCCCGCCGTACCTACGTCGAATGTGTAGTCGCCGGACCGGACCGCGCCCCCGGGCTCCAATTGGACGCGGGAGGAGCCGATCCGGTCGCCCTCCAGGGAGCCGCCACAGATCGCCGCCGCCGCACGGAGGGCCATGAGGTGAGCCGGTTGCAGCCCCGGACGGGAACGCTTCGCCCGTACGTTGACGACCTCGACGGCTCGCCCCGTGATCGCCGCCAGGGAGGCGGACGTGCGGAGGATCTGACCCCCGCCCTCACCGTGCGCGCCGTCGATCGTAACGATGTCCATAGCGTTCCGAAGAGGATACTGGAGAGGCCACATGAGGCGTCCGGCGGCGGTAGCGCTACAATTTGGGAAAGGAGGTTGGGCAGGTGACTTGCGGCAATTGTGGGAAGGCGGCGGAGCGAGAGGATCGGTTTTGTGTGAACTGCGCGGCGGAGCTCCCGCGAGCGGAGCGAGTCGCGGTTCCCGGTGAGGACGGGCTGTACTACTGCTTTAAGCACAAAAAGGAGGCCACACGCGTGAGCTGTGGCCGCTGCGAGCGCTCAATCTGCACCCGCTGCCGTCGTCGGCCCCGCCGGCGTCCGCTGCCGCGACTGCGCGAGGAACAAGAGGCCGGTGCGCCTTCGGGGCGTGTTGCACGACGCCGGAAGCGCGGTCGGCTCGGTGGCGGTGCGGCGGGTGTGGTACCTGGCCGCGTGGTTCTTCGTGATAGGCTTCATCCGCGACCTCTTCGGCGGGCACGGCCGCTAATAGAACCGGTCACGCGCCCAGGTCGTCCCAGACGCATGTCGAAGCATGCGGTGGCCGTTCTCGCCGGATTCCTCCTCGCGCTTTCCGTGGGCGCCGTTCAGCGGCAGGTCCCGGGGAAGTACAAGGCCCGGACTCCGACCCTCGCCGTCGGGTCACCCTCAACGGCCAGCTCGTGAAGTTCGCGGGCACCCCGCCGATCATGGAGGGCTCCCGCATCTTCGTCCCCCCCTGCGCGGTGTCTTCGAGAGGATGGGCGCGGAGGTGCGTTGGCAGCAGTCTGACAAGACCGTGCTGGCAGTGAAGGACGGTTTGCAGGTGATCCTGCCGGTGGGCAAGAAGCAGGCGACGGTGGACGAGCAGACGATCACGCTCGACCAGCCCGCGATGGTGGTCGAAGGCCGCGTCGTCGTGCCCCTGCGCTTCCTCGCAAACGCTCGGCGCGAAGGTGGACTGGCTCGCGGCGGAGCGTACCGTGAGCATCACGACGGAGGACGGCGGTGAAGACCTCCCGGCGGAGGATAGAGCGTTTCAGCGACGTGTTGCCTCACCGGCATCTTCTTCGGAGGTTGCGCCCGCAGGGTGTGGGTCGTCGCGCCCGCCGACGCTCGGGCATACCTCTGGCACGGCCTGAACATCAAGCACGTCCCCGATGCTCGGCAGACGCTGGCGTGCAAGGGGAACAGCTTAGGCGTCGCCGGGCGCGACGACTACACGCCCTCCGGGCGTAACCCTCCGAAGAAGGTGTCGATGGAGACAAGCCATCGGTTCAAATCCTGCCCTGCGGCTCCAGCAGGGCCGCGTTCTGGGGGACGGCTTCTAGTCCTTAGCCCGGACGCCCTTCGGGATCAGGACCTTGGCCCCCTTGACGATTCCTAGCTTCTTGGCTTGGCCCGCCTTGACCTCGATCACATACCTCGAGGGCCCCGCGCTACGCAGGCCGGTCTGATCGTACGGCTTGCCGACCCGGATGTTGAGGACCTTCATCGACGTGCCCACGTAGCAGATGTCGAGCGGCAGGATGGTGTTCTCCATCCAGAAGCTTTTGACCTCGGCTTTCGGAAAGACGAACAGCATCCCGTGGTCGTCTGGAACTTCCTTGTCGGTCAGGAACATCATTCCCTCCTGCCGCTTGCTGTCCGTGTCCATGACCCACACCTTCAGCTTGCGACGCCCAACCTCTATGGTCACGGTCTCCAGGTCCGCCAGTTGGTAAAGCCGTCTCGGATTGCCCTCTGCGGCCGTGGGTGGCGTCGCGGCGGGTGGCGCGGTTGGTGGCGTCGCCGGTGCTACCGGGTGGGCGTCGCTGCTCATGCGCGATTGCACGCTCACGCAGCCGGCGAGCAGCAAAGGAAGGAGCAGCGGGGCCAGGCGCATTTGACTTAGTCTACTAGGAGGCCGTGCTGGTATCCGTCCGCGTCACTCCTAGCCGCCGCTCGTAGCCGGAGATCAGTTCCTCCAGTTCCAGCGTTCGGCCGATGAGGTCCAGGCCGCCCACCAAGGCGCGCTTGGTGGGCGCGTTGATCTCGAACGGGTACGTGTGGGGGCCCACCGTCACCGTCTGCGCGGGAAGATCGATCGTCGCCTCCGCCCCAGTGCCTGCCGCCGCGAGCCTTGCGTGGGCGTCGGGTGGAAGCTCGATCCGGAGAAGACCGCTATTCGCGGCATTCGCGCGGACAATGTCGCTGTAGCCCTCGGTAGCGGCCTCCTTCCGGGCGACGACGGCGCGAAAACCCGCCTGCTGGATCGCCCACACCGCGTGCTCACGCGAGGAGCCGCACCCGAAGTTCGTGCCGACGACGAGAACGCTCGCGCCCTGAGCTTCCGGTCGGTCCAAAGGAAAGTCGCCGCCTCGCACATCCCGGAAGAGCAGCTCCCCGTATCCCGAGCGGCTTACGCGGGTGAGGTACCGCGCCGGGATGATCCGGTCCGTGTCCACATGGTCCCCCTCGACGACCGCAAGCCGGCCGGTGTGAGTGGCGAAGGGCTGCATTGGGGGATGATAGCTGATGGCTGAGGGCTGACGGCCGATGCCACCCCGCCATCCCTAGCCGCCCGTCAGCCATCACCCATCCGCTATCACTCCCATGCCCACCCCCTCTCGCGACGAGTTTCTCGAAAAGACGGGCGGCACGCGCCCGATGGCCGTGACGCAGGACCTCCTCGCTGACGTGGAGACGCCCCTCGCCGCGTACTGGAAGCTCGCTCAAGGAGAACGGCACAGTTTCCTCCTGGAAAGCGTCACCGGAGGCGAGCAGCTCGCGCGCTACTCCCTCCTCGGCGTTCGGCCGCGCCTCGTCTTGCGGACGAAGGGCCACCGGCTACGGCGGATCGCAGACGCAGGAGAGACCATTGAGGAGCTCGCCTCTGGAGAAGATCCCTTGGATCTCCTCAAGCGCGAGATGCGCTACAGCAACCCTGTTCCCGTCCCGGGCCTGCCCACGTTCGCGGGCGGAGCCGTCGGGATGCTCGCCTACGACATCGTGCGCTTCTTCGAGCGCCTGGGCGAAAGCACCCACGACGACTTGAACCTCGACGACATGGCGGTGATGCTCTGCGACACCGTCGTCGTCTTCGACCACGCCCGAAATCTTCTGCGCGTGGTGGCAATGGCGGAGGGGACTGCGGAGGGCTACGACCGCGCATGCGAGGAGATCGAGCGCGTCGTGGCCCTTCTGCGCCAGCCCCTCCCCGCGTTGCCCGACGGCCGCTACGAGCCTCAACCGACGGAGGCGAACGTTGGCCGCGGCGAGTTTGAAGGCATGGTGCAGCGGATGAAGGAGTACATCGCGGCGGGCGACGGTATCCAAATGGTGCCATCGCAGCGGTTCTCGACACGATTCGACGCGCACCCGGTAACCCTGTACCGCGCGCTCAGGTCGATCAACCCCTCGCCCTACATGTTTCTTTTGCGCTTCGGCGACTTCGACCTCGTGGGTGCCTCGCCCGAACTCCTCGTGTCGCTCCACGGCTCGACCGCCCGCGTCCGCCCGATTGCGGGCACCCGCTGGAGAGGCGGAACGGAAGAAGAGGATCTCGCCTTGGAGCGCGAGCTGCTGGCGGACGAGAAGGAGCGTGCTGAGCACATCATGCTCGTGGATCTGGGGCGCAACGACCTCGGTCGCGTCTGCGAGACCGGCACCGTGCAGGTGAACGAGCTGATGGTCATCGAGCGGTACAGCCACGTTATGCATATCGTGAGCGACGTGACGGGCCGACTCGCTCAAGGAAAAGACGCCTTCGACCTCCTGCGCGCGGGATTCCCCGCCGGCACCGTCTCCGGCGCCCCGAAGGTGCGGGCGATGCAGGTCATCGAGGAGCTAGAACCTACCCGGCGCGGCTCCTATGCCGGCGCCGTCGGGTTTTTGAGCCACACGGGGGACCTCGACACCTGCATCGCCATCCGCACGATCCTGCTCAAGGATGGCGTCGCGCACGTGCAGGCCGGCGGAGGCGTCGTCGCGGACTCCGTGCCGAGGCTGGAGTACGAGGAGTCGCGCAACAAGGCCAAGGCCGCCCTCCGGGCGATCGAGATCGCGCAAAAGGGCCTGGAAGCCGCCCCTTAGCTGCGAATGCCCATCTCGACGAGCGTCCGGTCGAGCATGTCCCGGTCGAATCGGTCCATCTTGGTCGCCCGCGCGGCCTCCAGCACCGCCTCTTCGAGCTGGCCATCTGCCTTGAGCAACGCCTCCAACAGACCGTGGATGAAGTCCTTGCCGGGGTCGAGGTCGCCTGCGAGCCGCACCGCCTTGATCGCCTCGACGCGCCGGTCCACCCGCCAGAAGGCGACTGCGGCGCGGAGGTAGAGGAAGTCGTCGCCCGGCGACAGCTCGATGGCGGCGCGCAGGGAGTCGAGGGCCTCCTCGTGCCGCCCCATCTCGATCAGAAGGTCGCCCACCCAGTAGTGGTAGAACGGCTCGTCCGGCTGGGCCGCAACCGCCCCAATCGCGGCAGTGAGGGCCCGCTTCCTCTCTCCCATTTCTCGTAGCGTCTCCGCGAGCTTGATGTGGTGGAACGCGTTACCGGGCTCCAGGCGCACGGCCTCCTCCAACCTTTGGACCGACTCCCGGAACCGCCCGTAGCGGCGGTACACGTCCGAGAGGCCCAGATGCGGCTCCGCGACGTCCGCCCTGGCCCTCAGCGCCCGCTCGTATTGACGCAGAGCCTGGGGCATCTGATCGCTGTAGTCGAGGGCGCCGGCCAGCAGGATCATGGAGGTTACGTCTCCCGGCTCGCGCTTGGCGACGGCTTCGCGGAAGTGGCGGATCGCCGCCTCGTAGTTGCCTTCGCCCAGGCTCTGACGCCCTAGATCGTCGCTCTCGTCTGCGGTGTCGCCGTGCTTCTTACGAGGAGTGCTCCCGACGTCCACGTCCCCCGGATCGGGCACTTGGAACAGGTTAGCGATCGTGCGAAAAGAAGGCTCCACGCGTTTCTTCTACGAACGGGGAGCCCGCATCGCAGCCGCCGACTGCACCGGGCGGATCGTTAGAGTGGCGGGGTAGCTGCTGCCGGAAAGCGGGAGCGTGGTGATGGTGATCGTTCGCTTCGTCCCAGGCTCCATGCGGAACTTTTCCAGCCGGCTTTCGCCCTTCGCCTGGAGCAGCGGCGTGCGCACGAGACGTCCGTTGAGCACGAACAGCCCTCCGGAGTAGCCCGCGCTGGCCTCGAATACAATCTCCACTTCCGTCGGCTCGGGCGTCATGTTCTGGACCTCGGCGCTGATGTTGTAGATCACGCCGAAGTTGCCCTCTAGCCCACGCCCCTGGTTCAGCCGCGCGATCGGCTTCTGCCCGATCCGCACGAAGCCGTACCGGCCGCCCACCTCGTACGCAACCGTTTCCTGCCGGAACGGCTGCGGGTAGATGTGGTCCGAGGTCACGTAGGGGGAGCGGTCGTAGTCGTTCAGGGGCCGCGTCCCCACCTCACGCCACGGGGTGGAGCTCTCGACTGCGGCCGTCCACCTCTCGTCCAGCATGAACGGAGGGATCGCGTCCGTGCGGACGAGCAGTTGCTCCGGCCCCTCGGTCAGGTAGACGCTGCACAGCCCGCTGGTCACCTCGCGGGGCGAAAGGCGGCGCAGGGACACCGGCATTGTCGAGCGGGGAGGAATCGTCACCACTTCCCCGCTTCCGAAAAGCCACGCGCCGAAATACTGATGAGCCGCCTGCAGCCCCGCCAAAACGGGGTTCTCATCCGGGCTGCTGTCCCCCGGGATCACGAGGACCTTGGCGGGAATATCCGTATCGTTGACGGCCTGCACCCGGATGAACAGGACCTGAGCCGCGTCGTTCATGTGGTGGTAGAGCAGGCGTGCCGAGCGGCCCTTCTTCAGGGGCGCGGAAAAGAGCGGCCCGATCTGTCGTACCGTCTCCGGGTCGTTGCTGTACCAAAGCTCGGAGTCCTCCGCGCGCTTCAGCCCAAGGTTTCGCACGACAACGCTCACTAGCCCGCGCTTCTCCAGCGCCCCCGGAGCCTCCACGACGACCGGCACGTTGAACGTCCGCGACTCCCCTGCCCCCAGCACCGGAGCGGTGAATGGCTGGAAGCGCCACTTCGCGCCGGGCATCGCCGTGAGCTGCGTGCGCACCGCGCCCTCGACGGCGCCCTTGACCGTGCCGGCCGCCGCCGGTATGCCGGAGACGGTGGCGCTCAGGGACTGCGGAAAGCTCGCCGCGTACGGCCGAACCTCCACGTCGAGATCCTCTTCCGCCGTAACGCCGTCCACCAGAATCACCGCTCGGCCCGGGCTGACCGCCTTCACGAGGATCCCCTGCGGAGACCTTGTGACGGTGGCAATCTGCGAATCGGAGGTGAACACCTGCGCGTTGTGCGCCTCGCTCCCAATCAGCTTCACCTCGTGAGCCGCACCATTTCCTAGAAGCAGGCCAGAGGTTGCAAGCTGGAGTGGAGGAAGGGCGAGGGCCTTCTTCAGGCTAGACGCCCACTGCTGCGCGAGGCCCATCGGGGAGAGTCTTTGCAGAGCCGCCTCTTGGGGCGACGCCAGCAAAATCTGCCGGGCGCCGATCTTGAGCCAGACCGCCTCTTCCACTTTAGCCACGTTGACCCCCTCCAGGTAAGGGATCGCGCTGAGGGCGGCCGCCAGCCGCGCCGCGCGAATAGATGGTCGAAGGCCGTTGGAACTCGACTTCAACGTCAACACGTGCATGCTGTTGACAAATAGGCTCGGACCCTTCGCTCGAACGTCCGCGGCCTCGGCAGGGGCGACGAGCGCCAGCAGGCACAGAGACAGGGCGAGGAGGTGGCTGAAGCGCAGCATGGGGGCTCATCAAGGGTACCCCCGGCGGGCCTTCCGGTACAGGGCCGACTGGTAGACTGTGGCGAGAACTATGCAACCTATCGAGGGAAAGAACTACATCGGCGGCGAGTGGCAGGACACTCGGCAGACGTTCGAGAGCCTAAATCCGGCAGACCGGCGGGAGACCGTCGGCACGGCCCCTTTGGGCGACGCCGGTGACGTGGATCAGGCCGTCGCCGCCGCGAAAGGGGCCTACGACTCGTGGCGCGACCTGAGCTGGGTGCGCCGCGCGGAGTACATCGATGCCTTCGCTCAACTGATCAAGCGCGATCTCGATGACCTTTCGCGCATCTGCACCCGAGAGTGCGGCAAGGCGCTGAACGAGGGCCGCGCGGACGCGGTCGAGGCGCTCACATGGCGCAGTACGTAGCGGGCATGGGCCGTATGCCGACGGGCTTCACGATCAGTTCGGAGGTCGCCGCCAAGGACGCCTTCATCCTGCGGAAGCCCAAGGGCGTCATCGCCTGCATCTCCCCCTGGAACTTCCCGGTTGCGATTCCGCTTTGGCTTATCCTTCCCTCAGTCCTCGCGGGCAACACCGTTGTGTTCAAACCGTCCGAAGAGACGCCCATCTGCGCCCACCGCCTGATGGAGCTGTTCCACGAGGCTGGCTTCCCGAAGGGTGTCATTAACATCGTTCACGGCACCGGCAAGGACGCGGGAGACCCCCTCGTCAAGCACAAGGACGTCGTCGCCGTTCTCTTCACAGGATCGCGTGCCGTCGGCAAGTACATCCAGCAGGTCTGCGCGGGCGAGGCCTACAAATTCGCCGCGACCGAGATGGGCGGCAAAAACGCCGTCATCGTTCTGGAGGATGCGGACATCGACCTCGCCGTCAACGCCTGCGTCCTATCCGCATTCAAGACCTCCGGCCAACGCTGCGTCACCTCCGGGCGTCTCATCGTGGACCGCAAGGTCGAGCCGGAGTTCACGCGGCGCTACCTCGAGAAGGTGGGGCGAATCCGCGTCGGCGACGGCCTCGACGAAAACGTCTTCATGGGCCCGCTCATCAACGAGGCGGGCGTCGAGAAGTGGAAGTTCCACAAGGACAAGGCCATCGAGGAGGGTGCGGAAGTGCTCGTCGAGGGCAAGGAGCTGCGCGAGGGGGACCAAGCGTGCGGCAACTTCGTCTCGCCCTTCGTCTACCGGATGGAGCACCGCCCCGGGACGTTCTCGCTGAGGGAAGAGGCGTTCAGCCCCCACGTCGCGATCATCCCTGTGGACGGTCTGGAGCACGCAGTCGACGTCTACAACGACACGGACTACGGCCTCGCCATGGCGGTGATCACCGAGGACTACCGCAAGTGGCGCTGGGTCCGCGACCACGCCGACTACGGCTTGGGCTACGTGAACCTGCCGAGCATCGGCGCGGAGGTCCACCTGCCGTTCGGCGGCGTCAAGGCCAGCGGCAACGGCCACCCAGGTGCGGAGGGGATCATCGACTCCGTCACGCACCGCGTCGCCTTCACCGTGAACCACGCCCGCGAGATCGTCATGGCCCAAGGCCTCTCCGCCAACCTGTAGCGGCAGAGCGCGCTTTGCTCCGGTCCCGCCATTGGTAGCGGTAGAGCGCGCTCTGCTCCGGCCACCCGGCACGCCGGCGGCCTGAGTCGTGGCATCCACGTCGCAACGTTGGGAGGCCGCCCGGCCCTTCGCGCTGAACTGCCGTCAGAGACCTCGTTTGGGGGAGCAGAGCGCGCTCTGCCGCTACAGGGGCTATAATTTGGGCGCATCGGTTACGTTCGCGCACGAGTCAGCACAGCTTCCGTCCGTGGGTCCCACAGTCAGAGCCGCCTTGGTCCAGTACGCGAAAGAGAATCGGTCGCCTGCGTTCAGTCGCGGGAAAAGGAAACCAATGGCAACCAAGACGCTCTACGTGGGGAACATCCCCTATTCGGCAACTGAGGAAGAACTCGTCGCGGCGTTCGCGCCCTACGGCGGCAAGAACCCGCGCATCATCGAGGGCCGCGGCTTCGCGTTCGTCGACGTCGAAGGCGACCAGCTCGAAGCGGCGATCGCCGACAAGCACAACGCCGAGATGGGCGGCCGACGGCTGACGGTGAACGAGGCGCGACCGCGCGGCGAAGGCGGGGGCGGTGGCGGCGGTAGCCGCTTCGGCGGAGGCGGTGGCGGCAGCTACGGCGGAGGCGGTGGCGGAGGCTACGGTGGCGGCGGCGGAAGCTACGGCGGCGGTGGCGGAGGCTACGGCGGTGGTGGCGGAGGCGGCTACGGCGGTGGTGGCGGCGGTGGCCGGGGCGGCAAGGGCGGTAAGGGCGGCCGTGGCGGTGGCGGCGGCGGGCGCTACTAAGCGCGGCTTCAGCTCCAAGCCAATCGTTCCGAAAGGCAGACACGGTGGCCGCTCGTTGGGAGCGGCCACCTTTATTATTCTCCTCACGTTAGAGGTCGCGGCACGCTCGGCGGAAGGCGAAGATCGCCGCCCCGCTGGCGGGCCCGATTCGGTCCCGCCCGGACCAGGTCCGCTTCAACCGCTCTAAGCGGTCACTCCCAGGCGACCAGCCCCAGCTCGCTCGGCACCCGCACGTCGGGGTGGTGAGGGATAACGCGGACGGAATAGCCTTGGCCCCCGGGGACGCTGCAGACGATGGTTCCCTCGAATGCGCGGCTGCCCGCCTCGTCGCCCACCGGCCGGAGATCCTCGACACGGCGGTCCAGGAGGTCGCCCGCAGCGCCCACCTTCCCCACGACGGCTTGGACCCGCACCTCCTCCGGCGCCAGGTGGCCGAGGTCCACGAGCGCGCGGACGTGAACCTCCTTTCCAACGGCGTTTGAGACCGAGGCGTCGTCCCCGACGCTCGCCACTCTGACCAGAGCCCAGTTTGTGCGCACCCTCTCTCGCCACTCCAGGGCCGCCCGGGCGCGCGCCAGGCCCTCGGCGGCCATGCGCCCGTAGGTCTCCGAACTGGGCATGTAGAACCGCTCCGTGTACTCGCGTACCATGCGGCCCGTAGAGAAGTGGGGCGCCATCTGCCGGATCGAGCGCTTGATCATCTGCACCCAGCCTCGCGGCACCCCGTCCTCCAATCGGTGGTAGAACATCGGCGTCACCTCGTGCTCGAGCACGGAGTAGAGCGACTGGCTGTCGAGCCAGTCCTGGTGACCCGGTTCGCCCACCTCCGATCGGTCGCCGATGGCCCATCCGAGTCCCGGCTCGTAAGCCTCGTCCCACCACCCGTCGAGCACGGACAGGTTCAGTCCGCCGTTGGGAATCACCTTCATGCCGCTGGTTCCGCTCGCCTCGTACGGTCGGCGCGGGTTGTTCAGCCAGACGTCGACACCTTGCACGAGCTGTCGTGCGACCCGCATGTCGTAGTCCTCGAGGAACACCATTCGCTGGCCAAAGCCCTCCGCGTCGATCGTCCACACGAAAGGCTGGATGAACGCCTTTCCGGCGTCATCCCTGGGGTGCGACTTGCCCGCGATGACGATCTGGACCAGGCGCTCGGGGTGGAACAGCCGGCCGCTTCAGCCGCTCTTTATCCGCGGCCATTAGCGTCGCCCGCTTGTAGGTGGCGAATCGCCGGGCGAAGCCGATGGTGAGGACGCGGGGATCGAGGATCGCGGGCTCGGCCGGGTCCGGCCTCCCCTGCCCCCGCCGCTCCAGGTCAGCCTGGTGCCTTCGCCGCGCGTAGCGCACGAGATCAAGCGGCTGCTTTCGAGCGCCGCCCCAGAGCGCGTCGTCGGGGATCGCCTCCACGCCCGCCCAGACCTCCGGGTCCTCGGGCCTCCGACGCCAATCCCCGCCCAGGTGCTCGTCGAGCAAGGCGGACATGCGCGCGCTCGTCCAGGTCGTCGTGTGGATGCCGTTGGTGATCCCTTCGATGGGGACTTCGTCCTCAGGATAGCTCGGCCAGCGCTCGGCGAACATGGCCCGCGAGACGCTCGCGTGGAGCTGCGAGACGCCGTTAACGTAGCTCGAGTTCTCCATTGCGAACACCGCCATGTTGAACTTCTCCTCGGTCTCGCCCGAGACTTTGCCCATTTCCAGAAACTCGGAGAACGGAAGGCGGGTGAGGGCGACGGTGCGCGCGACCGTCTTCTCAAGGAGAGGCCCCTCGAAGAGATCGAAGCCGGCTTCGACGGGGGTGTGGGTCGTAAAGACGTTTCCGCTGGTGGCGGCTTCCTTCGCGGTGCGGAATTCGCAGCCGTGGGCTCCCATGATCTGCCTGATGCGCTCGATCGCGAGGAACGCCGCGTGTCCCTCGTTCATGTGGCACACCGTCGGACGGATGCCCAGCGCCTCGAGCGCCCGGAGGCCGCCGATGCCCAAAATCGCCTCCTGCCGCGCCCGCGTGTCCTGGTCGCCGCCGTAGAGGGTGTCGGTGATCGCCTGGTCACCCGGCGTGTTGTCCAGCACGTTGCTGTCCAGCAGATAGAGCGGCACCCGCCCCACGTCCGCACGCCAGATTTGGCACGACACCGGGCGATCCGGGAAGTCGACGTCGATGCAGATCGGATGCCCCGCCTCGTTCCGCATCAACGTCAGGGGCATCTGATAGAAGTCGGCTTGCGGGTAAACCTCCTGCTGCCATCCGTCGCGGTTCAACCTCTGACGGAAGTAGCCGTGGTTGTACAGGAGGCCTACCGCCACGAGCGGCACACCCAGGTCGCTCGCCGCCTTCAGGTGGTCGCCCGCCAAAACCCCCAGTCCGCCGGAGTAGATGGGGAGCCCCTCGCTGACTCCGAACTCCGCGCAGAAGTAGGCGACGGTCGTCCGCTCCCGCGCGCCGGGAAAGGCTCCGTCGAACCAGGTGTCGCCCGCGAGGTATTCCTCCATCCTCCGCACGCTTCCTCCGAGCCGCTCCAGGAAATTCCGATCGGCCACCAAGCGTGCCGCTCGCTCGGGCGAAACCCGGTTCAAAAAGAGCACGGGGTTGTGCTCGCACTCGTCCCACAGACGGTTATCCACGAGACGGAAGAGGTCGCGCGCTTCGTGGTCCCACGTCCACCAGTAATTCGAAGCGAGCCTTTGCAGCCCGCTCAGGGGCTCCGGAAGCTCGCGGATCACCTCGAAGGCGTGGGAAGACTTGGGGTTCTTCATCGTTCCGGCAAGTGTAGCCCCCGTAACGGGGCGGGACGCCCACGCCGCGGGTTCGGGTAGAACCCCTTTTCGCATGCTCGACATTCGGGGGATCAGCGTCTTCTACGGAGCCATCCAGGCGCTCAACGACGTCACCATCAACGTCCAGCCGGGGGAGATCGTCGCGATTATCGGGTCCAACGGCGCGGGTAAGAGCACGCTCCTGCGCACGGTAAGCGGGCTCCTGCGCCCCCGCGGGGGCAACATCTCCTTCAAGGGCGAGGATCTCGGCAGCCGAGCGTGCCACGAGATCGTCCGCATGGGCATCTCGCACTCCCCCGAGGGCCGACGGATTTTCACCAACATGAGCGTGCAGGAAAACCTTCAGCTCGGCGCTTTCATTCGCCGCGATGGAGACATCCAGAAGGACCTCGACGAAGTACTGCGCCGCTTTCCGCGCCTTAAAGAGCGCTTCCGCCAGAACGCCGGCACCCTCAGCGGCGGCGAGCAGCAGATGCTGGCGATCGGCCGGGCCCTGATGTCCCGCCCCGAGATCCTCCTACTGGATGAGCCTAGCCTCGGCCTCGCCCCTAACCTCGTGATGGAGATCTTCGACATCGTGCTGGACCTCAATAAGGAGGGCCGCACGATCCTCATCGTCGAGCAGAACGCAAACCGCGCCCTCGAAGTCGCCCACCGGGCCTACGTCCTCGAAACTGGCACGATCGTCCTCAGCGACACCGGCAAAGCGCTCCTCACGAACCCGAAGGTCAAGGAGGCTTATCTTGGAGGGTAGGGCGTTGGGCGTTGGGCGTTGGGCGTTGGGCAGCCTCTAACGCCCAGCGCGCGCCCTTTCTTCACCCATGAAAACCCTCCGATTCGAGACCCTTCCAAGGCCCATCTCCCGGCGATCCTTGAGCTGGAGCGGCGAGAGTGAACGGCGCGCCGTGGTCGAGCGGAGCTTCCGCAACGAGCTGGATCACCCTATATGGCATCTTCCTCACGGCCTTCGTATCGGGCGCGGTAGTCGGCGGCGGGGTGTGGCTCGTGATCGGCGGGCTCATCACAGCCGCCACGGTGGCCGAAGAGCACGGAGAGGAAGGGCGTCGGCCAGAAGCTGATGACGGAGCTGCTTTTGGAGTCGAAGAAGCGCGACATGCTCTGCTCGACCCTGGAAGTACGGTCGAGCAGCGAAGCGACGATCAAGCTCTACGAGCCTAGGGGCGCAACGCGGCCGCGCGACTCAAGAGGTACTACCCGGACAACCAATGAGGACGCCACCGTGATGTGGCTGCACCACCTCAAGCCTGGGGCCCCCGCGGCCGTGACGTTTTTCGAGAGCCGATCCTCGCTATCGAGACAAGCTGCGACGAGACCAGCGCCGCCGTGGTGTGCGGCCGGAAGGTGCTGTCTAACGTCGTCTCCAGCCAAGCCGCGCTCCACGAGAAGTGAGCGGAGTCGTCCCCGGGCGGCGGCCAGGGCCCATGTCCAGACGATCCTGCCCGTGATCGAGGCTCCTTTGGACCCGGCTTCCAGCTTGCAGAGGTAAAGGCCGTCGCCGCCACCAACCGCCCTGGGCTAATGGGCGCGCTGAGCGTAGGCGTCTCGGCCGCAAAGGGCTGGCCTATGCGCAGCAAGTGCCGCTGCTCAGGATCCACCACATCGAGGCCCACCTCTGCAGCGTGCTCGCACTCGATGAGACGATACCCTTCCCCACACCGCGCTCGTCGTCTCCGGCGGCCACACCGAGCTTGTCGAAGTAGGCGCGCTCGGAAGCTACCGGATCGTGGGACAGACCCGCGACGACGCGGCCGGCGAGGCGTTCGACAAAGGCGCCGCCTCCTCGGATTGGGCTATCCGAAGGGCCCTCGCCGTCCAGGGCCGCCGTCGGCGGCAACGCCACGCGGTACGCCCTGCCGAAGGGCTCGGGGGCGACACCATCGACTTCAGCTTCAGCGGCCTGGTACCGCCGTCCGCCGCGGCTCGTCGAGCGCGAGGGCCGCGCTGCAGGTGGCCGACGCGGCGGCGGCGCTCGGAGACGGTCGTGGGGTGCTGTCGAGCGCGCCGCTCATCGCCCGCCCACGCTTGACGGCCAGGCGCTGACCCTCGTGGGAGGCGTGGCCGCCAACCTCGCACTACGAGCGGCTGGCGGGGAGTGCAGGCGCCTGGGGATCGCGTTCCTCACCCCTGTCGACCTCTGTACGAACAACGCGGCCATGATCGGACTCGCGGCCTCCTACCGCCTCGCACGTGGGGAGCGGGACGACTACGCGCTGGAGGTATCCAGCTCGGATGAAAGCCTCTTCCGCTGACCCCGATCCTCGGACGGTCCGTCGGTGCGTGTGCTTTAGCGCGCTGACATTCGGGGAGCTCAAGGCGGAGGGCGTCCAGACTGGCGGAAGCCGCTGAGAGGTTCGGCTGCGGGATCCCACTGCGGCCTCTGCCGGCCCCGCATCGCGCGGATGGTGGCGACCGGTGAGACCGCCTTTGCCGTGCTCGCCCCGGAAAGACTGAGCCTACGCCCTAGGGTGCGCCTGCCGATACCCACGGCGAACCTCATCCCAGATCGAGCCCGGTGTAGATCTGGGTCGTAACCGACTCATGGCCGAGCAGCTCCTGAACCACGCGCAGGTCCGCTCCTCCTTGAGCATATGGACCGCGTAGGTGTGCCGAAGCGTGTGCGGCCAACGCCCTGCAGGCCAGCCGTTCGCGCGCACCGGCTAAGTCGAGAGTGACAACCTGCCGTAGAGGGGCCCACCCTCGTTTGCGATCAACACACGTGACGTCGGCTTCACCGCGGGGGCGTGGCCGCCTTCTTCCAGATACTTCTCCAACCATGCCACCGTTCCGGCCGGAGAGGAACCCGCCGCACCTTGCCTCACTTCCCCACCACCCGGACCGATGCCTCTTCGAGATCGAGCGACTCCTCGCTCCAGACCAACAGCCTCGCTTGCGAAGCCCGGCCCCGTAGATCAGCTCCGCGAGAGCTGATCGCCCAGGAGGCGTTACGTGTCGTGTCAGGGCTTCAGCATCCGCCGCCAGATCTTCCACGGACAGAGCCTCGGAAGCGCCTGCTGCAGGAAACTTCCTGCGCTCGGCGAATCCACCTCCGGCCCAGCTTCTAGATTTCGCCGAAGCGCAGGAGCAGGCGCAGGGCGCTCATTCTCCGCATTGCGGAGGCGCGGGCTAGAGGGGGGCCCGAGGGTCGCCTCGTAGCGAAGAAAATGATCCGCGCCGATCTCGCCCATGCTCGCGACCCCGAGACTGTGGAAGAACCGGGTCGCACGGGCAGAATCGCCTTGGTAGGCGAGGACC
>JAUJNV010000027.1 GCA_030447945.1 Fimbriimonas sp. | reverse complement strand
CGAACGTGCTGGAGTGCCTGAATACGCCGCTCGTGGAGCACGCTTCACCGCTTGCCGAGGAGCTTCGGGGGATGAGGGAGGCGTTTCTCTCGCGGCTCGCCTACGAGCGGTACCTCGGGTATGCCGAGGCGCAGCTTCGGCGGATGCGGGCGAACTTGGGGGCGGGGCGGGAGATCAACTGGAAGCACGCCATGCACCTGATCCGATTGCTGATCGCCGGGGAGGCGCTTCTGCGTGAGGGGCGGCTGACCGTGCCGGTCGGCGAGTACCGCGAGCCGCTGCTCGCGGTGCGGCGGGGGGAGCGCTCGTGGCCGGAAGTGGAGGAGTGGAGCGAGGAGCTGAAGGGTGCGCTGCGGCGGGCGTACGAGACGACGCCACTGCCCGAGGAGCCGGACCGGGAGCGGGTAGATGCCTTCCTCATCCGCGCGCGGCAGGCGATGGTGGACGCCTGAGGTACCGTCGGAGACCGTGATTTACGTGCTGGCGAAGGTGGGGGTCGAAGGCTTCGACCGGTTTTTCGAAGTGTTCTCGACGCGCGGCGTGGAGAAGCGGCAAGGGCACGGGTGCGTCGGCAGCCAGGTCTTCCGCGTGACCGACCAGGAGGGGCAGGTGGTGGTGCTCCTCACGTGGCCCAGCCGAGAGGCGTTTGAGGCGTTTCGCAACGACCCGACGGTGCGTGAGACGATGCAGTCGGGCGGCACATTAGGACCTCCTGAGTTCACCATCCTGGAGAAGGCGGGGGAGTTTCCGCACTAGGGATGTTGCCTCTTCTCCAAAAAGTCGCCGAAGAGCAGCCCCATCCGCTCCTATTCGCCACCGTGAGCGGGGCGCACCTGTACGGCTTTGCGTCGCCTGACTCGGACTTCGATATCCGGGGTGTCCACGTCCTGCCCGCCGAGGCGGTGCTGGGGCTGGACCCGCCGGAGGAGACGGTGGAGGTGTCGCGCGTGATCGAGGGGAAGGAGATCGACCTCGTGACGCACGACGCGCGCAAGTTCTTCACGCTCATGCTCCGCCGGAACGGCTACGTGCTGGAGCAGCTCTTCTCGCCCCTCGTCGTGCAGACCAAGCCTGTCCACGACGAGCTGAAAGCTCTCGGGCGCGGGTGCGTCACGAAGCACCACGTCCACCATTACTCCGGCTTCGCGCATTCCGAGTGGACACGGGTGCAGAAAGACGAGACGCCCAAACTCAAGCCGCTCCTCTACACCTATCGCGTGCTCCTCACCGGCATCCATCTCATGCGCAGTGGGGCGATCGAAGCGAACCTGTCCACCCTTGCGGCGATGTACCGGGAGGAGGTTCTGCCGGACCTCATCGCACGCAAGGTGGAGGGGCGGGAAAAAGGGGAGTTGGGCGAACCGCTAGACCCTCATCGTGAGCGGATCGAGCGCCTCTTCGCGAGGCTGGAGGAAGAAGCGGCGGCAAGCACGCTGCGAGAGGAGCCGATTACCCGGCAGGAACTAAGCGATCTCCTTGTAAGGCTCCGTCTAGTCATAAGGCTTCGCCAAGTCATGCAGCAGCCGTAGCCGCCCGATGCGTCACAATTGCCTTCCCGCATGAGGTCTCTCACGCTGCCGAATCCGTCCCTGGTGCTGCTCGTCGGCGCGTCGGGGAGTGGGAAGTCCACGTTCGCGCGCAAGCACTTCCTCCCGACGGAGGTCGTGTCGTCCGATGCGTGCCGAGGGATCGTGGCGGACGATGAGACAGACCAGACGGTCACGAACGACGCCTTCGATCTGCTGCACTTCATCGTGCGCAAGCGTCTGGAGCGGAACCGGCTCGTCGTCGTCGACGCGACGAACGTGCAGGACACGGCGCGCCAACCCCTGATCGCCCTCGCGCGGGAGCACCACGCGATGGCGGTCGCGATCGTGTTTCTCACGCCGGAGGATATTTGCCAGGAGCGCAACGCGGGGCGGCCCGACCGTGGTTTTGGGCCGCACGTCGTGCGCAACCAGACCCGCGACCTCCGCCGCTCGCTCGGCGGGCTCCACAAGGAGGGGTTCCGGCACGTCCACATCCTCCGCTCGGTCGAGGAGATCGACACGGCGGTCCCCGAGCGCCAAGCGCTCTGGACGGACCTCAGGCGCGTCCCGGGGCCGTTCGACATCATCGGCGACGTGCATGGGTGTTTGGGGGAGCTGGAGGAGCTGTTGGCGAAGCTCAGTGTTGCGGTATTACGGTGTTACGGTATTGCGGATCCGGAAGACCGCAATACCGTAACACCGCAACACCGCAAAATCATCTTCCTCGGCGACCTCACCGACCGCGGCCCCGACTCCGCCGGGGTTCTTCGGCTGGTGATGGAGATGTGCGAGCGGGGGGATGCGATCTGTGTGCCGGGGAACCATGACGTCAAGCTGCTGCGGGCGCTTCAGGGGAAGAACGTCAAGACTTCGCATGGGCTCGCCGGGACGCTGGAGCAGTTGGAGAAGGAGACCAAGGAGTTCCGGGAGCGGGTGGTCAAGTTCCTCGACGGGCTCATCAGCCACTACGTGATGGACGGGGGGCGGCTCGTCGTCGCGCACGCGGGGATGCGCGAGGAGATGCAGGGCCGCGCGTCCGGGCGGGTGCGCGAGTTCGCTTTGTACGGTGAGACCACGGGCGAGACGGACGAGTTCGGCCTGCCTATCCGCTACAACTGGGCCGCCGACTACCGGGGAAGCGCGCGGGTCGTCTACGGCCACACGCCCGTGCCCGAGGCGGAGTGGCTGAACAACACGATCAACATCGACACGGGATGCGCCTTCGGCGGCAAGCTCACCGCCCTGCGCTATCCCGAGATGGAGCTCGTCTCCGTCCCCGCGCGCGCCGTCTACGCCGACCCCATCCGCCCCTTCCTGGCCGCCGAGGAAGGGCTCTCCTCCCAGCACGTCCTGGACGACGTGCTGGACCTGGAGGACGTCTCCGGCAAGCGGATCATCCAGACGCGCCTGCGGGGCACCGTGATCGTGCGTGAAGAGAACTCCTCGGCGGCGCTGGAGACGATGAGCCGGTTCGCCGCGCACCCCAAGTGGCTCGTCTACCTCCCGCCCGCGATGTCGCCCGTCGAGACCTCGACGCGGCCGGGGTTGCTGGAGCACCCGGAGGAGGCTTTCTCCTACTTCCGCAGCCAGGGCGTGCCCAAGGTGGTGTGCCAGGAGAAGCACATGGGCTCGCGGGCGGTGGCCGTCGTCTGCCGCAACCCCGAGGTCGCGCGGGCGCGGTTCGGGGTGGATACGGGCGAGTCGGGCGCGGTCCTCACCCGCACCGGGCGGCGGTTTTTCGAAGACACGGGCCTCGAAGCGGCGCTGCTCGGGCGGGCGGACGCGGCGCTCGCGGCGGCGGGGATCTACGAGCGTCTGGAGTCGGACTGGGTGGTCTTGGACTGCGAGCTGATGCCCTGGTCGGCGAAGGCCCAGGAGCTTCTGCGGAGGCAGTACGCGCCGGTGGGGACCTCGGCGATCGCCTCGACGGGCGCGGCGCTCGCGGTGGCGAGGGCCGCCGCGCCCGACGCCGAGGGGGTGCTCGCGTCGCTGGTGGGCCGGCTGGAGGCGCGGGCGGGGGACGCCGCCGCGTATCGGGAGGCGTACCGGCGGTACTGCTGGAGCGTGGACTCGCTGGACGACCTCCGGCTCGCGCCGTTCCACCTGCTGGCGAGCGAGGGGGCCACGCACGTGGAGAAGGATCACGCGTGGCACATGGGACGCTCGCCGAGGTCTGTCGCACAGGCGACTCCCGTCCTGTTCCGGCCCGTGGCGCGTGGTCCGGCCGCATGGACGGACGCCACGGCGGCGACGCGTTGGGAAAGCACACCGGGCGTGGGGGCGAGGGATGGTGGTGAAGCCGTTGGAGTTCGTGGCGCGTGGTCCGAAGGATGGTGCAGCCCGCCGTCAAGGTGCGCGGCGCGGGTACTGCGGATTGCTATATCTACGGCCCGGAGTATCTGCGGCCGGAGAACCTGGACCGCCTGCGGCGACGGTCGCTCGGAGATGACGCTCCCTCGCCGCGCGCGAAGTTCGCCCTGAGCATCGGGCGCTGGAGCGCTTCGTGCGCCGCGAGCCGTTGCGGCGGGTACTGCAGTGCGTGTTCGGCGTCCTCGCGATGGAGAGCGAGCCGGTCGATCCACGGCTCTAGCTCGGGCGGGTCGTAGTGGGCGCGGTGTAGTGTAGGATCACGAGGCATGGGAGCCGCCCGCCGCGACTGGAGAAGCCCGCCGGGCTGGTCATCGGGTTTCGGCTTGATGCGGACGATGGTCGTTCAGATGGATCCGGGCTCTGGGTGCAGCTCGCACTCGCGCGTACAGTGGCCAGGTTACCCGTCCGGGCGCTCGGCACCTCCGTGTGCAAGTACCTGCCGGGGGAGCAGGTTCAGGAGATCTACCGGCTGCTCTTCGAGCGGGTCGCCGAGACGACGTCGCCTGAGCTTCCGTGCCGGGGGGCGACGTCACAGACGCGCGGCGTGAGTTCCGGATGAGCATCGCGCTCCTTTCCAATAGCGAGCTGGACATACGGTCGTTGCCCGCACGGACGGGCCCCGCCACGCCGGTGCCGCTCCTCGACCCGGAGGGCGCCGCGGTCCGACGAGCGGCTGCCGTGCTGCACCTTCTGCCGCAGGCTGAATATCGGCACGTGGGTCGAGGTTGAGGAAGCGCTGGCCGAGGGGCGCTTCCGGCCGCGGGAGAATCCCGGCGGGGCTCGTGCCCGACGTGTGCTCCGACTGCTACCGCGATCACCTCGCGAGGCTAGCGGGCCTGTAGACCCCACAAAGTGGCGGTAGAGAGACGTCCGGACCCCCTCGCCTTTTGCTCGGCCACGAGGAGAGAGGGGAGCAGGGGTGAGGGTTCCGGGAAGTGATGGGTGATAGCTGATGGGTGACTGATAGTCCAGACGTGTCCCGCGGTCTCCGCCTGCACCCTCTGCCCTGCGGGACTGCCCCAGAACCCTCACCCCCTGCCCCCTCTCCCTTTGCCGGAGCAAAAAGCGAGGGTCCGGAAAGTGCTCACACATTCCCCACGGGTCGCGGGGGATCAGGAAGTTAAGAGTGCGTTATATTCGTCGCACTAACGCCCGCTTAATATTCGAGCCCACCCTGGTCTTATGGCAAGGGCACGACGTAGCGCCGGATTCATACTCATCGAACTGCTGGTGGTCATCGCGATCATCGCGATCCTCGCCGCGATCCTCTTCCCCGTCTTTGCCCAAGCGAAGGCAGCGGCGAAGAAGACGCAGGCGCTGAGCAACGCGAAGCAGTTGGGGACGGCGACCTTCCTCTACATGAACGACAACGAGGACTGGGTCCGGGCGCAAGTGGTACGACATGCACGTCGACCTGCTCCCGTACACGAGCATCGACGTCTTCCTCGACCCGGCCTCTTCACGCCCCTCGGCCCTACCAGCGCCGTTCTGGGCTTTCCGGTTTACGGACATGCCCAGCCTCCTCCGCGCCCATCCCCAGCGAGGTCCACTACCGAACATGCCCGTCGGAACGGCGTCCAGCGCCGGAAACGTGCCTACGCCGGGCACTACGCGCGGAACGACGAGCTGCTCCACAGTACGGCGGCTTCGGCGGCAGAGCAGAGGACGATCAGCACCAGCTCCAACGCCTCGACCTGCGGGCCGTGTCGGACAAGATCATGTTCAGCTTCGCCAAGGACCCCGGGCGCGAGGACGACGACGCGAACGACTTCGATGCGGACAACGGCGCCTTGGCCGAGCCCGGCGGCGAGCCTGGAACCAGATCTTCGGCGGCTCTCCCTTCGCCACGGGTGGCCGCGCCGTTCGTGATGGCCGGCAGCGCAAGTGGCGCAAGGCAGTGGCTCCGCTCGATGGCGGGCAAGCTCGCGCTAAATCCGCCTGCTCCCCAACTCGCGGACACGACCACGTGGAGCCGGGCAAAATGCCTTACCACGGAGCCATATCGTAGCGATGACCCGCCCTCTTGATCACTCTCGCCGTCTTCAGCAGTGGAAAAGCCCTCGGTCGAGGAACCATTCTCCGAGACTCGCAGGCCCAGACCCTCGTCGATGGGCACCGAGGGGCCGCGGCCTACAAGCCCGGAAAACACCTCGCCCGCCTTTGAGGCGGGAATCGCGGCCGGCGCGGCTGCCGTCGAGTGCGACGTCCACCTCCAGCGCGGACGGCGAGATGATGATCATGCGCGACAGCACCCTCGACCGGACGACGTCGCTGGAGGAGCGCGGTGAAGGTACGCCCGCGGCGACGATGGCGCTGACGGTGTGCCGACGCTGGCCGAGCTGACGAAGTTCACGAAGGACCGGACGGTGTTGGTGGTGGAGATCAAAGACGGCGAGGGTGTCGAGCGGAAGGTCGTGGACCACCTGAAGAAGAGGATGGTCGAGCAGTCGGTCGTCTTCGGATTCTCCGCCGAGCAGGTGGGACGGGTGAAGGGCTGAACCCGGCGCAAGTCGGCGTGTGGCTCGTCGCCGACCCGTCGAACCCCGAGAAGGTCTTCGAGACCCTGAAGACGATCCGCGCGGACGCGATGGGTGTCCAGTTCCGTCGAGCGACGCCCGAGCTGGCGCGGATGGCGCGCGAGCAGAAGGTCCCTCTTCGTCCTGGACCGTCCGCCAAGGGCCGGAGGTCGCGCGTCTGGAGGAGCTTCGCGTCAACTTCATCATTACGGACCATCCGAGGGACGTGCGAGGGCAACTTGCAGGGCTGATGGCTGGTGGCTGATGAGTGATGAACTAGCCTTCCTGAACACCCAACACCTGAAGACTGAACACCACGGCCCCGGATTTGCTAATCTTTCGCTATGGCATACGAGGGTAGGGCCGCGATTCTGGTCGAGCCGGGGGCGCCGGCCGTGGTCGAAGACGTTTATTTGGACTCGCCGGGGCCGATGGAGGTGCTGGTGCGCCTCGTGGCCAGCGGCGTCTGCCACACCGACCTGCACGTGAAGAACATGCAGGGGATGGGGATGAACTTCCCCATCTTGCTCGGGCACGAGGGGGCGGGCATCGTCGAGCAGGTGGGTGAGGGGGTCAAGGACCTCGCGCCGGGCGACCCGGTGGTGATCGCCTATCGCGCGCCTTGCGGGAGCTGCCCCGCTTGCTCGCGCGGCGATCTTCGCCGGTGCTGGGCCGCGCTGCGGCCGGGGCTGCGAATCCACCGCAAGGCGGACGACGCGCTACTGTCCCAGGTCCTGCGGTGCGGAACGTTCTCGAACTACACCGTGGTTCACAGCAAGGCGGCGATCAAGATGCCCGCCGAGATGCCGTTGGACAAGGCGTGCCTCATAGCGTGCGGCGTGGTGACGGGCGTGGGGGCGGTGATGAACACCTCGCCCATGTGGCCGGGCGCGCGCGTGGCGGTCATCGGCTGCGGCGGCGTGGGGCTGAGCGTCATCCAGGGCGCGCGGCTTGCGCACGCGAAGCAGATCATCGGCGTGGACCTCTCGCCGACCAAGCTGGAGTGGGCGAAGCGGTTCGGCGCGACGGACGTCGTCGACGCCCGCGAGGGCGACCCGGTGGCGCGCGTGCGGGAGCTGGCGAACGGGGAGGGGGTGGACTTCGCCTACGAAGCGGTTGGCCTGCCGCAGTGCATCGACCAGGCCGTGCGGATGCTCGCTTACGCAGGCACAGCGACGCACATCGGCCTGCCCGACACCGGCGCGAGCGTCACGCTCGACCTCGCGGACATGGATACCGGCTTCTACTGGAACAAGGCCGCCCTGCGCGTGTGCCACGCCGGCGACACGCTCCCCTCGTACGACTTCCCCCTCCTCGCCCAGCTCTACCTCCAGGGCAAGCTGGACCTCGACGGCATGGTGACCCGAACGATCACGCTGGACGAAGTGGAGGACGCGTTCCACATGATGGAGACCGGCGACGTCATCCGCTCCGTGATCCTCTTCTAACCGTAGCGGCAGAGCGTGCCCTGCCTGGCTCACCGTGCGCACGTGGCCGGGGCACTCGGTGTGAACGTCGCGCGGGACATCAGTGCGGGTGGTGGCGCGAAAAACATTCGCCACCACCCGCTCACGAAGATCGAACGGCTCAGTTGCCCTTGTCGTCCGCCAGCATCTTGCGGATGTGTGGCACGAGTTCCGACTTCCTCTGCTGGGCGAGCTCGAGCAAGAACTCCATCGTCCGCCGCCCCGCCGCGTCCTGACGCTTCGCCGCGAAGCCCATGTACATGGCCTCGGCACCGGTGAAGTATTGATGAACGAGCGCCTCACGCCACGCCGGCTCGGCATCCACGGGCATGGCAAGCAAGCCTTTCATGACATCGGCGCGGTCACGGGTTTTGTGGTGGGTGGCTTTACGGCTCAGACGATACGCCGCCGCCAGCAGTGCGTCGGGAGTGGCTGGCTCCACCTCGACGGTGTGGATCTCCGAGTGCCTCGCCACCGCCGCAAATGTCGGCTTTTCTATGAGGTACTTCGTGTAGGGCCGCTTGTCTCCAGGCGTGTAGGCTATGCGGAAGTGCAGAGCGATGGAATTCGGCCCCGGTAGGAGCGACTGCGTTTTTTGAAGAACGAGAGCGACAACGACAAAAGCCTCCTCGCGCCGAGGGCCCATCTGAGTCATATGGTGGCCGGGTCGAAGTTCGTCGACAGCTCCGGTGGGTGCCGTGGGCAGGGTAGCCACCGGCGTCACCTCCGCCCCGCCTAGCGTCACCAGAGGGAGCGCGAGGTCGATCCAGACCGGTTGGTCGGAGACGTTGCGGATGTGGCACTCCACGAGGAGGGGCTCGCCCTGCACCACATTCGCGGGGCACGTGAAGGTGACTTCAAGGGGGGACGACGGAAGGCCCGCCGGGTGAAGCATCGCGAGAACGGCTAAGGCTTGGAGTGCGATCATTGGGTTATTGCCCGGAGATTTCCATTCCGGACGGAACGCTGTTCTTCCTGATCCTTTAGCGCCCGGCCTTTTAGCAAAATGCCTCTATCAGGGGACTATTCACCCGCGATGGGACCTTCCAAAACGTACTTCTGATTCCCAATAAACGTTGTGTCGACAACCTTGGGAAAGTCGCTGCTGAAGGGTACCGGGGCGGCGTGCGCCTACTTCTTTTTGCCTTTGTCCTTGTCGTCGGCTTTCGGGAGGCCGAGAAACTTGTCCGAAGCCGCTTTGGCTCCCTTGGCTTTGAATGCGTCGTGCGTGCCGGACGAATTCTTTTTCGGCTTTTTGTCACCCATGGGAGAGTATAGCTGCGGATCGCGGGGACACGGAGCCAACGCCTTTCCCGCTCGGGGGTGGCCCCTTCCGTTGGGGCGGCAAGGGGGGGCGCGCCGGGGGCCACGAGGTGCTCGGTCCTCAGGCGGAGCACCTGGAGCATCGCTCGTGCCGCAAATGCATCTCCTCGGGGGTCGTGACCGCGTCGAAGAAGCACTGGACGAGGATGCTCAGCGAGGGCTCGGTGAGATCGTTCACCTCGACGACGAAGTTGTCCTGCCGCACCCTGGGGTTTGCCTCCAGAGCGGCTCGGAGCGCGGCGCAGAACGCCCCGATCCGCTCCGGCGGGTGGCCCCACGCGCAGGTGGAACTTCGTCCGCCGCGAGCGGCGCGCGCCGAGATTCTCGACGGAGGCGCGAACGAGGTTCGCGTTCGGGAGGGTGATCATCGAGTCTCGAAGGTGCGCACCCGCGTCGAGCGCAGATTGATCTGTTCGACCACCCCCTCGACCTCCTGATCTTCACCCAGTCGCCGAGCGCGAAGGCATGTCGAAGAGGATCGTGAGCGACCCGAGGAACGTTCTCGACGGAGTCCGCGCCGCGAGGGCGACGACGAGGCCGCCGAGGCCGAGCCCGGCGAGGAGTCCGACGAGGTTCACCCCGAACAGCCCCAGCGCCAGGAAGAACCCCACCGCGAGGATGAGGAACCGGACGAGCTTGCGCACGACGGGGACCAGCAGCCGCTCGGCCCGCCCGTCGAGCGTCCCCGCCCGCGCCGCGACCGCCTCGCACGCCGCGTCCCACAGTCCGTAGGCCAGCAACACCGCGCCCAGCACGGTCACCACCTGGAGGCCCAGGCTGAGGGTCCGCTCCATCCGGGTGGGGAGCAGCAGGTCGGGCAGGAAGGGAAGCGCCGCCACGGCGCCCGCGAGCAGCCCGGCCGCGCGACGGACCGCGTGCGCCACCGACTCGGGCAGGTACGTCTGTGCCCGCCGGTCGCGCAGGGCCAGCAGCCGCGCCGCCACCTTACGGGCGACGAACGCCGCGGCCAGCGCGAGCAGCGTCAGGCCAAGCAGCCCGACACACTGCCACACGGCCAGCCGGAGGAATCGACCCGACGGCAGGTACTCGGCCCAGGCGGGGGTCGCGCCTTGCCCGTTACCGCACCCGGCCAGCAGCAGGGCGAGGAGGGGCAGCGCGCGCCTCAAGCCGCCCCCCGCCTAGCGAGGCGTCGCCCGAGGAGGACGATGAGGGGCGCGAGGAAGATCGCCGGGAGGTAGTTCGCCGTGCGCAGGTCTTTGATCGCGAGGAGCCCCAGTCCCGTAGCGAGGAGCAGCGCGCCGCCCGTCGCGCTCAGCTCCGCGAGCGCGTCTTCGTCCTCGGCGAGGGGGCGCAGGGGCCGCGCGAGGAGGGTGAGCGCACCCTGAAAGAGAAGCACGAGCAGCGCGCTGGCGAGCACTCCGGCGCCGGAGGCGGCGGCGAGGAACACGGCGGCGATACCGTCCATCGTCGACTTCAGCGCGAGCAGCTCGATCTTCCCCTCTAGCGCGTCCTGCAGGCACCCCAGCAGCGTCATCGGCCCCACGCAGAACAGGACGAACGCCGTCACCAGCCCGCCGCCTCCCCCGCCCCTCCGCGCCCCGAGCCAGTTTTCCAGGCCCTGGATGCCCTGGTGGATGCCCAGCGCCAGCCCAAGCACGCCCCCCGCCGCCACCGCCAGCGCCGAGACCAGCGGATTCTTCCCGCGCAGGAACAGCCGCAGCCCCATCCCCACGGTGACAAGTCCCAGACCGGCCAGCGCGACCTCTTTATAAGCGACCGGAATCCCCTGCCCCACCGCCCACCCGACGCTCGCGCCGACGGCGACCGTCGCGGTGTTGAGGAGGGTGCCGCGCATTCTAGGGATGATGGCTGATTGCTGATTGCTGATGGCTGATGAAGCTCTGGATCACCCATCACCCATCAGCAATCAGCCATCACCCCCTCTTCCCCGCAAACTCCCCCATCACCCCCGCCAGCACTTCGCAGCCATCTTTCGGAAACGCGTTGTAGATGCTCGCGCGGCAGCCGCCGACGGAGCGGTGGCCCTTGAGGCCGTCGAGGCGGGCGGCTTGGGCTTCCTTGAGGAAGGCGCTCGTCGTGTCCTCGTCCGGCAGGGTGAAGGTGACGTTCATCGTGGAGCGCGCGCCGGGGGCGGAGTGGCCTTTGTAGAAGCCGCCGGAGGCGTCGATGGCGTCGTAGACGACCTTGGCTTTTTCCTCGTTGCGCGCCCGCATGCCCTCTAGGCCACCGGTGCGCAGGAGGAGCTTGTAAACGAGGCCGCACACGTAGATGGCCCACGTCGGCGGCGTGTTGTAGAGGGAGTCGTTTTCCGACTGGAGGCGGTAGTCGAGCATGGGCGCCATGTTCGTCGGCACGCGCTCCAGCATGTCCTCGCGGACGATCACGACGGTGACGCCCGCCGGCCCCATGTTCTTTTGCGAGCCTGCGTAGATCATGGCGTACGCTGAGACGTCGACCGGCCGCGAGAGGATGTCAGAGGACATGTCACAGATCAGCGGGGCGGTCGGGATGGCCGGATCCGTGGGGAACTGCACGCCCTGGATCGTCTCGTTGCTCGTCGTGTGGACGTACGCCGCGCCGTCGCTGAATTGGAGCGAGCTCAGATCCGGCACATCGGAGTAGTTCCCGCCTTTGCCGTCGTGGACGACGTTGGTGGTGCCCACGAGCCGCGCGCTCTCGACGGCCTTCTTGCCCCAGGTGCCCGTCACGACGTAGTCGGCGCTCCCGCCCCCCGCGAGGAAGGTCATCGGCACCATGCTGAACTGAAGGCTCGCGCCCCCCTGGAGGAAGAGGACCTTGTAGCCTTCCGGGATGCCCATGAGCTGGCGAAGGTCGGCCTCCGCCTCCTGGATGATTCCCTCGAAGGCCTTCGAGCGGTGGCTCATCTCCATCACGCTCATCCCCGTCCCCTGGTAATTCAGCAGATCCTCCCGGGCATCCTCGAGGACCTCCACGGGGAGCGTGCTGGGACCGGCGGAGAAGTTAAAGACGCGATCGTGGGGCTGGCTCACGTTTCCGATGATATCTCTTTGCACTCGCTTGGGACAGCGTAAGGGGTGTCGGAACGCCAAGAAGGCAACCTATCGATAGGGCTCTTCGAAGGAGAGCCACACGATCCGTCCTACGACCGCTATGACGGCCGCTTGGAGGAGAAGGATGGGCCACAGGATATGGACGTAAGGCGGGAAAGGCTCCGTAAGGGCATCGTCGATGAATATCCATCCTTGGAAATGCGGCTCGTAATAGGCGTCGCGGCTGATCCAAGTTTCGCCTCGACCCATAGGCGGCCAGAGGAATACGATGACGAGCAGGAGCACCGCGACCCTAACGGTAACCCTCTGTCCTCGGCTCCAATCGCTCACACCCATCATAGATAAGGACAAGGGTGCCGTTCTCGACGCGCCACCGGCGGGTGACGGTACCTCTCGGGGCCAAGTAGAATCACGCGCATGACGCTCTCGCGCATGACGCTGCTGTCCGCGCTGGCTTGCCTCGCTCCCCTCGCCTCAACGCAGGGATATCGAAGGCCATCGCAGGTGATTCTCGACGTGCTGAACGCTCCGCCGACGCCGGGCGTGTCCATCAGCCCTACGCGGGACACGATGCTGCTCACCCAGGGCTCGTCGTATCCGGAGATCGAGGAGCTCGCCGCGCCTATCCTGCGCATCGCGGGTCTGCGCCTGGACCCCGCGACAAGCGGGCCGCAGTCCACGGGACGCGTCGTCGCCATGACCCTGAAGGACATCAGAACCGGGCGCGAGACGAGCGTCTCCCTCCCGCGCACGGGCCGGGTGGGCGGCGCGCGGTGGTCGCCCAATGGGCGTTCGATCGCCTTCACCAACACGCTGGAGCGACGGATCGAGCTTTGGGTGGCGGACGCCGGCACGGGCCGCTCCCGCGCGATCCGTGGGGTGACCCTTAACGCGGCCTACGGGACGCCGGTGCAGTGGATGCCGGACTCGCGGACGCTGCTCGTGCAGCTCGTGCCGAGGGGCCGGGGCGCCATGCCACCGACCCCGAGGGCGCCGGGCGGCACGTCGGTGCTCGAGACCACGCGTCGCGCCTCCCCGGAGCGGTCCTAGCAGGAGCTGCTCCAGACGGCGTACGACGAGACCCTCTTCGAGCACTTCGCCACCTCGCAGCTCGCCACGGTGGATGCCGGGAGCGGGCGTGTGAAGAACCTCGGGAAGCCCGGCATGGTCGACCGTGCCAGCCTCTCCCCCGATGGGAGCCGCCTGCTCGTCGGCCGTACGGCGCGGCCGTTCAGCCGGCTTCTGCCCGCGTCAGGCTTTGCGAGCGAGACCGAACTGTGGAGCATGCGCGACGGAAGCGTGCAGCGGCTGCACGCCGCGCCCAACGAGGAGGGCGTTCCGATGTTCGGCGTCCCCACCGGGCCGCGCTCGTACAGTTGGCGGCCGACGGAGCCCGCCACGCTCTACTGGGTCGAAGCCCTCGACGAGGGCGACCCGAAGAAGAAGGTGTCCCACCGGGACCGGATCATGCTCTGGGACGTCACCCGGGGCGGCACCGGACAGGAGATCCTCAAGCTGGAGCATCGCTACTCCGGCATCGGCTGGATCGAGGGCGGGATGGCCTTCGTCACCGAATACGACCGCGACCGTCAGCGAAACCGCCGGTGGCTGCTCGATGCGGTGCCGACGCGGTCCGCGCCCCGGCTCGTCTACGAGCTCAACACCCGCGACCGCTACGCGGACCCCGGGAGCCCTATGACCAAGGAGCTGCCGAACGGCCGCTCGGTGATCCACCGGAACGGCGACTCGATCTATCTCTCCGGCGCCGGCGCGTCGCCCGAGGGTGATCGGCCGTTCCTCGACCGGATGAATCTGCGCACACTGGAGAAGCAGCGGCTCTTCCAGTCACAGAAGAGCCGCTTCGAGACCGTGGTCGAGCTGCTCGCGGACGACGCCTCCCGCCTGCTGATCCGCAGCGAGAGCGCCGTCGAGCCACCCATCTACTCGATCCTCCAGAACGGGCAGCGGCGCGCCGTGACCTCGTTCAAGGACCCGAGCCCGCAGATCCGCAACATCTACCGCCAGCGCGTCAGCTACAAGCGCTCCGACGGCGTGAACTGCTCCTTCACCCTCTACCTGCCGCCGGGTCGCAAGCCGGGCGACGGACCGCTGCCGACGGTCATCTGGGCCTACCCGCTGGAGTACACCGATCCCGCCACGGCCGGCCAGATCTCTGGCAGCCTCGACCGCTTCACGACGATCCGCGGCACCTCGCAGCTCTTCCTGCTGCTCAACGGCTACGCCGTGCTGAACGACGTCACGATGCCCATCGTGGGCGACCCCGAGACGGTGAACAACACGTTCATCGAGCAGCTCGTGGACAGCGCGAAGGCGGCGATCGACAAGGCGGCGGAGATGGGCGTGACGGACCGCAACCGCGTCGCGGCGATGGGCCACAGCTACGGCGCGTTCATGACCGCCAACCTCCTCGCGCACTCCGACCTCTTCAAGGCGGGCGTCGCGCGGAGCGGCGCGTACAACCGCACGCTCACGCCGTTCGGCTTCCAGAGCGAGCGCCGCACGCTCTGGCAGGCGCCGGAGATGTACCTGAAGGTGTCGCCGTTCATGCACGCGAACAAGATCAACGAACCCCTGCTCCTGATCCACGGCGTCGCCGACAACAACTCCGGCACGTTCCCCATCCAGAGCGAGCGTCTCTTCCAGGCCGTTAAGGGCCACGGCGGCACGGTGCGCCTGGTGATGCTCCCCCACGAGTCCCACGGCTATGCCGCGCGGCAGTCGGTCGAACACGTTCTGTGGGAGACGATCGATTGGCTGGACACCTATGTGAAGGGGAAGTAGGGGAAGCTTAGAGTGGAGAGGTTAGAGATGAGAGGGTTCAGGGTTGAGAGATGAGGTGCTAGGCCTTCTTTGACCTCTGATCTCTCTCCTCTAACCTCTTCCCTCTAACCTTTAAGAATGCGCTACGAGCTTCTCGCTACCTGCCCCCATACCGGCGCTCGCCGAGGGCGGCTGAATACGCCGCACGGCACGGTCGAGACGCCCGCGTTCATGCCGGTGGGGACGCAGGGGAGCGTCAAGACGGCCTCTTGGGAAGAGCTGGAGGGGATGGGGTTCGAGATGGTGCTGGCGAACACGTACCATCTCTCCTTGCGCCCAACCTCGGCGCGGGTGGAGCGGATGGGAGGGCTGCATAAGTTCACGGGGTGGCGCGGTGCGATCCTGACGGACTCGGGCGGCTACCAGGTGATGAGTCTCGCGCAGCGGCGCACGATCTCCGACGAGGACGTCCGCTTCCGCTCGCACCTCGACGGCTCGGAGATGGCGCTCTCGCCGGAGCGGGCGATCGAGATCCAGAAGGAGCTGGGGGTGGACGTGAGCATGGCGCTCGACCAGTGCCCGCCCTACCCCTGCACGAGGGACGAGGCCGCCGACGCGATGCGCCGCACCCACCTCTGGGCACCCCGCTGCCTGGAGGCGCGTGGGGACGGACAGGCGGTGTTTGGGATCGTGCAGGGAGGCGTGCACGAGGATCTGCGGCGCGAGTCGGCCGCTTTTATCTCCTCTCTGCCGTTCGCCGGGTACGCCATCGGGGGCGTCAGCGTGGGCGAGCCGACGGAGATGCAGTACCCCGTCGTCGCGCTCACCGCGCCTTTGCTGCCGACGGACAAGGCGCGCTATCTGATGGGCGTGGGAGCATCCCGCAGACATCCTGCACGCCGTCGGCTGCGGCATCGATCTCTTCGACTGCGTGCTCCCGACCCGGATGGCCCGCCACGCCACGCTCTACACGATGCGCGGGCGCGTCAACGCGCGTGCCGGACGCTTCGCCGAAGAGTCGGGCCCCACCGATCCCGAGAGCATCTTCCCGCAGACCGAGCGGTACTCGGCGGCCTACCTCCGCCACCTCCTGCGCGCGGACGAGCCGCTGGGCGCGCGCCTAGCGACCCTGCACAACCTCGCGTTCTACGCTCGCCTCATGCGGGAGATCCGGGAAGCGATCGAGGCGGGGACTTGGGGGGAGCTGAGGGAGAGGTATAGGGGGGCGTGAGGAGAGGGTATTACGGTGTTGCGGTATTGCGGATTTGAGATACCGCAATACCGTAACACCGTAATACCGCAACACCCTCCCCCCCTTCGTCTTACACGCACACGTAAGGAGCCAGCATGGATTACACCGGACCTACTACGACGCACGACTACAGCGGGCTGAAGACGGTTGCCGCCCTCTTCCACGACCGCGCGCAGGCGCAGGCGGCGATCGAAGATTGAAGGCCTCGGGCTTCGACGAGGCGCATATCGGGATCGCGATGCGCGACCGGGACGAGCAGGAAGGCTCGCGGAGGAGACGGCGACGACATCCCTCGCAGCCGAGAGCGGCGCGACCGGTGCGGTGAGCGGGGGCTTGGTGGGGAGCGTGATCGGCCTCCTCATCGGCATCGGCTCGCTGATGATCCCCGGCGTCGGACCGGTGATCGCGGGCGGAGTGCTGGGCACCACACTGGCCGGGGCGGGGATCGGTGCGGCGGCCGGTGGCGTCATCGGCGCCCTCACCGGACTGGGATTGCCTCAGACGGAGGCGGAGCATTTCGAGACGGGCTTTCAGCGGGCGGCATCCTGGTGACGGCGAGTGGCTCGGCGCAGGATGAGCGTGCGATCGACATCTTCACCCGGCACGGGGGCGACCTCGGGCCGACCTACATCGGCGACGTGCACCCGCTCGCCGATACGGGCGGCGCCGTCGCCACGCCCTCGGGGATCGAGGACCAAGCGCGGACCGAACCCACGTAGCGCGCGCATCGCGGAACACTCGTCGTCCGTCCTAGTCAAGGAAGTGGGCTGCGGCCCAGGAAGGAGAGCAAACCATGAATTCGATGACCGAACTTTTCCAGGACTACTTCAAGGACATCTACAATGCCGAGAAGCAGCTCTCAAAGGCCTTACCCAAGTTGGCGAAGGCCGCGAAGAACCCGAAACTGAAGGAGGCGCTCCAGAACCACCTCGAGGAGACCAAGGAGCAGATCAGGCGTCTCGAAGAGGCGGGCAAGGGGATGGGCCTGAAGCCGACCGGCATGGTCTGCAAGGGGATGCAGGGCATCGTCGCGGAGGCCGAAGAGCACCTCGGCGAGGCCAAGCCCGGTCCCGTCTGCGACGCGCTCATCATCGGCCTCGCGCAGAAGGGCGAGCATTATGAGATCTGTGGCTACGGCACGGCGATCGAGTACGGCAAGCTCCTCGGCCACACGGCGGCGGTGAACGTGCTCAAGCAGAACCTCGCCGAGGAAGAAGACGGACAAGCTCCTCTCCGGCCTCGCGGAGAGCGAGGTCAACCGCGCCGCGCTCGACTATCAGCCGGCCGCCGCGAAGAGTGCCGCCTCGGGCGGCAAGTCAGGTGCCTCGAAGGGTGCCGCTTCGGGCGGCAAGTCGGCCGCATCGAAGAGCGGTGGCGACGGAAAGGCGTCTTCGGGCGGTGCCGCTAAGAGCTCCGCGGGCGCCTCGAAGAGCGGGAGTGGTGGTGGCTCGAAGTCCGGCGGCAGACGTCGGGCGCAGCTCAAAGACGTCGGGCGGCAGCTCGGGCGGCTCGAAGACGTCGGGCGGCAAGTCCGGCGGCTCGAAGTCGAGCGCAGGGGGCGGCAAGACCTCCTCGAAGTGACGCGCGAGGAACCGCTGGGAAGCTAGCCTGTTCCCGCCCTTCTCGGTTGAGTATCGGTCGGAGGCCATTCCACCTCCGGCCGCCGAGGTAAGACGGGTGGCGATCCTCCTCTGAGGTTCGCCGCCCGCTCGAGTTCTTCTCGGCTCCGGTTTGCCCTCGCTCGACGCTAGTCCTCGAACCAGTGGTTTTCCTTCTTGAGCGGGAACCTGGCGGAGGCCCGACCGGTCTCGGCGCGCAGGATCACGTACATGGGCTTGTCGAAGTCCACGTTGGTCGAGATGAACTCCCAGGACGACTGCATGGAGCTGTGGGCCCTTCCCTCGATCGCGCTCTTGAAAGACCCCCTCAGCCTGCGGAGCGCCGACTGGCGCAACGAACCGTTGTGCTGCAACGGCGCGGTGACCTCACCTTTCGGAGACTCGTAGGCCTCGGCGATCTGCGCGTCCGAGAGGCTGGCGTAAACGTCTCGGAAGAACGGCCTGTCCCACCTTATCCCCGGCAGGTTCTGGAGCGTCTCGTCGCGGGAAGCGAGGCTAGTAGCCCGCTTGCGGAAGGCGGCAGGGTCGAACCCGATCGTGTACCCGCCCTCCGAGACGGCGAGCTTGGCCCCACGGCCGCGCTGAGCGCCTCGGAGGAGCTGCGCTCGTCGAAGCTTCCCGGGGCGAGCGCCACGGCGGCGGGCTGGTAGAACCAGTGGACCTTGACCGGCTTGGACAGGCGCAGCTTGCCCAGGCTCTCCACCCTGAACCACCCGTTCGGGAGGTCCGGCACCACGATCTTGCCTCCGGCCGCCTTCCACATGTCCATCAGGATCTCCTGGAACATCTTCTTGTACCCCTCGAGGCCCTCGTTGCTCCCGAAGACGGCGCGGTACACGAGCCCCTCCGGGAAGTGCGGCTGGCTGAAGGCGTAGGCGTCCAGGCGGGGCAGAGTGAGCCGCGACGCGTCCGCGATGCGCCACGGCGCGGCTTCGCCTCAGTGTGCCTCACCACAAAGGGCTTTCCCTTCCAGCCGGGCTCCACGAACACCGCCACGGGCTCCGCGAGCTGCTTCGAGAGCTGCTTGGCGAACTCTTGCGGCGTTCCCCCGCTAAAGGAGAGCGGCCCCGAGGCGAGCAGCAGCAGGGCCGCCGTCACCGCTTCTCTCCTTCGCCGCCCTCGGGGGGAGGCGTCGCCATTCGGGCGACCGAGACGGTGCAGGTCATCTCCTCGCCGTCAGCGTCCTTCACGAGCAGGTTAACCGAAGTGTCCATAGCGACGAACCGGTCTACGTACACGACCACCGTCCCCGGGGCGACATCGGTGGCTCGAATGTTCCAGATCTTCGTGCGCGTGCCGGTGTTCAGGTCGTAGTTGTTGCTTATGCTGAGGACCGCTCCGCTGACAATTCTAGCCACGACATCCGTCTCATTATTGGCAATTTGGACGATCTGGTTGTCGGAGGTCCTCATGTACTCGTCCTTGTCCGTCACGGTGGCCGTCCCGCTGAAGAGCTGGTCGCTTTTAACCTCTGTGGAGGTGGGAGTGTTGCTATAGCCCATCGCCGGGACCGAAGAGTAGGCGGTGTAGCCGGCGACCTGGCCCACCGCCAACGCCAGCGCGATGGCGGCCGTAGGAGGAAAGGCGACTTCGGGCCTTGGACGAGTGCGCCTGAGCTTCAGGCGTGAGGGCAGCACCCATCGCGGATGACAGCACCAAGACCATGCATAGTTTCTTCATTAAGGTATCTCCTCTGCAACGCTGTCGAGGAGAAGTGAACGGAAGAAGATGACCTAAGCCATCCCAGTTGCGGCTTCATAGTCCACTATTTCTAACCGGATTGTTACTTAGGCTCCTGTTCGAGATGGAAAGTCTCACTATTAAGCTAAAACATCAAAGATTCTGGTGAGCCTCTGAACTACTAAGGGCACAAAGGTTGCCGCCGTTGCAGGGCACTCTGGGGACGAAGTGTAATTGGAGCCTTGGCGGAAACGAGCCGGTGCCTCAGCCCAACTACCCCGCAGCAAGGCGGAGCCCGGAGAGGGCGGCTAGATCTCTATCAACCAGGACTCTCCTGGTAACGCTAAGGCCGGCGCACCGTCCGGCGGCGGGAAGTCGGGAGGCACCAAGTCAGCGGGCGGCTCCTCGCGCGGCAAGTCTTCGAAGTAGAGCGCGTCCTGCCCCCCGCTTTGAGCGAAAGGCTTAAAGCGCGGGTTTTGTCTTTTAGAACTCGCCCTTTTCCGGCGTCGCCACCGGCTCCAGGTAAAGGATCCCAGCGATTCCGTCGCGCTTCGTCCTCTCTTCGTCGGCGAGGAGGTGGTGGGCTTGGTCGAGGTAGCGTGTGGCGCGATAGAAGCCGACGTACTCCCACTCCCCGACCTCGCGCTTCAGGAAGACCGGGAAAGGCGTTTGCTGGAGCACCGCCGTCCTCGCGCTCGCCTCACGCTGCGGCCCTGTTCCCACCAAGACCTCTTCGGGAGCGTGCGGGTTGACGTCCAGCTTGAAGCACCCGCAAGTGACGCGCGCGTTCTTCATCGGGAGGAATGCCTGCACACCTCCGCCGAGCATCTCATTGATCTTTTCGCGGGTGTAGCTTAAACCGGGCTTGGGCATGATAGGCATAAAACAAGTATGCCCGCTGAGAGTAGCGGCAGAGCGCGCTCTGCTCTGGATCATCCCGCCGTACCCTGAGGCAGAGCAGGGCGTGCTCTGCCGCTACAATGGCGCATGGGCGTTGGTCGGTTTGTGTTGTGCCTGCACTCGCATATGCCCTATGTGCTGGGGCATGGGAAGAGCCCGCATGGGGAGGACTGGCTGTATGAGTCCGCTGCCGAGTGCTACTTGCCGCTGCTGCGCGTCCTCGACAGCCTGCTCCGGGAGGAGATCCGCCCGCGTTGGACCGTCGGGATCACGCCGATCCTCGCGGAGCAGTTGGAGGACGAGCGGTTCAAGGCCGGGTTCGAAGCGTACTGCCGCGCGAAGATGGACGCGGCCATGGACGACTGCGAGCGGTTCGAACGTGAGGGCCAGCCGTGGCTGCAGGGCCTCGCCGAGATGTGGAGGCGGACTTACGAGCGCGCGCTGCACGAGTTCGTCGAGGTCTGGCGGCGATCGATCGTGGGGGGCTTCCGCCATCTGGCGGACCAAGGATGTATCGAGCCGATCACCAGCGCCGCTACCCACGGCTACCTGCCCTTGATCGGTACGGACGAAGGGGTGCGCGCGCAAGTGCGGCTCGGAGTCCAGACCTACGAGCGGCATTTCGGGCGCGCTCCTCGTGGGTTTTGGCTGCCCGAATGTGCGTATCGCCCGGAGTACGACTGGAGCCCGCCCGTGGGCGGCGACCGCTCGTCGCGGCACCGCATCGGGGTGGAGGTGCCCCTGCGCGAGGCGGGGCTGCGCTTCTTCTTCGTCGACGCGCCGATGCTGCTCGGAGGCGCGGGGCAGGAGGCGGCGCGGGGGTTCGGCCCCCTCGCCGAGGTGATCGCCCGCGGACCCCGTTTCGCGGTACACGGCGAACCTCATTCGGAGTACGAGCGGTACGCGCTGCCGAACGGAGTCTCCTACTTTGCCCGCGATCCTCGAACGGCGGAACGGGTGTGGTCGGGCGAGATCGGCTACCCCGGCGACGAGTGGTACCTGGAGTTCCACAAGCACCTGCCTCCCGGGCGGCTGCGATACTGGCGCATCTCGCCGAACAAAGCGGACTTGGGCGCGAAGCTCCCGTACGACCCTTACAGCGCCTACGAGCGAATCGAGATGCACGCCGAGGACATGGCCCGCACGCTCCGCGAGTCGCTCGCGGCGCACCGCGACGCCACCGGACGCGAGGGGACGCTCGTGGCGATGTACGACACGGAGCTTTTCGGGCACTGGTGGTGGGAGGGGCCGGAGTTCCTCGCCCAGCTCGCGCGCAAGCTGCACCGGGATGGGGAGGTGGAGTCGGTGTCCGGCGGGGACATGCTGGACCGGGGGCCGGAGCCGCGTACGGCACGCCTGCCCGAGGGGTCGTGGGGCGAGAGCGGGCACCACTCCGTGTGGCTGAACGGCGAGAACCGCTGGATGTGGGAGCGGCTCTACCCCTCCCAGGAGCGGATGCGGGCGCTCGCGCGCACGGCCGAGGGGGGCGCGAGCCGCCGGTTCGCTCTCCAAGCGGCGCGGGAGCTGCTGCTCGCGGAGGCCTCGGACTGGCCGTTCCTCATCACGGCGGGCACCGCGCGCGACTACGCGGAGGATCGGTTCTGGGGCCACATGCAGCGCTTCGACCGGTTTGCGGAGGTCGCCGAGCGGCTAAGCGGCACGGCGCGGGCGAGTGCGGAGGAGGAGTCGTTTCTGAGCGAGTGGGAAAAGCGCGATGCGCCCTTCGCCGACCTGGATCTGGGGCTGTGGAGGTGAGCCCGGTGCGCGACAGGAATGTCCCGCACCGGGCGAAGCTCGATCCAGAGATTCTTGGATCAGCAACCTATGAGTCCGCCTGCGGCGGACTGCGCGACAGGAATGTCGCACCCCCAGGACAGGAATAGGGGAAGGGAGGGGGACTAACAGCTTCCCTTTTGCGAGCGTAGAAGGAGCCTCGTGAGGCACCTCCTCTCCATCGTCGCTCGGATTACCTTCACGGGGTTGGCCGGCGGGCTTTTGGTCGGTCCCGCGAGCTCCCAGTTGGGCAAGGGCGTTCCGCAGAAGCCCCAGGTTCCGCGTTACCCAAAGGGGTACTTCGAGGCGCCCGGGCCGCAGCAGCGAGGCTGGTACAAGGTGCCGGTCACGGCGATGCAGATCGCGACCGCCACGGACGCGAAGCTGAGGAAGCTCGCGAACCACGCCGCGATCGCGCAGGCGACGTTCGAGGTCAACGGGGGGCATGGGGTCGGAAACCTGAAGATCGCGGTGAAGAGCCCGACCGTCTTCCACGTCGAGTACCTGACGCTGGGCGGACGCCAGCAGGACGCCAGCCCGGATCAGATGGTGGCGGACGGGAAGCGCTTCGCGATGCTGACCCGCCCCGGCTGGAGCATCCCGGTTCCGCTCGCGGGACGGAGCGACGGGCGGGTGGCCGACCCGGTCGCCGCCTGGCCGCGGGCATTTTCGCGCCTGATGTTCGCCGGAATCGGTTCGAAGGCAACACCTTGGGCCGACTTCGTGAAGGCAGCGTCCCGGCCGGGCAGCGGCTTGGAGGTCTTTGCCGAGCAGCGCCGCATGGTGTACGGAGGCCGCGCCATCACGAACCACCGCATCCTCGTGCGCCGCAAGGCCACAGCGGCGAAGAAGCGGGGAAGGATGTACGTCGAACTGGTGGTGGACGCGCTCCTCAAGCTGCCGGTGACGGTGCGCGCCGCCGTCGAGCCACCCGGGAAGACGCCGACCCGGACGGTTTGGAGATGCTCCTGGGGCCGCCCGAAGACACCGTTTTCATCCAGTCTCTTCGTGCTGCCGAAGGCGCGCGCCGCCCGTAAAAAGTAGCGGGCAGGAGGCTTATTCCTCCGAGATCGGCCTTACTTGAGCCGGTTGGCCCGTCTCCAACGACTGCACGACCGCGCGCATCGTGAGGACCGTCTCCAGCCCCTCTCGCAGGTCCGGGCTGTTCGGCTCGCCGGAGAGGAGGCAGGACGCGAAGTAGTCCGTGTAATTGGCGAACTCGCCGTAGTGCATCCCTTTGAGCTCGTGGCGGTAGTAGTAGCCCGCCATCGCGTGCCCGAAATCTTCCTCCAGCTCGATGCCCCGCGCGTCGTGATGGGTGAAGCGCAGATCGGGATAGCGAGCGAGCGACGTGCCCTCGGACCCCATGAGCAGGCACTCGATGAGCGCGCGCGCCTTGGGCAACTCGTGCATGCCGTAGTTGCCCAGGACGCGGGCGATCTTGCCCTTCTCCGAGAGGAGGTTGACGACGATCGCGTCGGGGTTCGGGATCCCGAACCCCGCGCCGAGGGCGGTGGTCGTGCCGTAGGCGTGGACCTCGCGGATGGGGCCAAGGTACCAGCGGACGAGGTCGATCGGGTGGCTGAGCCCGAGATACGCCCAGTGCGTCTCCTCCAGGGTCCAAGGGCTCTTTTCGTAGTACCAGTCCATCCGGTGGTTGTAGTGCGCGTCCAGCACCTCCACCTCCCCCAGCGTTCCCGCATCGTAGAGCCCGCGCTGCCGCTGGAACGGCTCGTAGAACCGCGTCGACTGCCCCACCTGAAGCCTCCGGCCCGTCTCCCGCGCCGCGCGCAGGAGGCGCGGGGCCACCGCGGTATCGTTTACGAGGGGCTTGGTGCAGATGACGTCCTTACCGGCGCGGAAGGCACGTTCGATATGCTCCGCATGGAGCGGGTCCGGGGTGTAGATCGCGACGATCCGCACGTCCTCACGCGCGAGCATCTCGTCGTAGTCCCCCGTCACGAAGATCCCCGGGGCGGCCTCTTGGGCCTCCTTCCGCTTGGGCTCGCTCACGTCGCACCCCGCGACGGGGCGGCAGAGGCCCGAGGTGCGGAGGGCGACGAGCAGGGTTCTGCCTTCGTGCAGGCCAAGCACGCCTACCCCCAGGCGCTCCTCAGGGGGCCGCTCGCCGTAGGAGCGTCTCT
>JAUJNV010000026.1 GCA_030447945.1 Fimbriimonas sp. | reverse complement strand
CATGGAGGAGAGGGGCGAGACGAGCTTCGTCGGCGGGCACCCTATGGCGGGCCACGAGCGGTCCGGCGCGGGCTTCGCCTCCGCCTGGATGTTTCGCAACGCCCGGTGGGTGCTCACGCCCGTCAAGCGGACGGACAAAGGGGCGCTGAAGGCGGTGGAGGAGCTGGTGAAGGCCATGGGCGCGGTGCCTGTGCGTGTCGCCGCCGCCGACCACGACCGCCACGTCGCCCTGCTGAGCCACCTCCCGCACGCTCTCGCGGCCGCGCTCGTTCGGATGGGCGAGGGGCTGGAGCGGACGGACGTCGCCGGAGGCTCATGGCGGGACCTTACGCGCGTCGGCGGCGTCGACCCGGGCCTCTGGACGGGCATTATGATGGGCAATCGAGACGAGCTGGCACGGGTGCTGGCCGACACCGAGGCATCGTTGGCGTCGCTCCGGCAGTGCCTGGAAGAGGGGGATGAGGCGGGGGTGCGGGACTTCTTGGAGCGTGCGCAGCAGGCGAAGCGGAGGCAGGAATCGTGAGAGTGGGGCCGGTCGTTACGCTCCAGGGCGAGCTTCGCCCCCCGAGCGACAAGAGCCTCACCCACCGCGCCTATCTGCTCGGGGCGATCGCGAGCGGCGAGTCCCGCGTCCGAATGCCTCTGCGCGGCGAAGACTGCGAGTCCACCCTGGCCTGCGTGGCCGCCCTCGGCCTGCGCCACGAGTGGCTCTCGCCCGAAGAGGTCCGCCTGACGCCCCCGCCCGAGTGGAAGCAGCCCGACGGCCCGCTCGATTGCGGCAACAGCGGCACGACGCTCCGCCTCCTCTCCGGTCTGCTGGCGAGCCGGGCGCTCGACACGACCCTCGTCGGAGACGCCAGCCTCTCCCGCCGTCCCATGCGCCGCATCGCGGAGCCACTGATGCAGATGGGAGCGGCGGTGGAGGGCGAAACGCCGCCTCTGCGCATCGTTGGCTCCGAGCGCCTGGAGGGCATCACCTACCGAAGCCCCGTCGCGAGCGCCCAAGTCAAGAGTTGCATCCTCCTCGCCGGCCTGCGGGCGGAGGGCGTGACGAGCGTCGTCGAGCCCTCCTCCAGCCGGGACCACACGGAGCGGATGCTTACGGCGATGGGGGCTAACCTCTCCAGCCGCAGCTCCGCGGGCCTGGATCGACCGATGGAGTGGATAGAGGGTGCCGAACGGGCCATGCCGAAGCCGCTCTACACGATCGACTCGGCTCCCCGGCCCTCGGAGAGAGAAATGGAGGAGCTGCGGGCGGCGCGGATCGTATCCGTCGAGCCTCGGCGCTCGCTGAGCCCCTTCGAGTTCACAGTCCCCGCCGATATCTCCAGCGCGGCCTTCTTCATGGTCGCCGCCGCGCTGCTGCCCGATGCCGAGGTGCTCCTGCGCGGCGTGGGAGTCAATCCCACCCGGACGGGCATCCTCGACGTGCTGGAACAGGCCCGCGTCCCCTTTTCCGTCGGAGAGGAGCGCTCGGAGCTCGGCGAGCCCGTGGCCGATCTCGCGGTGCGGGGCGCGGTGGCCTTGCGGCCGTTCACGATCGAGGGCACGCTCGTGCCCCGGCTCATCGACGAGATCCCGATTCTCGCCGTGCTCGCAACTCAGTGCCAGGGCACGAGCACGATCCGCGACGCGCGGGAGCTGCGCGTGAAGGAGAGCGACCGGATCGAGACGATGGCGACCGCCCTGCGCGCGATGAACGCGGAGGTCGAGACGTTCGACGACGGCATGGCGATCATCGGCCCGACAATGCTGCGTGCGGCCCGGGTGGACGCGAAAGGGGACCACCGGATCGCGATGGCGATGGCGGTCGCCTCCCTATTGGGGGACGGCGAGAGCCAGATCGACGGAGCGGACGCCATTGCGACCTCCTACCCCGGCTTCGAAAGAGACCTTATGGAGCTGAGCATTGTCTAGGGCATTGTCTAAGCTCGTCATCGCGATCGACGGCCCCGCCGGGGCGGGGAAGAGCACCGTCGCCAAGCGCCTGGCGGGGGAGCTCGGACTGAGCTACCTCGACACGGGTGCGATGTATCGTGCGCTGGCCCTCAAGGCGACGCGCGCCGGAGTCGGCCCTACGGAAGGCGAGGCCGCGGCGCGACTATTGGCGACGACGGAGATCACCTTCGGCACGGGCGAGCCCCAGCCGGTATTCCTCGACGGCGAGGACGTCACCGCGCTTATCCGGACGCTCGAAGTAGGCGACCTGGCCTCCGCCCTCAGCGCCCACACCGCCGTCCGTCGCGCGCTCGTCGCTCGCCAGCGCGAGATGGTCGGCCGTGGCGGCGTGATTCTCGAAGGACGCGACGCGACGACCGTCGTCGCACCGGAGGCGGATCTGAAGCTTTACCTCACCGCGTCCCTCGAAGAGCGCGCCAAGCGCCGTACGCGCGAGTTCGTAGAGAAGGGGTTCGACTCCTCCTTCGAGAATGTCCGCTCGCAGATCGAGCTGCGCGACCACCGCGACATCACCCGCGACGACAGCCCCCTCGCCGTCGCCCCCGACGCCCACATCGTCGAGACCGGGAATCTGGGCATCGAGGAAGTGCTGGCGAGGATTAGAGAACTGCTGCCAAGAGCGAGTTAGAGGCCTCATCCGGTTACGCGCGCAGCGCGTGTAGCCGTCGCTCTGCGCGACGCCCGGGCTTGACTCCTCCGCGCTCCTATCTTCGTAGCCCCCGATGCGTCGCGCAGGGCAACGGCTACACACGCTTCGCGCGTAACCGGTCAAAGCCGGAATCCGCCAAACTACGGGAGATGGGCGCATTCCGAGGACCGAAAGAGTGGGGCAAGCTCCTTACGGCGATGCTGACGCCGTTCGACGCTGACGGCGCGGTGAACTATGAGGAGACGGCACGTGTCGCGGCTTACCTCGTGGACGAGCAGCGGAACGACGGCTTGGTGGTGAACGGCACCACCGGCGAGTCCCCCACCCTCGACGAGAAGGAGAAGTTCTGCTTGCTGGAGACGGTTCTGGAGGCCGTCGGCGACCGCGCCGCCGTCCTCTTCGGCGCGGGCACCTACAGCACCCGGGAGTCGATCCATCTCACGCACGAGGCGGAGCGGCGGGGGGCGCACGGCATCATGCTCGTGAACCCGTACTACAACCGCCCGGGCCAGGCGGGGCTCTATGCCCACTTCAGCACGGTGGCGCGCGAGACGGGCCTGCCCGTGATGCTCTACAACATCCAGCCCCGGAGCGCGATCAACCTCGAGACGCCGACACTGCTGCGGCTCGCCGAGATCGAGAACATCGTCGCCGTGAAGGAGGCGAGCGGCAGCGTCCCCCAGATCACCGAGGTCTGCTCCCAAGTGCCGGAGGGCTTTCGCGTCTACAGCGGCGACGACGGCCTCACCCTCCCCATCCTCAGCGTCGGCGGCCACGGCGTGGTCAGCGTCGCCGGGCACGTCGTGGGACGAGACATCAAGGCGATGGTCGAGACATTTCTGCAGGACCCCGCCGAGGCGCGCCGCCTGCACCACCGCCTCCTCCCCGTCTACAAAGCCCTCTTCTCGGCCCCTAGCCCCGTCCCCGTGAAGTACGCGACGAGCCTCGTCGGCTTCGACTGCGCTCGAGTGCGCCTGCCGCTGGTGGAGCTGACGGAGGCGGAGCAGGGCGTGGTGCTCCAGGCGTTAACGGTCTTTGGGATGAATGCGGGCATGGTCGAAGCGACCGTGAGGGCGTAGACGATAGCCGCGAAGCGGCTGTAGCCGCCCGCTCCGTGCCGGCGAGAGCTTCTCGTTCTGCGGATGTTCCGCTCCTGCCGCCACCCCCTCGCCGGCACGGAGCCGGCGGCTACAGCCGCTTCGCGGCTACGGGGAGCGCTCCCCACGTCACCTACGGAAGGTAAATAGAGTGCATTACCGCGGCGAGACCAGTGGCGGTCAGCGGCTCCGCACGTCTGCATCTTGAACCGAGGAGAACTATGTTGAGCACCTTAATCGCGGCGGCCACCGTCGCCACCGCCCCCACCTTGAGCGAGGTAACCATCTACAACGGCGGCTTTGGCCTTGTCAAGGAGAACCGGACGCTGAACCTGAAGCAGGGCGTCAAACCGTCGCCGTCGAGAACGTCGCCGCGATGATCGAGCCCGCCAGCGTCGGCATTCGCAGCCTCGCGGGCCCGGACGCACTGAGCGTTTTGGAGCAGAGCTATCGCTACGACCTCATCAGCTCCGAGGCGATCCTGAACCGGTCCGTCGGCTCGCGCATCCGCTTTATCCGCCAGATGGGCGGGCAGCGCGAGGTGCTGGAAGGCACCCCTCATCAGCGCCCCCACCGCCATCGTCGGCGACCCCGAGGGCGGTAACCGCCAGGTCTACCACAACGGGATGGTCATCCGCACGGACGACGGGCGGATCGTGCTCAACCCCAGCGGCGAGATCGAGGTGCGCGAGGTTCCCGCCGGGCTCATTAGCAAGCCAACCCTCTTCTGGGACGTGGAAGCCGCCCGCGCGGGACAGAGGGCGATCGAAATCTCCTACCTCACCAAAGGGATGAGCTGGGCCGCCGACTACGTGATGACGCTCGACGAGACGAGCAAGGCCGACATCCAGGATGGGTCACGCTGAACAACGCCTCCGGCGCGACCTTCGTCAACGCGAAGCTGAAGCTCCTTGCGGGCGACGTTCAGCGCGTGCAGCCGCAGCCGACCCGTGAATTCGCGGATCGCATGGAGATGCGCTCCGCGGGAAAGGCTTCGTCGTTCCAGGAGGAGGCCCTTTTCGAGTACCACCTCTACACGCTTGGGCACCCGACGGACCTGCGCGACCGCGAGATCAAGCAGGTCTCGCTGCTGGAGGCGCAGGGGATCCCCGTGCGGAAGAAGCTCGTGGTCGACCCGCTCCTCAGCGTCGGGCGGTACTACCGAGCGAAGGGCAGGTGGGTCTCGGCGATATCAAGCCGCAGGTCCGACTAGAGCTCACGAACGATAAGGAAAGCGGGCTCGGCATGCCCCTCTAAGGGGCGCGTGAAGGTGTACCAGCGCGACAAGTCCGGCTCGGTGCAGCTCCTGGGCGAGGACGAAATCAACCACACGCCGCGCAACGAGAAGCTGTCGCTCGTGGTCGGCCGGTCCTTCGACGTCGCGCTCCCGCCGCCGGACGAGCTTTCCGGCGGATCAACGACCGCACGGTCCAAGAGACCTTCGAGATCGAGGTCCGCAACCGCAAAGGACGCCGGAGACGGTCCACGTCCTGGAGCGGCACTACGGCGACTGGCGCGTCCTGAGCAGACGACGGAGTTCACCAAGCTGGACGCGGGCACGATCGAGTTCGTCCCTGAAGCTCAAGCCGAACGAGGTGCAGACGGTAACTTACGCAATCGAAACAAAGTGGTGAGACAAACGGCCTAGCGCTCTCTGAGGTGACGGTGAAGAGCGTCTTAATCTTTGCTAAGCAAAGGGCCAGGAGGCAATCCAGGTGGAAACGCCCACGGAAACGATCACGTTTCTCTTCACCGATATCGAGAAGGCTCGACGCGGCTCCTGGAGAGCCGCGGCGCGGCGGCGCGAGAGACCGTGCGCCGCCACGACGCGATCATGCAGGAGGCTTTTGCCGCGCGCCGCGGCGAGGTGTTCAAGACGGCGGGTGACTCCTTCTGCGTCGCCTTTGCGACGGCGCAGGAGCGGTGGCGGCGGCGCTGGAAGCCCAGCTCCGTCTGACGGAAGAGCTCTCCGACGGGGCCCGCCCCGGCCGGGTGCGGATGGCGCTTTGCACAGCGCCGTCGAGAGGCGGAACGACGACTACTACAGGCTCCCTCTGAGCCGCGTGCACCGATTGCTTCAGGCCGGGCACGGGGGCAGACGCTGCTGTCCGGCGCCACCCATGAGCTGGTCCATGACGAGTTGCCAGAGGATGCGACGCTCGATGACCTCGGTATGCACCGGCTCAAGGACCTCCAGCGGCCGGAGCACGTCTTCGCGCTCCACCACCCTTCTCTCCCCAGCGAGTTTCCGCCCCTTCGCTCGCTGGAGAACCTGCACAACAACCTTCCGTATCAACTCACCACGTTCGTCGGGCGCTACGAGGTGATGCGAAGGGCGAGAGCTACTGGCCGACGCCCACCTGCTCACGCTCACCGGCTCTGGCGGTTGCGGCAAGACGCGGCTCGCCCTCCAAGTGGCCGCTGAGGCGCTCGACACCTTTCCGGGCGGCGTCTGGTTCGTGGAGCTGGCGAATCTCACCGATCCCAAGGCGTTGCCGCAGGCCGTGGCCCTCGGCCCTCAGGGCGCGGGAGGAGGCGGGCCGGTCTCTGTCCCAGACCTTGATCGGGCGGCTCCGCTCGTCGCCGCACCTGCTGCTTCTCGACAACTGCGAGCACATCCTCGCGGCGTGCGCACAGCTCGCCGGGCACCTGCTGCGTGCCTGCCCAACGCCCGGCATCCTCGCGACGAGCCAGGAGCGGTTGGGGGGTCGGCGGCGAAACGACCTGCCGCGTACCGGTGCTGATGCTGCCGGCGGAGGGGCCGCCCAGGAGGAATTGCAGGCTTCGGAAGCCGCCCGTCTCTTCATCGAGCGCGCGAGCGCCGCTCGGCCCAGGATCTCACGGTCACCCCCGGCGAGGCGAGCCACGTCGCGGCGATTTGCCAAAGCCTGGACGGAATCCCGTTGGCGATCAGGCTCGCGGCCGCGCTGGTAAACGTGATGAGTCTCAAGGAGATCCAGCATCGCATCGAGACCGACGAGCGGTTCGCGGTGCTGGTTGGGGGCGACCCGACCGCCCCGGCGAAGCACCACACCTTGGAGAACACCATCGGCTGGAGCCACGCCCTCTTGGACCACGGGAGCAGGTGGTCTTCCGCCGGCTGGCCGTCTTTGCGGGGACCTGGGCGCTGCAGACCGCCGAGCGCGTCCTGCCGCAGCCGGCGAGGAGATCGATGTGTTGCAGTCGGTGATGAGGCTCGTCAAGAAGTCGCTCGTCGCCGTGGAGGGGTACCCGGGCGGCACGCGGTACCGCTTCCTCGAGTCCATCCGCCAGTACGCTCTGCAGGAGATGAGGAGGGCGGGCGAGGAGGATGCCCTCCGCGCGCGGCACCGGGACGCCTTCGTCGAGCTCGTCGAAGAGGCGGAGCCCGCGCTGCGGGCCGGACGCGACCCGGAGTGGCTGGAGCGCCTTGAAGCGGAGCACGATAACCTTCGCACCGCCCTCGCCACCTGTCAAACGGATCCCGATGGCGCGGAGGTCGGCCTCCGGATGGCGGGCGCGCTCTGGCGGTTCTGGCAGACGCGGGGCTACTACACCGGAGGGTCGTGCCTGGCTCCGCCACTTCTCCTCCCGCGGCACAGCTCCCACGCCCGCTCGCGCGGCGGCCCTGCTCGGCAGCGGTGTGCTGGCACTCGGTCAGGACGACTACGAGGGCGCGCAGTCGATCTTCACGAGAGTTCTACGCCCTGCACGAGGAGCGCGGGGACGAGGCGGGCATAGGCGCCCGCGCTCCACAGCCCTAGCCCGTCGCCCACGCCCGCGCGCCCACGCGTCCGCTCGGGCGTTGTACGAGCGGGCCCTGAGCATCCGTCGGCGGCTTGGTGAGCCGGTCGCGGTGAGCTCGACTCTGAACAACTACGGCATCGTGCTGCTCGATCTTGGCGAGTTCGAGGCCGCCGAGGCGTGTCTGAAGGAGAGCCTGGAGATCGACCGACAGACCGGCAACCTGAAGGATATCGCGATCGTGCTGGACAACCTCGCGGACCTGGCGCTCGCCAAGGAGGACGGCTGCGGCGGCGCGCGCATTTACGGAGGAGAGCCTCGCTATCGACCGCAAGATGGGCGACTCCAGCGGCGCGCCGCCGAGTCCCTCCGGCACCTGGCCGAAGTGAACGTCCACGAGGGCCATCACGAAGAGGCGTGTGCCCTCTACGGCCAGAGCCTTCGCATCGTCCTCAAGCTGCAGGACTACCTGAGCGTGGCCAAGACGCTCCGGCCGATGGCGAGCCTCGCGCTGGCCGAATCTCTGCCCGCGACCGCCGCGCGTCTTTTGGGCGCCTCGGACTCGCTCCGCCAAGCGTTGGGCTCCCCTTGCCGCCGACGGACCGCGCAGAACACGAGAGGGAGATAGGCGTCCTGCGCGTCGCGCTGGGCAATGAGGGGTTCGACGCCGCTTGGGCCGAGGGCGCTAACGGGGCGCCGGAGGCCACCGTGGAGCGGGCATTGGCGGAGTTGGCGACCTCCGAGCGTCTTCCGGGCACCAGGGCGCGTTGTTGCTGTAGAAACGAGTTTCCGGACCCCCTCGCCTTTTGCTCCGGCAAAGGGAGAGGGGGCAGGGGTGAGGGTTCCAGGAAGTCCCTCAAGCCGATGATTTTCTCGCCAAGGCACGAAGCCATCTCCACCCTTTGCGCCTTGCCTACAGCAGCTCACCAGACGAGGCGAGAAGGCGGATAGACCTCTGCGCCTCTGCGAGAAACTCCGGAAGGTCTGGTTCCACGCTTGGTCAGAGCAGCTACTGCTCGGAACCCTCACCCCCTGCCCCCTCTCCCTTTGCCGGAGCAAAAGGCGAGGGGGTCCGGAGATTCCCTACTTCCTCGGCGGGCGCGCTAACATGAAGCGATGCTCGCGCTTGCCTTTCTCGCCCTCGCCGCCCCCCAGACGGCCCGGCCCACGACCCTCGCCCAGCTTCGTCTCGAAGCCCTCGATCTGCGGGCGATGTCGCAGGAGTGGGGCGCGCCGCAGAAGGGGCTGAGCGTGGACAAGAACCCGCTGAAGATCGGCGGGCGGACCTTTCAGCATGGCGTGGGCACCCACGCCTACAGCGAGCTGAGGGTGAAGCTCGTCGGGCCCCTCACGCAGTTCCACTCGAAGGTGGGCATGGACGACGAGATGAAGGCGGGGAAGGGCTCCGTGCGGTTCCTCGTCTACGCGGACGGCAAGGTTGTGGCGGACTCCGGCGTCATGCGGGGCGGCAACGCGCCGAAGGAGCTGAACGCGTTGGTGCGCGGAGCGCGCGAGCTACGCCTGATCGTCGAGGACGCCGGCGACGGGATCGACTCGGACCACGCGGACTGGGCGGACGCGACGATCTCCTTCGTCCCGCAGCGGGGCGGCGTGGTCCCCAAGGCCACGCCCCTCGTCCACGGCAAGCCGATCCCCATCGCCATGGGGATCCCCGCGCGGACGGAGATCCACGGGCCGCGCGTGCTGGGCGGCACGCCGGGGCGCGACTTCCTGTTCCGCATTCCGGTGACCGGGCGCGGGCCGTTCCGCTACACGGCGAAGGGACTCCCCGAGGGGCTCTCGCTCGACGCCCGACGGGGCATCATCGTTGGACGCATGGCGCGCGAGGGGACGTACCGCACGGAGATCGCGGTGCGGGGGCGCCAGGGAACCGACCGCCGCGTCTTGACGATCGTGGCGGGTCCTCACAAGCTCGCCCTGACGCCCCCGATGGGATGGAACTCCTGGAACGTCTGGGGCACGAGCGTGGACGCGCAGAAGGTGCGCGACGCCGCCGAGGCCTTCGTGCGCAGCGGTCTCGCCGACTACGGCTACAGCTTCATCAACATCGACGACGCCTGGGAGGGGTCGCGCGGCCCGGACGGGATCATCCGCACGAACGAGAAGTTCCCCGACATGGGCGGCCTCGCCGACTACGTTCACGGCCACGGCCTGAAGCTCGGCATCTACTCCTCGCCCGGCCCCAAGACGTGCGCGGGGTACGAGGGGAGCTACCGGTACGAGGAGCAGGACGCCAAGACCTACGCCGCGTGGGGGATCGACTACCTGAAGCACGACTGGTGCTCCTACGGAGGCATCGTCCCCCGGCCCACGCTGGAGGAGATGCAGAAGCCGTACGCCGTCATGCGCCGCGCGCTCGATAACTCGGGACGCGACATCGTGTACTCCCTCTGCCAGTACGGGATGGGCGACGTCTGGAAGTGGGGCAAGTCCGCCGTCGGCGGCAACCTCTGGCGGACGACGGGGGACATCACCGACACCTGGGCGAGCATGGCGGGCATCGGCTTCTCGCACAGCGAGAAGGCGCCCGGCGCCGCTCCGGGCGGCTGGAACGACCCGGACATGCTGGTGGTCGGCCACGTCGGCTGGGGCCCGAGCGTGCGGCCGACCCGCCTCTCACCGAACGAACAGATCACCCACATCACCCTCTGGTCCCTGCTTGCCGCGCCCCTCATCATCGGCTGCGACCTGACGAAGCTGGACGCTTTCACCAAGGCTCTCCTGATGAACCACGACGTGATCGAGGTCGACCAAGACCCCCTGGGCAAGGCGGCGACGCGCATTGCGAAAGACGGCGCGGCGGAGGTCTGGGCGCGCCCGCTGTTCGACGGCACCTACGCCGTGGGGCTCTTCAACCGGGGCATCGAGGAGGTCCCGGTGCGCGTGGACTGGAAGGGTTTGGGACTCCGCGGCGAGCAGAGGGTCCGCAACTTATGGCTCCGCAAGGACCTCGGCGGTTTCCGCGGCGGGTACGGCGTCAAGGTTCCGGGGCACGGGGCGATGCTGGTAAAGGTGGGCCGGCCCCGCTGATTAGCGTCTCCCCAATCGCATCATCAAAGCCGCAGCCGGTCGCCTAGAGTAGGCGACCGGTAGGTCTGGATATGAATCGTTGTCTTTGCCTCTCCCGGAACCGGGAGAAGTGTGATGTACCTCTGGTTAAACTCGAACTTAATCTGTTTGCTAGACGTCGTTTCCTTCCAATCCGGCGGCAGAAGTTCGGCACGCACCTGAGAGGCGACGTCCGGCAGGGCGCCTTCTAGGCGGTAGATACCGTTGGTCTTCAGTCGTGCGCGTGCGCGGGATAGGTTTCCAGCCAGTCTTGGGCCTGCACGATTTGAGCTCTGCTGAGGAACGCCCACGGCTTCCGGCTTCCTCCAACGGCGAAGAGGAGGACAACGACCGCCAGGCCAAGAAGCGCGAAGACACTGAAGGCAAAAGGAGCCCGTCGCTTTTGCACAAGCTCATGATACGACGGTGCGCGACCTTTGGCCTAGGGCACGCGCAGGAGCGTGAGCCAGCGGTCCAACAAGGTGGGGCGGCAAAAACGCCGACGTGCACTCGGGTCCACGGGCCACCGGCAATCACGAAAGGGCCACATACTCGCCTGCTTTTCATCGGAACGCGGCTGACTCGGGCGAGCCCGCGCGGTGGCCCAGGCTACCGGCGTAGCCGACGGCGCCGAACCGACATCGTACAGGCTGCACCCGCTAGAGACTCCGGAGGCTTCCGGGAGAGGTACGGTTCGAGGGCGCCGTGGCACAGGGGCGCTAGCGAGATCCACTGTCGACCATTACACGAGGACATCGATGAAGAGGGCTGCATTACGATCGGGATTCGCGCGGCTGGCCTGCTGGGGCTGATGCTCCAGTCCCTGGGGGCGCCGAAGCGACCGGAGATGGCGGAGGGCAAACGAAGGGCTTGCTGAACGCGTGAGGCCTTCCCGATCGGCGTGGACGACGGGGTGGATGACCGGGGCAGTTCAATGGGCCATAGACAGAGCCTCCAAGATGGGAAGAGTCCTCTTCCTCCCTCAGGCCGGTACGATCTTGGCTCGCTGGCGCCGGTAGCTGCCCACGAGGTCGGCCTGGTCGTGCCGCCGGGGCTGAAGATTGTGGGCGAGGGCCGGAGACCGTCCTGCGAGTGAACTGCCGAGCCCCCGGCATGTCGGCAATCTATGTCGGGGGGAAAAAGCGCCGCTATTCGCAAGCTCCAGATCGTGGGGAGCGGCGCCGACGGGTCGCACGGCATTCTTGTGGGACGCGCCGCCGATCATTTTGTGGGGGAGGGATTGAGCTTTGGGGGTGGATTCGACTGGAGCATCCTCGCCGTGTCCAACCGGGGCGGGGTTATCCGGAGGTCTCACTTCGGACACGGGGGCAAAGCCAACTGCATCGAGCTGAACAACTGTCGCGGCTGGAAGGTGTTGGATAATCGAATTTATTCGGGGGCAGACCGTCGGCACCGGGCGGGTGGGGGCAACGCCATCGAGGTCTATACGACGGTGGCGGGGAAGCGGGAGACCGGCGCGCACCGAATCTCTGGCAACCGCATCTCCCGGGTCCGAGCGGGCATCGCCCTGATCGCCGACGGATCTTCCGTGACCGCGGACAATGTCATCGAGGACGTGGATGCCTACGGGATCAGCCTCGACCACGCCGATCTGACGAGAACGGTGGGATCGGAGGGGATCCAGGTGACGGGCAATACCCTCAGGAAGATCGGCTCGGTGGGCGCTAGCGCGGCCATCCAAACGAGTGCCCTGAGCCGTCGCCTGACTTTCCATCGCAACACGATTGGCGATGTTTCCGGCTACGGTATCGCCAACTACTCCGCAGAGACGAAGATCTTCGAGAACCGCGTCTCCCGATGCGGCCAGTCCGGAATATATTCACAAGCGTCAGGTGTCTCGATCATCGGCAACTTCTCCATGAACAACGGGAGGAGAAGCATCGAGAACATAGGCGACGGCTGCACGATCGAGAACAACCAGGTCGGAGACGATCGGAATCCCAAGCGGCAGGACTTCTCCATCCTCAGTCGCGGAAGGAACGTCGTCCGACGGAATCGAGGTGGGGCCAGTCGCGCCGGGTTTGTGAGCGATCTGCCTAAATGACTTTTACGGGAACCGCGAGCTGCTTCCGGGGCCGGAACGCGGCCTGTAATGCCCAGAGCGAAAGCGCGGCTGATGGTCTTTAGAGAAATAGCCGGTCATTCCGGCATTCGCTCAGGCCAGACGCAGACAGGAAAGACGAGCCGTTTCGTTCATGACCATCAGCAGAAGGGGGGTTCGAAGCGAGACCGTAGTGTCCGCGCAACCGTAGCCCCGTCAGGAAGGGCTAGCGCGGGTCGCCTTGGGTTGCCCGGTCGGACGGCACTGGGAGGAAAGTCAAGTCCGACGCCTTGGCGTAGCTCGTCGTGGTGATCATCCGGTAAGCCCCGAACGTGAAGAAGATCACCCCCAGGGTGACCAGGAGGCGGCTCGCGAAGGGCGAATCGGCGACTAAGCGACGGCCCTTCCACCACCCATAGATCCCTAGCCAGGCGGAGAGCGTGAAGAGGCCGTAGGCGATCGGCCCAAGGAGGTGGGCGCGGAACGCGGAGGAGAACTGCCCGTGGAGGGTCGCGGTGAAGCTGGTCGTCAGGCCGCAGCCGGGGCACGGGCGGTCGAGCGCCAGCACGCTCGGGCAGGCGGGCAGGCCGAGTTGGCGGTGGGTGCCGTGGCCTTCCGGGTTCGGCGTGAGCGCGAGGCCGACAGCCGTGACGCCGAGCCAGAGGACGAACCAGACGAGCTGCCCGATGAGCCGCCGGCGAGGGTAGCCGGGCTCAAGCAGGACCATGAGCCACCTCCGCCGGGATCACACACTCGGGCTGGAGCAGCCCCGCGTTCACACGCGCGACGCCCAGCACCGCGCCGCTCGGCTCCAGGAGCCCCGCGAGGAAGCCCTCGGGCGGATCCGGCACCGTCACCGCTTGACCCTCGCGCACCCGGGCCACTTGCGTGGCGTCGAGGTGCACCAGGGGCATCGGTGGGAGCGCTTCGTGCAGGGGGATGAGGAGGTCCGGGCGGACGGATTCGAGCGGAGACGCCTCGTCCAGTGTGAAACGTCCCACGCGGGTGCGCTGCAGGCCCGCAAGATGGGCGCCGCACCCCAGCGCCTCTCCGAGATCGTGCGCCAGGGAGCGGACGTACGTGCCGCCCGAGCAGACGATTTTCGCCCGCACAAGGCTCCCCTCGATCGCCTCCACGTCGAAAGTGGAGACATGCACGGTCCGCGGCTCGCGCTTGGCTTCCTGGCCCGTTCGGGCGTACTTGTACAGCGGCTTGCCGGCTACCTTTACCGCACTGTGCATAGGTGGAAGCTGCTGGAGGAGGCCGCGGAACGTGGGAAGAGCGGCCTCAAGGGCCGTTTCTAGGTCTTCCGGTACGGGGCCTTCAACGGTCGTCTCACCCTCACGGTCGTAGGTCGTGGTTGCCCGTCCGAAGTCGATCTGGGCGTGGTACTCCTTAGGTTCCAGCGGGAGGTACTGGAGAAAACGGGTGGCGGGGCCGACGGCGACGACGAGAAGCCCGGTGCCCAGGGGGTCGAGGGTGCCTGCGTGTCCGACGCGCTTCGTGCCGAAGCGGCGTCGCACATCGTTCACCACGTCGTGCGACGTGATGCCCAAGGGCTTGGCGACTAGCAGAACCCCAAGCAAGCCTTCAGCCTCTCCACAAGCCGAGCTTCGGCCTCCTCCAGCGCGAAGTCGAACGTGCATCCGGCCGCATTGCGATGCCCACCCCCGCCGAAAGTCCGGGCCACGGCGGCCACGTCGTACTGGGCCTTCGAGCGGAGGGAGCAACGCACCTTCCCGGGCGTGGGCTCCCGCAGGAGGGCCGCGATATCGACCGAGCCGATGGACAGGATCTCGTTCACGAACCCCTCGGTGTCCTCGTCGCGAGCTTGGGCGGACTCGAAGTCGCGGGCGTTCAGCACACTCCACCCGAGGCGATCGTCGCACGCGAGGCGCATCCCCTCCAGCGCCCGCCCCAGGAGCCGGGCGGCTCCCAACGGTTTGCACTGGAAGATCTCCTCGGTTATGAGGGCCAGGTTGCCGCCTCGCTCGATCAGACCCGCAGCGAGGTGGAGCGCCTCGGGCGTGGTGTTGCGAAACCGGAAGGAACCCGTGTCCGTGACGATCCCGGTCAGGAGGCAGGTGGCGATGTCCGCCGTGATGTTCGCATCCAGCTCCAGGAGAAGGCGGGTCAGGATGACAGCGGTGGCGGGCGCGCTCGTGTCGACGATCCGCAGATCGCCCGGGGCCTCGTGGGGGACGTGGTGATCGATCACGATCGTGCGGGGACACTGGGCAAAGAACTGCTCGGTGCTCCCCAGGCGGTCCGTCGAATCCAGATCCAGAACGACTCCCAGGTCGTGCTTTTCCTCCCGGGGAACCTGACGGATCCGGTTAACGCCGGGCAGAAAGAGGAGATTGCGGGGCGCGGGGTGGTGGCAGACGATCTCGTTCTCCACGCCGATCGTGTTGAGGTAGTGCCCGAGCGCGAGCGAGCAGCCCAGGGCGTCGCCGTCAGGGTTCAGGTGCGAGCCGATGAGCACCGACGAGGCATGACGAAGCTCCTCTCGGAAGCTCTGCGCCAGGCTGGGCGCCTGGCTCAAGCGAACGGGTCTCCTCTCAAGGTCGTGCTCAATGCGCGTGCATTGTACTCGGCTGGGAGGCGTTGGGGAACCGCAAGCCGGGGGCCGGTCGCCTTTTGCTCCGGCCCGGGGCGCGGGATGACGGATGAGGGGTGGGGGTTGAGGGTTAAGGAACAGTGATGCAGGGCTAGCAGAGCGTCACGAAGGGTCTGGCGGATCTAGAGCCTCTGGGGATCGGTCCATATTCTAACAATACCGACGCCGGCTCCTAGCGGGCGGAAGCCGGCGCTCCGGGTCGGTTTGGTCGGAGGCTCTTAGTTTAGGATGCGCCCTTGTCGCGCGCGGTCGTCGTCCGCTCGGGCCATTTTCTCGACCAGTTGCTCGAACGACGTGCGAGGCCGCCAACCCAGACGCTCGCGGGCCTTTTCCGGCTGGCCCACGAGAAGCGCAGCCTCGGCTGGACGATAGAAGGCAGGATTTACGCGAACGATCGTGCTCCCGCTTTTGCGGTCCCGCCCGATCTCCGCCTGGCCTGCCCCCTCCCACACGATCTCGAAGTCCAGGGCCCCAGCGGCGACCTCTACGAAATGGCGGACCGTCCTGGTCTGCCCCGTCGCCAGCACGTAGTCGTCCGAATCTTCCTGCTGGAGCATCAGATGCATGCCCTCTACGTAGTCCTCAGCGAAGCCCCAGTCCCGCTCCGAGTCCATGTTGCCGAGCTCGAGGATCTTCTGGTGGCCGTGGCGGACGCTGGCCAGGGACGCCGTGATTTTGCGCGTCACGAACTCCAGGCTTCGCAGGGGGCTCTCGTGGTTAAAGAGGATGCCGGAGGAGGCGTGGAGGCCGTACGCCTCGCGGTAGTTCACCGTCATCCAGTGCGCGAAGACCTTGGCTGTGCCGTAAGGGCTGCGGGGGTAGAAGGGGGTCTCTTCCGTCTGGGGGACCTCTCGCGCCTTGCCGAACATTTCGGAGCTCGAGGCTTGGTAGAAGCGTGCTTGGGGGCACTCGTCGAGGGTGGCTTCCAGCAGCCGTGCGACGCCCATCCCATCCACTTCGCCCGTGAGGGTGGGGCGCTCGAAGGACATGGCGACGAAGCTCATCGCCGCGAGGTTATAGATCTCGTCCGGACGGACCTGCCGTAGGGTGCGCGCCATGTTCGCGTGCTCGACGAGGTCGAAATGGATCAGCTCGACGTTGTCGGCGATTCCGAGGTGCTCCAGCCGCCACGGGTTGAAGGTCGAGCTGCGGCGGTGGGTTCCGACGACCCGGTATCCCTTCTCCAAAAGGAGCCTGGCCAGGTATGCCCCGTCCTGACCCATCACCCCCGTCACCAGCGCGGTTTTCCCCATGGCCCCTCGTCCGCTCGATTTGGACGGGCATCAGCATGGCACACGAGGGGCGTGTGATACGCTTGGGGCATGTGCGGCATCGCCGGTTACATCGGGCCTCGGAATGCCGTCGACGTGGTGTTCGATCAGCTCAAGCGGCTGGAGTATCGCGGCTACGACTCCGCGGGCATCGCTTTTCCCCGGGACGGGGTGATCGCGGTGCTCAAGAAGGCGGGCAAGCTCACCGAGCTGGGGAAGGCGCTCGGCGAGGACGGGCCGCGGGCCCCGCTGGCGATCGCCCACTCGCGATGGGCGACCCACGGTGCGCCGACGGACGAGAACGCGCACCCCCACTACGACGCGACGGAAGACGTCGCACTGATCCACAACGGCATCATCGAGAACTACCTCGACCTGCGCCAGGAGCTGCTCGACCGCGGCCACCGGTTCCGGTCGCAGACGGACACGGAGGTGGCGGCGCACGTCATCGGCGAGGAGTATGCGAAGGACGTTTCCCTCGAGGAGGCGGTTCGTCATGCGGCCCAGCGGCTGCGGGGCGCCTACGCCCTCGTCGCGACATCGCGTCGGGAGCCAGGCAAGATCGTCGCCGTGCGGAACGCGAGCCCGCTCGTCCTGGGGGTGGGTGATGGCGAGAGCATGCTGGCGAGCGACATCCCGGCGCTGCTCCCCTACACGCGCGAGGTCGTGATCATGGACGAGAACACCCTGGCGGTGCTGACCGTCGACGGAATCCGCCTGATGGACGGCGACGGACGCGAGCTTCCCCTGCGGCCGACCCACATCGATTGGGACGTGGCGGCGGCGGAGCGAGGGGGGTACGAGCACTTCATGCTCAAGGAGATCCACGAGCAGCCTCAGGTCGTCCGGCAGGTCCTCGCGGGGAGGATGGAGGGGGCGCGGGTGCGGCTGGAGGGGATCTTTTCGGAGCACGTTTGGACGGAGATCGACCGGGTGAACATCAGCGCCTGCGGCACCGCCTACCACGCCGGGCTCATGGGGAAGCATCTTTTCGAGAGCCTGCTACGGCTGCCGACCGACGTCTACTACTCCAGCGAGTTCCGCTACGGCGATCCCGTGCTCAGTCCCCGCTCGCTCGCGATCTTCGTGAGCCAGTCGGGGGAGACGGCGGACACCTTGGCCGCTCTCCGCCTCTGCAAGTCGCGTCGCATCCGGACGATGGGTGTGGTGAACGCGGTCGGCTCCAGCATCGCGCGAGAGTGCGATCGCACGGTCTACACGCAGGCGGGGCCTGAGATCTCCGTGGCCAGCACCAAGGCGTACACCGCCCAGGTGCTCGTGCTCACCTTGCTCGCGCTGCACATCGCCCAGGTTCAGGAGGTGCCGGGGGTCCGCATCGAAGAGTGGGTCGAGGACCTCGGCCGGATGGCGGAGCGGGCGGACGAGGTGCTAGGGCTGGAGCCGGAGGTGGCGCGTCTGGCGGAGGCGCTGCGGCGGATGCCGCTGTGCTTTTTCCTGGGCCGGGGCGCCGACGCCTGCGTGGCGCTCGAGGGCGCGCTGAAACTCAAGGAGATCGCATACGTCCCAACCCAGGAGTCGCCCGCCGGAGAGATGAAGCACGGTCCGCTCGCGCTCGTTCGGCCGGGCGTGGCGGGATCTTCGGGGCGACGGCTCCGAACACGAGGGACAAGGTGGTGAGCAACATGAAGGAGGTTCAGGCGCGAGGGGCACCATCGTCGCGCTGACGACGCGGGAGGATATGCTGACGGAAGGCGGCGGACCACGTCCTGAAGATCCCGAGCACTCGTTACGACTTCCTCAACGCCCTCCTTTCCATCATCCCTTTACAGCTCTTGGCTTATCACGTCGCCCGGATCAACGGGTGCGAGATCGATCAGCCGAGGAACTTGGCAAAATCAGTAACGGTTGAATAGCATAGGTTGTAGAAGCAAGTGGGCTTCGCCAAAAATGGGGACGCAGATGGTGAGCAAAGTTTTTCCGGGAGGCCTCGTTTGGCACGAGCCGTGCCAGACTAGGTAGTTGGAGATTGGTTACCGGGTGTTTGGAAGACGGACGGAGGACGGGCGCACAACGATCCGATACTAAGGGAAGTATGAGCCGAGTGAACCATCCGCTTCCCCCCGTGCTGACGGTGGCGCCTTGCGCTCCGGCGGGAAGCGTATACCGGCCCGAGCCGGTGGAGGAAATTCCGCGGGTGGAGCCGTTGCCGGTGAGCCACGCCTTCTGGAAGCGTGCCCTGGACCTCGTCCTCGGCGCGGCGCTCCTGCTCGTGGGCTTTCCGCTGTTCGTGCTCATCGCGCTCGTCGTCCGGCTCACGAGCCGGGGGCCGGTGCTGTACCGGGGCACCCGCGTGGGGCTCGGCGGGCGCACCTTCCACATGTACAAGTTCCGCTCCATGTTCGTGCGCTCGGACGAGCGGGTGAAAGAGCTCTGGTCCCGCAACGACCACCAGGGCCCCGTGTTCAAGATCCGCAACGACCCGCGCGTCACCCCCGTGGGCGCCTCCTGCGCCGGTACAGCCTCGACGAGCTGCCGCAGCTCCTGAACGTGATCTCGGGCGAGATGAGCCTGGTGGGGCCGCGGGCTCTGCACGCCTACGAGGTGGCGTGCTTCGACGAGTACGCGCGGGCGCGCCTGGCGGTGAAGCCGGGGATCACCTGCTACTGGCAGATCGGAGGAAGGAGCGATCTGACGTTCGAGGAGTGGATGGCGCTCGACCACCGGTACATCGAGAACGCGTGCCTGATGACGGACCTGAGGATCCTCGCCCGCACACCCAAGGCCGTCCTCTCCGGCAACGGAGCGTACTAGGGGCGCGGACATGACCGCCCTGCCCGACCCGCCGGACTTCACGGGGATGCGTTTCCTGGTTTTCGGCGGCTCCGGGTTTATCGGCACCCACCTCGTTCGGTTCCTGCTGGAACAGGGCGTGGCCGACGTGCAGATCGGCGACCTGAAGGCCCCCGCACCCGATGTAGAAGAGCGGACGACCTACCGCCGGTGCGACATCCGGCACCCGCTGGGGCCGGGGCTCTTCGAGCCGGCCGACGTGGTCGTGAACCTGGCGGCCATCGCCCGGGAGCCGGGCTTTCCCGCCCAGGATTACTTCGACGCGAACGATACCGGTGCGGCGAACGTGCTCGACTACTGCCGTGCCGCGGGTGTGCCGACGGTCTGGTTCACGAGCACGATGTCCGTCTACGGGCCGAACGAGGAGCCCCGGACGGAGGACTCGCCGCTAGAGCCGATCACGCCGTACGGCGAGTCCAAGAAGCGCGCGGAGGCGCTCCATCGGGTGTGGCTGGAGGAGGACCCCGGGCGAAAGCTGCTGATCGTGCGCCCGGCGGTGATCTTCGGGCAAGGCGAGGATGGGAACTACACGCGGCTGGCGAGGACCTTGGCGAGAGGTTTTCTCTATCCCGGCCGGTCCGACACGGTGAAGTCGGCGGGGTACGTCGTCGACCTTGTACGGAGCCTGTGGTTTATGGGCGGGCTGGACGAGCGGTTCCTGCTCTACAACTACAGCTATCCCCACGCGGCGACGATCCGCGAAATCTGCGAGGCGTTCTGCCGCGTGGGCGACTTCCGGCGGCCCTGGGGTACCGCCCCCGCGTGGGCCATGCTCGCCGCGGCGCGGACGCTGGCGCTGCAGAGCCGGGAGGGCGGAAGGGGGACGTCCATCCCGACCGGGTGCTCAAGCTGATGCGCTCGACGCACATTCAGCCCAAGGTGCTCCTGGAGCGTGGGTTTCGCTTCCAGACGGACCTCGACTCGGCGCTACGCCACTGGCGCGAGTCCGCGGGAGGATTCCGCTGAGGGCGAGCCTGCGGGTGCTCTTTGCGTGCGAAACGTGCAATGCGGGCGTGGGGCGGCACGTGATCGACTTGGCGACGGAACTGGCGAAGCGGGGCCACCGGATGCATCTCGCCTACTCCCGCTCTCGCCTGGACGACGTGTTCCGGCGGTTCCTGGCGGACGCGCGCTGGACTCGGGATCGCCCTGAGCGAGGTCCCGATGCAGCGGGCGCCCGGACCATCCGACGTGGCCTCGATCGGGGCCATGCGCCGGGTGCTTCGGCAACAGGGCCCGTTCGACGTGCTCCACGCGCACAGCTCCAAAGGCGGGCGTCGTGCTTCGCTTGGCGGCACGGGGCCGGCCGGGCGTGCGCTTCTATACGCCCAACGCTTTGGCCACGATGGACCCGAAGATAGGCCGGAGGAAGCGGGCGCTTTACGGCCGCATCGAGCGAGGGCTGGCCCGGCTGACGGATCGAATCGTGGCGGTGTCCGAGGACGAGCGCCGACACATGTTAGAGATCGGCCTTCCGCCGAGTCGGATCGTGGTAGTTCCGATGGGCACGCGCATGGAGCGACTCTTGCCCCGCGCGGAGGCGCGGGCGGCGCTCGGGCTCGCCGAGGGAGATTTCGCCGTCGGCTTCGTGGGACGGCTCGCCTCGCAAAAGCGCCAGAGGTCGCCGTTCGAGCGCTCGGATCGCTGCGTGAGACCGATCCGCAGGTTCGACTGGTGATGATCGGAGACGGGAGGAGGAGCCCCGGCGCGGGCGCTGGCCGATGAGATGGGGGTAGGTGAGCGGCTGATCATGCCAGCCCCGCTCGACGCGCGGCCCCTCATGCCCGCGTTCGACGCCCTGCTGCTGACCAGCCGTTACGAGAGCTACGGGTTCGTGCTGGTGGAGGCGGGGCGGGCCGGCGTGCCGCTGGTGTCGACGCCCACGGGAATCGCGCGGGACCTGCTGGAGGGAACGGGGCGGGGTTCCTCGTGTCCATCGAAGACGAGGCGGCGACGGCGGAAGCCCTGGCGGCTCTGGCGCGAGACCCCGCTTGGCGCGCCCGGATGGGCGCGCAGGCGGCGGCGGTGGCGTCGCGGTTCCCGGAAGCGATGGCGGTCGGGAACGAGCGGGCGTACTACGAGGCGCTCGGGGAAAGAGGAGGCTAAGGATGGCAGGAAAGGGAGCGGTGCTGGTGACGGGCGGGGCGGGATACATCGGGAGCCACACGTGCAAGCGTCTGGCCCAGGAGGGATATACACCGGTCGCGCTCGACAATCTGAGCATGGGGCACGACTGGGCAGCGAAGTTCGGCCCGCTCGTTGCGGGAGATATGGGGGACCGGGCGCTGGTGGACCGCGCCCTGCGGGAGCACGACGTTCAGGCCGTCGTCCACTTCGCGGCCAACGCCTACGTGGGCGAGTCGGTGAAGGATCCGCGCAAGTACTTCCGCAATAATCCGCACGGCGATGCTCGCCCTGCTCGACGCCGCCGTCGACAGTGGCATCGAGCGGTTCGTCTTTTCCTCCTCCTGTGCGACCTACGGGGTGCGCAGCAGGTGCCGTGCTCCCGGAGGACCATCCCCAGGTGCCGATCAGCCCTACGGGGACACGAAGCTGATGGGGAGAAGTTTCTCCGCTGGTACAGCGGGGCCTACCCGTTCCGGCATGTCGCCCTCGGTATTTCAACGCCTCCGGCGCCGACCCGGACGGAGAGATCGGCAAGTGCACGACCCCGAGACGCACCTCATTCCGAATGTCATGCACGCCGCGCTGGGAAGAAGGACGTCGTCGAGCTTTTTGGCACGGACTACCCGACGCGCGACGGCACGGCCGTCCGCGACTATATTCACGTCGCTGACCTCGCGGACGCCCACGTCCGCGCGCGCCGTTGGAGCATCTTGAGCAGGGCGGCGTGAGCACCGCGGTCAACCTCGGCACGGGACGGGGCCAGACGGTGCGAGAGATCATCGAAGAAGTGGAGGCGGTCGGCGGCCGCCCCGTACCGGTGCGGGAGGCTCCGCGCCGCGGGGAGACCCCCGAGCTTTATGCGGACGCCCGAAGGCCCTCGAGGTCTTCGGCTGGGCGCCGCGGCATAGCGACCTGCGCACGATCGTGAGCACGGCCTGGCGCTGGGAAACGGAGGGAAGACAAAGGGGGGTCTAGGGGAGAGTTGTAGATTGTAGATTTTAGGATTTTAGGTTTTGGATTTTGGAATGGGAGGGGGATGGAGAGCCGATGTTTCTCAACCTGCACCCAAAACCCAAACCCCAAAACCTAAAACCGAGTTGTCCTGCAGACGGGGACGGATCAGGCTGATATACTAGTTTGGGTGCGTCTACCGCCTTTCGGGTGTGCTCAACGGCCGTCTCGGGGAACGGAAGGGCGGGGCATCGCGTTGCCCGACCGGTAAGGGAAATCTATTTATGTACAAGGTCCATCTTCGGCGTGCCCTGATCTTTATGGTCGTCGGTCTCGTCTTCGGCTACTTCCTCGCGAAGCGCCAGCCGTCGATCTACGAGGCGCGGACGGAGGTGCAGGTATCCGCGCTGCAGCCCGCAGCGACAACACGATTCCCGAAGACGATTCGGAGGCTGCTCCAGCCCGTGAACGCGATCGGCATCGACAGCGAGGCGGGTGTGCTGAAGAGCGAGGGTCTCTTCGTGCGGGCAGTGGAGCGGGTGGCGAAGCAGACCGGCGACCGGAATCTGCTGAGCGGAGACGTGATCAATCGCCTGTACATGATGTACGACGTCATCGTCCCCCCGGGAAGCAACCAGTACCAGCCCGAAGTGTCGAAGGTCTTGACGCGATCCGCGCCCGGGCGGAGTCCAAGCAACTCGCGGCCGATCTGGCGAACGCCGTCGCGCACGAGTACAACAGGGTTCGCGACCAGCAGGGGAAGGGTGTGCTGAAGGAAGTCGTGCGGTCGCTGGACAACCAGACCGCCGCCGCCGAGGCCGAGCTGCGGCGGGCGGAGAACCGGTTCCAGGGTACAAGACGGCGCACAATATCTCTGAACTCTCGACGGTCAACCAGAATCTCGCAGGCGAGAAGTCCGCCTTACAGGCTCAGATCGCCACCCTGCGGGGGCAGCTCCAGGCGGCAAAGGCAGAGAGCGCCGAGATCAGGAGGCAGCTCGCGGCCGCACCGGCGAAACCCGAAACGGTCACGTCGACTTCCGTACACCTGACGGTGCTAGCCCTGGAGCATGATCTAGCGCGCGTCAGGAGGCGCAGGTGATTGCCCTTCTCCAGACTTACCTGGACGACGCTCGGACGTCCAACGCGCAAAAGAGGCCGTTCAAGCCACCAAGAAGCGGCTGGAGGCCTACAAGCCGTCACAGTTAAGGCCCGGTAGCGCGACCATCGCCTCCGACCCGGTGCGGCGTGAGATGCAGAACCGATTGAGCATTTCGCAGTCCCAGGAGGTGGAGCTTGCCGGTCAGATCGCCAGCCTCCAGACGAGCCTCGCCGAGCGTAAGGCGGAGATCGCGAAGATCCCCCTCAACGAAAAGGAGCTCGCTCGGCTGAACCGCGAGCAGGAGATCCGCGGCACGCGCTACACCGAGTTGAAGACGCTCGCCGAGACACGCGCAGCTCGACACGGGCACCGCCAACATGGGCACGGTCATCGGGTACGCGAACCCCGCTAATATCGGCGACCCGGTATCGCCGGACCCGGAGAAGTGGGCGGGTTTCGCCGCTATCGCCGGCGCGGCTCTCGGGCTGCTCTCATTCCTTCGCCGTCGAGTCGTTCCGCCAGCCGGTCCACACGTCCTGGCAGCTCGCCGAGCTCTGAGCCTCCCATCGCGGCCGCGGTGCCGATCTGCCCGGCGGTCTGATGCGGCGGAGGCTGGCGGGCCTGAGGAGGGGCGGCTATAAACCTGTCGAAAGCTTTCGGTTTATGGCGTTCTTCCCTGTTAGCACGCCAGGCGAACGGACGATCATGTTTACGGGCGCCGGGAGTCGGTGGGAGCATCCGCCGCCGCCGCCGAGTTCGCGGTGGCGCTCGCCCAGACAGGCGTGCGGACTCTCGGTGGACTGCGACCTCAGAATCAGGAGACGACGCGCCTCTTCGGGTTGGAGGGCAAGCCGGGCGTCTCGGACATCCTGAGCGCCGACATGCTCCCTTCGGCCGAGTCGGACCCCGCTACCGGAACGGCTCACGAAAACCTTTCGGTGATGCCCGCCGGGACGAAGAACGCCGCGAGCCTTTCAGAGTACGTGACGACGCATCTCAGCGCGTTCGTGGAAGACATGAGGTCGAAGGCCGATGTGGTCGTGCTCGATCTCCCGCCGTGCACGGAGTACGCCGACGCCCCGCGAGTGGCGAGCTACATGGACGAGACCTGCCTGGTGGTCTCGGCGAAGTACACGAGCTTCCGCACGATTCCCGTGGCTCAGGAGATCCTCGGCAAGGCGGGCGCCAAGGACGTGAGCATCGTGCTCACCCACGCCTCCCCGACCGAGGAGCCTTTCTCCCCGAAGACGCGGGATCTGGCGGTCCGGACCTAAGGAAGAGGCATGGGGGCGGTCGCGGCGGGTTCGGGCTTTCGGCGGGGCACGCTACGCGCGTGGGACCCGGCCCAGCGCCTGGGGAGCCTGCGGCGGCTGTTCGTCATGTGGGGCAGCCTCAACACCCTCATGGGATCGCTGCTCGCGATCTACCCCCCTGGGTGGGGCACGGTCTCCTACCTCCGGTACACGTCGCTCGCGAGTAACATCCTCTTCATCCTTTTTGCGGTGGCCGTGTTCCGGCTCCCGCTGCGCCTGTCGGCCAGTTTTGGACTGGTGTGCCTCTTCCAGGTGTGGGCGGTGGCGGCCACAATCCTGATGCATGCCGAGACCGGGCGGCTGGTGCAGGGCAACGCCTACGCGCACATCTGGCTCTTATATTTCTTGTCGCTCTACGTTGCGACCTCGATGTTCGTGTACGCGCACCCGGGCGCGCGGCGCGTGATCATGTGGTCGTGGGCGCTCTTTGCCGTGCCCTCAGGTCTAGTCGGATTGGCGCAATTCTTGGGCGTGATGCCGACGCTGGGCTTTATCCAAGGCAGCGGCGGAGAGGGAGCCCGCGGCTTTCGCCCCAGCGGCCTCACCAACTTCCCCAGCTTCCTGAGCTTCCAGGGAATCATCGGCCTGTCGCTACTGGTGGGGCGCCTGCGCACGCGCCCTCTGACGCCTCTGGAGTTCGTCGGCTTCCTCTTCTTCTCTGGCGTGGTGGTGGCCGCCCAGTACCCCACCTTCTACCTTGGCCTCGGCCTCCTGTGGGGCGCCGCCTTCTGGTTCTCGCTGCGGCGAAGGGAGCAGATAGCGTGGGTGTACGTTGCGATCGCGGTGCTCGCCTTCGCCGTCCCGGTCGTGGCTTTCCCGCAGAAGTTCTCGTATGCCATGAGCACGCAGATCCAGGGAGACCGATCCCTCGACGTGCGTCGTGAGAAGTCGTGGAGCCAATTGGCGCCGATCTGGGAACTCCGGCCCTGGACGGGCATCGGCGCGGACTCGAACCTCATGATCACATCGCCGGACTTCGCGGTGGGATTCGATAAGTGGTCCAACTACGTGATGGACAGCTCCTACCGGCTCGTCCTCGCGTGCTTTGGCATCATCGGCATGGTCATCTTCGGCGTTGCGCTGCTGGTGATTCTCTTCTTTCTGGGCCGGGTGCTCGCGGACCCGTACGAGCCGCCCGAGCGGCAGCAGATGCTGACCGCCCTCTTTTTGGTGTACGTCAGTTACGTCGTGGTGCTGTACTTCACGAACTTCCTCGTGTACGTACAGCCGGGCGTCCAGATGGCGCTGCTCTTCGCCCTCATCTCCCGAACGTGGGAAGAGGAAGCTCGCGCCGTGCCCGACTTGCCGTTCCACATGCAGCTCGTCTCCCGCATGCGCACGCGGCAACGGCCGGGAAATTAGCGCGGTTCTATTTGCGGCGGCGCGATTGGAGAGCCTCCAGCATGATGCCGACGCTCCGTTCCCAGGTGAAGCCTTGCGCCCGTCGAAGTGCCGGCACGGTCCAGAAGTCGCGTGGGCGCGGGTCCTCGAGAGCGTCTCTGAGCGCCGCGGTGGTGGAGTCGACGCTGAGAGGGTCGAAGTAACGGGCCGCGTCGCCCGCGACCTCCGGCAGCGCGCCGCCGTTGCTGCACACCACGGGGGCGCCGGCGAGCATCGCCTCCAACACCGGAATTCCAAACCCCTCGGCGGTCGAGGCCAGCGCGAATAGCTCGCAGTGGGCGAAGAGCGAGGGTAGATCGGCATCCGGCACATACCCGAGGAATGCCACGCGGCTTTCCAGCCCCAGCCTCGCCACCGTCTCGTACACCGCCTCCGCCTTCCAGCCCTTGCCACCCCCCACCACCAGTCCCACGTCCGCTAAAGCGGGGTCGAACGCCAGCCGTCCGAACGCCTCGATCAAGCGCGGGAGGTTCTTGCGCGGCTCGACGGTGCTGAGGGTGAGGATGTACCGGCGGAACGGGAGGCCCGGGTCGGGCGCCGTTGCGGCGTCCAGAGGCGCGATGTCGTTGCCGGGTCCGTTCGGCGCGACGACGATCCTCGCGGGCGGAACCCCCAGGACCCGGACGACCTCCGCCTTAGTGAACTCGCTGACCGCGAACAGCAGGTCCGCGCGGCGAATCAGCGACACGCCCTGCCCCGTATGGATGCGGCGGTCCTCTTCGGTGTAGAGGTCGGGGTGCGTGAGGAAGAAGATGTCGTGGACCGTTCCCGCGCGGAGGCAAGTCGACAGGCGGGGCAGGGTGCCGGTGAAGGCGAGGTAGGCGTCGAGGCGGTGGCGAACGGGCTCCAGCTCGCGCCCGACGAGGTTCCACGACCGCGTCTTTGGCCAGGTCCGGACGACCTTCACGTTCGGAAACCGTGTCCACTCCGCCGGCGCTTCGAGCGTCGGCCTCACGAAGATCACGTACTCGTGCTGCGGCGCGGTCTCCAGGAATGCGCGAACCATGCGCACCGTGTAGCGCGCCACGCCCGCCTTGCGAAAGTCGTCCGCCGTCTGCAGCGCGAAAGCTTGAAGCCCGATCCTCACCGGCCCTCCCTCAGCATCCGCTCGTAGAGGCCCGTCAGCTGACGCAGGTGAGCGTCCATGGTGGGCGGATCGCCCCAAAACCGTTCGTAGGCGGTCCTCCCCATCTGCGCCGCGCGCTGGGGGTCGTCGAGCCGTCGCATCTTTGCGGCAAGGTCGCTCACGTTGCCGCCTTCGAACCAGAGCCCTGTGACGCCGTCCTCGACGTACTCCCGCGAGGCGCACTTGTCGGAGACGACGACGGGCAGCCCCTGGCTCAGCGCCTCCAGGACGACCAACCCCGCCGTCTCGTACCAGGTGGAGGCCATCACAAACGCCCGCGCCCGGCGGTAGAGCGGGCGAACGTCTTCCGGCTCCACCCAGCCGAGGGTCTCCGCTTCCGGGTTCGCCTCCCGGACGTCGGCTGCCATGGGGCCGTCACCGGCGAAGGCGACCGGCAGGCCCGCCTCGCGCGCCGCCAAGGCGACGGTAACGGGGTCTTTTTCCCGGGTAAGCCGGCCGACGAAGAGCATCCGGCGATGGTTGGACACTTCCGAGGGGCCGAGATCTTCGGTGTCGACCGGATTGGGTAGGACCAGCGCTTCCGCCCTCGGCGGCAGGTAGGCCTGGAGGACGTCCAGGCTGAACTGAGAAACGGCGATGAAGTGGCGCAGGCGCTGCGGCACTCGGTAGAGTGTAGCGCTGCCCCGCGAGGCGGGCGACGTGCAGAGCCTTCAGCTTGTCCGCACCCGGAGCAATGCACTGGCACTTCCGGCAGTCTCGGGAGAGGCCCCGCAGAGTGCAGATGCGTCCTTCGGGATAGATGTAAAAGGTCGAGATAGGGCACGTAGCCGTAGTCGTGCAGCGTGAGCACGGTCGGGAAGCCCATCGAGAGGGGCACGGACGCGCGCCCGCACCCAGCTTCGAGCGGTAGCTGTGGACGTGGACGACGGTGTCTACCGGTGAGAAGCCCCTGAGGAACTCCGCGAGCGCACGCCCGAACCGGGTCGCCGAGGAGGAGGCCGAGCTTGCGAGACTTGGGGACTCCGAAGAAGCGGTTCCAGTAGTTCGGGAGCCCCAGAGATCGCGTGCTAATGTTAGGGCGGGCCTCGATGAGCGGATCGAGCCCGTCGTCTCCCGCGAATAGGGCCACGTTCGCTCCCGCGTCGTGGAGGGCTGCCGCCGTGCTCAGGGCGACCTTTTCCGCGCCGCCCACGACGCGGCCGTGGTCGCTGACGATGAGGACGTTCACGCGCCTTCGCGACCGCCTCTCGCCAGCCGAGGAATGCCGTCGGGACCGCCATAATCACCATTGAGTCTGACGTATCGGCGAAGGAAGAGAATGACACAGCTGCGCAGAGCGTGGGCACGGCTCCCGCTGCCAGGACCCCTTCTCTTCCGGAGCACCTCCTGTCGCTGACCTCCTTGCGGTTCTTCGCCGCCCTCGTCGTCGTGCTGCGACACTATCCGGAGGGCCTCGCGGACCATCTTCCGGGGCCCGCTCGCCCATTTCATCTATCACGGCGACGTAGGCGTGAACCTCTTCTTTATCCTTTCGGGCTTCATCCTCGCCTACAACTACCTCGACCGTCTGCAGGAAGGGAGGATCAAACCCCGCCAGTTCTGGGTCGCCCGGTCCGCGCGAATCTATCCGGTGTACGCGCTGTCGCTGCTGCTACTCCCGCGGTTCTTTCTGGAGCGCCCGTCCGACGTACACGAGGTCTGGGCGCGGGAGCACTCCCGCAGACGGTCCTCGCGCACCTGTTCCTCGTGCAGAACTCGTCCCCGCGACGTCGATGGTGTGGAACCACCCGACGTGGAGCATCGGCGCGGAGGCCGGGTTCTACCTCCTATCTCCGCTGCTGGCGACTCGGTGGCTTTGCGGTGGCCTGGCGTGGCCCGGCGTGGCGGGAAAGGCCTTCGGCCACGCAAAGCCGCCGCAAAGCAACCGCTTAGCCCCGGGCAAGCCATCGTCGGAGGCCTTCGAGGGCGGGACTGTTGGCCACGCCGTACAGCTCGTACGGCGAGACGCGCTGCGGGTCGCCCGTGTAGTTGATCAGGGAGAAGAACAGCTTGAGGTCCAGACCCTCGACCTTGTCCAGCGCGTAGCCTAGGAGGCGATGGCCTCGCCCCGGTCCTTCTCGTTGTACGGCTTGTCCGGCCGTCCAGCGAGCCGGGCGTTGCGTACCACTCGTGGATGTCCACTCGGTCCCGGGGCGCGGGGACCTTCAGGGCGCGCATGATGTCCACCGCCGCTGCGTCTCCCGTTTTGTACCGCCCGACGCCTTTGCTCAGCGGGAGGCCCCTGGGGAAGTAGATGCCCGAATTGAACGCGCGGCGGTCGATCCTTTCCCACCAGCCGCCGTTCTTCCCGCCGGTGACGGACGCCAGCTCTCTCGCTCTTCGTGCCCCTTCTCGCCAAGGAGAGGGTGGGGCCGCACAACTGCAGCCGCGGAAGTTCACCCCGCCGCCGTCCACGAGGATCGCGCTGCTCGCGCGGTGGAACTCCTCGCCCCAGTCGCCCGTGGCCAAGTTGCCTACCCGTGGCCCCGACGCGTGCCCCTTGGCCGGCTCGTTCCACCAGGCGAAGCGGAGGTCGGCTATGCTTCGCCCTTGGGCCTTCCAGCCGCGGACGGTGTGGTCGACGAGCATTGGGTCGTCTTCCGGATGGAGGCCAGAGCCGCCAGGGGGCGCATCCAGTCCGGCCACTTGCCGCCTTGGACGCGCTGCCACCCATCGGCGTTGGGATGGGGGCAAGGGACAGACCGCATCACCAATCCATGCCTCATCCGTCCAACCTCGGCGATGATCCGGTCGAGCCGCTTCGTGTCGTTCAGCCGCTCCGGCTCGAAGGTGATCTCCCAGAAGGGGTCGAACCGCAGCCAGCAAGGCGGGAGGGACTTCAGGAGCGCTATCGCCGGTCCCCAATCGTCGCCCACCTTAAGGAAGTAGGGGGAGGGGAGGCCTTCCGGGGTCTTCATCGGCGGAGCGCCCCCTCGTAGATCGGAAGCAGGCGGCCCAGGTGCCTCTCCATCGTCGGCGGGTCGCCCCAGACCCGGTCGTAGGCCGCGCGGCCCATGCGCGACACCCTCTCGTCGTCCAGCATCTCTCGCATCTTAGCCGCGAGGTCGCTCGCGTCGCCCGCGCGGAAGGTCAGACCGGTCGTCCCGGGGTCCATAAACTCGACGGGAGCGGTGTGATCCGGCACGATGACCGGCACGCCGTGGCTCTGGGCATCGGCGACGCTCAGGCCGGCCGTCTCGTACCAGAGGAGGTCAGCACCACGCCCGCGCGTTGCGGATCTCCTCGCGCACCTCTTCCGCGCTTCGCCAGCCGGTAAACGTCGCCTGCGGGTTCGCTTCGCAGGTTCGGCCCATCGCCGGTCCCTCGCCGACGAATCGGACGGGAACCCCCAGCGCCTTGCCCGCCTCCGCGAGGGTCCAGGGCGCCTTTTCCTCGGTCATCCGGCCGACGTAGATGAACGGCCGGTTCTGCGACGGGTCCGTGGCGGGGAACTGCACCAGGTCCTGCGGGTTGGGCAAGAGTGCTGCCGGGCCCTCCGCAGAAGGGCAAGAACGCGCTGGGAGTGCGCGGAGACGAACACGTAGTCGGAGATACGCTGCTGGAAGTGGGCGCGGTGGAGGTTGTAGGTCGCTTGGAGCTGCCGCACCTTGTATTTGGCGGCGGTGTCTGTACACTCGGTGCGCCAGCAGGCGGCGGAGAGTGGGCGAAGCTCGCACGGGGCGGCTCACGGTAGTTGAAGAGGAGCGCCGTCGGGCAGGAAGACGCCGAAGTCGTGGCATGTCAGGACCACGGGAACCCCATATCCATCGCCGCGGCCACGCCCGCGCCGGAGAGGGTGAGGCGGAACGTGGACGTGGACCACGGTCTCGCGCGGGTCGAACCCGCGAAGGTATTCGGACGAAGGCCGCGGTCGCCTCCGGGTTCCTCAGGAGCTTCGACAGCTTCTCGCCTTTGCTCCGAGCCTCCCAAAAGCTCCTCACGCCCACGCCGACAGCGCCACGCCGGCCTCTAAAGGCCGGGATCGACTCCCGCGCGGTGCGAAGTAGCCGGTGCGGTGGCCCCGGCGGGCCAGCTCCATCGCCGTCGTCACCGCGACTTTCTCGGCACCGCCCGCGATCTCGGCGGACTCGCAGACCATAACGACGTTCATCGTGAAGGGGAGCGCCCCAAGCCTACTCCTACGCCGCTGTCGTGGTGACGGAAGCGTGTGGCATACTGCCCGCACCGTGGCAGGCGAGAGTTCTACCGGAGGCGGCCGACGTTCGCGGACGACGATGCTTTGCGCGAGCGGCCGCGGCCCCTACGTGCGCGTCCGCTGGGACGGCGAGCACCGGGTGGAAGGGGACCCAGCCTGGCTTCGGTTGGAGGCCGTCGAGGGGAACGGCGGAGAAACCCGCACCGGGGATGTTCGCCGAGTGGCGCTGGGACGGGGCGACGCTCGCGGCCGGCAACGACCGGCTCGGGCTCTACCCCTCTTCTACGAGGCGACGCCAGACTCGATCCGGGTCTCGCCGTCGCTGGTGAGACTGCTGTTGGAGGGCGCGTCGCGCGAGCTGGACGAGGCGGCGCTCGCGGTCTTTCTCCGGTGCGGGTTCTTCGTTTCCGGAACAGACGCCGTTCCGCGCGATCCGGGCTGTGCCACCGGGCGCGACGCTAGCCTGGTCCCGGGGGCGAAACGACGCTGGATCAAGTCTCGCACAGCGTGCCAGTGCGGGAAGCCACGCGCGCGAGGAGGCCATGGACGCGGTAGGGGAGATCGTGGAGCGGGCGATCCTCCGGCGGCCGATCGGAGAGGGGCTGGTCATGCCCCCTCTTCCGGCGGGCGGGACTCGCGTCAGCTCCTGTTCGAGATGGTCCGCCAAGGGGTGCGCCCGCGCCTCACCGTTACCGCCCAGCACTTCCCGCCGCGGCGCAACGAGGACACGATTCTCGCCCGGCGCATCGCCGCCGAGCTCGGCCTGCCGCACCGCGTCGTGAAGCAGCCCCCGAGAAGGCTGCCGCTGGAGGTTCGCAATCACATCGAGACCTCCTTCTGCTCGGACGAGGGGGCGTGGGCGGACGCCATGAAGGGCACGATCCTAGCCGAGGGGAGCGAGACCTGCGACGGCATCGCGGGCGACTCGCAGATGGGACATCCGCCGTGGCTGGGCTGGAACGCCGATCGGGAGACGACCCTCTGCGGATCGCGAACGCTCTGTTGGACCACACGTCGAGCGAGGCGCTGGTGCGGGAGTTCGCGGGACCTGATCTGCACCGAAGGCTGTCGCGAGAAAGGCTTTAGCGGCCGTGGCGGCCGAGTTCGAGAAGCACAAGGAGGCTCCCGCTCCGGTCCAGCGTTACTTCTTCTGGAACCGGACGCGGCGCGAGATCGCTCTGGTGCCTTTCGCGAAATTCAATGCGATTCCGGTGGTACACGCTCCGTTCTGCGACTTCGAGCTGCACGAATACCTCTCCTCGCTGCCGGAGCGGGTGTTCCTGCCGAAGGGTTTTCAGGATCGACGCCGTCAATCGGCGGCACCCCGACCGGGCGCACATCCCCCTGGATAAGTCCGTCAAGGCGCCGCGCCGCCTGATCCACCCCAGAGCACGCGCTTCGCAGTGGATCTGCTCGCGGCCTACGGGGAGGCGGGGCGGCCCTTCGGCACGGGATTCCTGGGGCCCCGGCTACGAAGCCTCCGGTTCTTGGGGCTCGCGCGGACGATCTCGCTCGGGCCGGGGCTCTACCTCGCACCCTTGGCCTACTTCCTTCACCTAGATGCCGTCTCCCCCTTACTGGACGCCCGTTAAGAACCGACCTTTAAGGGGGTGCGCCGGCGGTTACTCTCTCACGAGGGCCTCGGAAGCCGTAGAACGTGATGATGAGTAGGGGAGCAAGCCTAGAGGTGGTCGTGGTGAACGACTACGCCTACATCATCGGCGGGGCGGGGAAGACGGCGATCCTCAGCGCGCAGATGCTGGCCGAACGGGGCGTGCCCACAACCATCTTCAGCAACTACGGCCCGGTGCCCGAGGACCTCGAGAGCGTGCCGAACTTGACGAACGCCTGCCTCGGGAAGGAGCTGCGCCCGCTCAAGGCCCCGCAGGTGCTCCGCAATGCCTGGAACGAGGATGCGGCGGACGCGTTTCGCCGGCTCTTGAGCACCAAAGACCCAGCGCGGACCGTGATCCACCCGCACATGTGGTGGTCCGGACTGTCGGCGAGCGTCATGCACACCGCGGCCGAAATGGGGTTCCGGATCGTGCTCGCTGCACGACTACCTCCGTGGCATGCCTGACGGGGCACTTCCTGAACCGGGAAGACCAACGAGGTCTGCCCGATCAAAGGCGGCTCCCTCAAGTGCGCGCTCACGAACTGCACCGACGCTCGCCACCCCATTCGCAAAGGAGTCCAGCTCGTGCGCCACTACAGTCAGCGGGACCGCGCGCATGTTCCCTTCAGGCATCCACGATTTCGTGATCTACTCGAAGAAGAGCCGCCGCGTCTTGGAGCCGTATCTGCCGGAAGGCGCCGCGTTACACGAGATGCGCTATCCCATCGCCGTCAAGCAGGGGCCACGGGTGGATGTCCGCCAAAGACACGTTCGTCTTTACCGGGAGGCTTTCGCCGGAGAAGAACCCGATGGTCCTGGTGGAGGCGGCGAAGCGGCTGGGGTTCGGGTGACGTTCGTGGGCGAGGGTGTCATGCGGCAGAGGGTGGAAGAGGCTTACTCCGGGGCGACCGTGACCGGCTGGGTGCAGAGCCCCCGGCTGATCGAGGAACTGAACCGCTCCCGGTGCTTCGTGCTGCCGTCGCTTTGGTACGAGGTGAATCCGCTGGCGCCCCTGGAGGCGCTCGGGCGGGGACTGCCCGCCATCGTCTCCAGCGTGACGACCTCCGTAGACGAGATCGTGGAAGGGGACACGGGTTTTGTTTTCGAGTCGAACAACGTGGAAGATCTCACCGAGAAGATGCGGCTGATGCTCGACGACGATACGGTGAACCGGATGGGCAAGGCGGCTACGACCGTTTCTGGGCGGACCCTCCCACGCCGGAGGCGCACCTGGACTCGCTTCTCGCCGTATACGACCGGATGTTGGCTCTGAAGGTGGCGGCCTAGGATGAAGATTCTCGTGACCGGGGCCGCCGGATATCGGATCGGCCTTCGCCCGGCGCGCGCTCCATCAGGGGCATGAGGTGCTGGGCGTGGACTGCCTGAACGACGCCTACGACCCGGTATCAAGCGCCGCCGCCTCGCGGATCTCGAACCGCAACGGGGCTTTGTTTCCTCTACGGAGATGTGGCGGAAGAGGCGACGCTGGACGAGGCGTTCGCCTTTCGGCCCGAAGCCGTCGCGCATTTGGCCGCCCGCGCGGGCGTGCGGGCCTCCGTGGAAGACCCGGGGATCTACGTGCGTAACAACCTCGCGGCGACCATCGCTCCTCCAGCGGTCGGCGGCGGAGGGCTTGGCCCACTTCGTCTACGCTTCTTCCAGTTCCGTCTACGGGGAGCAGGAGAAGGTGCCTTTCTCCGAAGAGGACCCCGTGGACGGCCCGATCTCGCCCTACGCAGCGACGAAGAAGGCCTGCGAGCTGATGGCGCACGCCTTCCATCACCTGCACGGCCTCCCGACGACCGGGTTACGGTTCTTTACCGTCTACGGCCCGATGGGCCGGCCGGACATGGCCGTCGATATCTTTCACGGGCCCTGGTGGAAGGAAGGACGATCAAGATGTTTGGCGACGGGAGCACGGCGCGGGACTACACGTACATCGGCGACATCGTTTCGGGGATCGAGCGTGTCCTGGAGCGCCCCGACGGGTACCAGATCGTGAACCTGGGCAACGACCACCCGGTGCCGCTGTCCGAGATGATCGCGACGATGGCGCGGGTGTGAGCCCGAGCCCCGAATCGAGCGCGTGACGCCGCCCGCCGGCGACATGTCGCGCACCCACGCCGACATCTCCAAGGCCCGGCGTCTCTACGGCTACGACCCGAAGACGAGCCTGGAGGAAGGGCTGCGGGCCGTCTTCGACGCCCTCAGGCGGGAACGGGTCTGATGCGCATCCTCGTGGTGTCCAACCTCCCGCCGGACTACGAGGGCGGGTTCGAGATGAACGCCTTCAAGCTCGCCCACGCGCTCCGCAAGCGAGGGCACAATTGCACGTGGCCACCAGCGCCTTTCGCGAAGGCTTCAAGGGGAATCATAGCGAGCCCGAGTGGGTCCACCGGATCTTTGGCCTCGCCCCGAGCCGGGACGGCTGGAGCACGGCCCAGGGCTTCCTGGATGGCAATGCGGATCAACGATTCCGCTTGACGCGCCTGCACCGCGAGCTTCCGCTGCGGCTGCGCAACATCCGGTCGGCGAGCAGTACGCTGCGCCTCGCCCCAAGCAACGAGCGGGCGATGGAGCGTCTCCTGGAGGAGCAGGAATTCGACCTCGGCTACGTCTGGATGCATCGGCACCTCCGTCACGCTGCCCCTTACGGCGCGGGGCATCCCCGTCGTCTACCACTACGGCGACGAGTGGATCGCCCACTACGCCCGCCCGGGCCGGCTGAAGAAGGCGGTCCTCGGCCTCCTGCACCCGGTCACGTTCCGGCGGGAGTTGAGCCTGGACCTCACGAACGTGGTCGTGGTGAGCGAGTTTTTGCGGGGGAGTTCCTCCAGGCGGGCTTTTGCGCCGGAGCAGGTGAAAGTCGTTCCCCGGGGGATCGAGTTTCCCCTCGCGTGACGTCGTCCCCGCATGAGCCCGCCGAACCTTCTTCATGGCCTCGCGGCTCGCCTTCTACAAGGGCACCCACATGGGATCCGCGCGGCGGGCGTCCTCCACCGCGCGGATCGGAAGGCCTTGGCAGCTCGTGATCGCGGGGAAGGGGATGAAGGGCGCGCAGGACGCTTTCGAGCGGATGGTCGTCCGAGGAGGGAGTGCAGTCGCGGGTCCGGTTCCTGGGCAAGCTCACGCGGGACCAGACGGTGCGGCACATGCGCGAGGCGACGGCCTTTATCAGCGCGAGCATCTACGGCGAGCCGTTCGCGAACACGATCATAGAAGCCCTCGCGAGCGGCACGCCCCTGATCGGAGCCGGGCGGGATCGATCGAGGAAGTGGTGCGCGACGGAGAGCACGGCCTGCTCTACGACAAGGCAGATCACGAGGCGCTCGCCGTCCAGATGCGGCGTGCTGGACGATACGCCCGGGGCGCTGGCGATGGCGGTCGGCGTCCGGCGGATCGGCCGGGCGTTCACGATGGACCGCGTTCTCGACCGCACGGAGGCCCTGTTCGAAGACGCGGTCCGGAGCCGGTGAAGGTCGCCGTCTCGGCCCTGTTGCTCTGGACGGGCGACGGATACCGCAAGGCCGGGATCGGACGGCACATGATCCACGTGCTGAACGAGCTCTCGACGTGGAGCACGGCAACACCTACGACGTTTTCGTGCCGGAGTTCTGCGAACTGCCGGAGGCTTGGACGCGCTCGGCTTGGATGACCTGGCACCGCGTTCCGTTTCGCTCGCCCCCTGGAAGCGGCTGCTGTGGGAGCACGTCCACGTCGGCCGGGCATGCGCGGAAGCTTGGGGCGGACGTGCTGTTCGCCCTCCATCCCGCCCTGCACGCCTCCTGCCGACGGTGCCTGCCGTGAGCATGATCCACGACGCTTTCGCGCGCACGCACGCCGATCTGTACCGTGGCCCCCAGGGGCGGTATCAAGACCTCATCCAGGCCCACGCCTGCCGGAAGTGCCGCCGGATCGTGACGGTAAGCGAATTCTCCAAGGGAGATCGCCCGCGCCTACGGCGCCGCGCCGACAAGATCCGGGTCGCCTACAACGGGCTGGGCAACGACGCGGCGACCGACGCCGGAGGAGGTCTCGCGGGTGGATCTCGGCGCCCTGGGAGTTCCGTTCGGGAGGTACCTCTTCACCTTGAGCACGCTAGAGCCCCGGAAAACCTCTCCGGGCTCCTCGGCGCGTTCGCGCGCGCCTGGACCGGCCGGAGGCGGAGGGGCTTGGGCTGGTCGTGGCGGGGGCCAAGGGTTGGAAGGAGTCGCCCGTCTTCGACCGGGTGCGGGAGCTGGGTCTGGAGGATCGGGTTTCATTCCTTGGATATGTGCCGGACGATGCTCTGCCAGCTCTCTTGCGCGATGCGAAGCGTTCGTGTTTCCGTCCTTAGTGGAGGGTTCGGTATTCCGGTGCTGGAGGCGATGACCCTCGGCGCGCCGTGGTGACGAGCAACACGAGCTCCCTGCCGGAAGTGGCGGGAGATGCGGCGTTCTACTGCAATCCCTCCTCGGAGGAGAGCATCGCCGAAGCTATGAGCGCCTGCCTTGCGGAGCCCCAGCGGCGCGGAGAAAAGGTGCGGGAAGGGATCGAGAGCGCGGGCGGCTTTACCTGGCGCCGCAGCGCGGAGGCGATGGTCGCCGCGATGGAGGAAGCCGCTCAGGCGGCGTTGTAGGTCTCGACGATCCGCCCGTAAACCTGCAGCAGGTCGCGAACGTGCGTCTCCATCGTCTCGGGCTGATCCCAAAACTGTCCGTAGGCTTGGCGGCCCATCTCCGCCACCTTCTCGTCGTCCAGGAGCATCGCCATCTTCTGCGCGAGGTCCTCGTCGTCGCCCGACCGGAAGATCAGGCCCGTCTCGCCGTCCTTCACGAACTCTTGGGCGGCGCACGTGTGGGGCACGATCGCGGGGATACCGCTGGCGAGGGCGTCGAGCACTACGAGCCCGGCCGTTTCGTACCAGCGCGATGTGAGGACGAGGCACCGCGCCTTCTCCATCGCCTCGCGCACCCCTTCGGGCCGGAGCCAGCCGAGCATCTTCGCCTCCGGATTGGCCGCGAGAATCGCCTTCTTTTGGGGGCCGTCGCCGACGAAGGTGACGGGCACGCCGAGCCGGCGTGCCGCCTTGGCGAGGAGGACGGGATCCTTCTCGGTCTCCATTCGGCCGACGAACATGAACTCCCGATTCCCGGCGGCGTCGACAGGCGGATGCTTTTCCACGTCGACGGGATAGAGCACGGGTTCCGCGTTGATGCTCTTGGGCAAGTGGGGGACCATCAGCGCCTGGCTAAAGCGCGTGACGCAGATGTAGTGGCGGATGAGGTGGGGGACGTTCGTGATCTTGGAGATCATGAGCTGCCGGGCGACCATCGCCCCCTTCATCGCCCAGCCTTCGCGCGTGCACTGCTTCGCCAGGCACCGCACCCCGAGCGGCTTGTAGGTGCAGGGCTGTTTATCGGGATAGTGGTAGTAGGCCGTGTTCGGGCACATGATGCCGAAGTCGTGCAGCGTCATCACGCGCGGGAAGCCGCGCTGGGCGGCGGCGGCGACGACCGAGGTCGAGAGGATGCGCCGGAAGCTGTGGAAGTGGACGATCGTGTCCTTCGGATCGAACCGGTCGAGGAACGCCTCGAACCGCTCCTTGGCCTGCCGGTTCCACAGGAGGCGGCGGAAGGCGGTGCCCTTCTCCTTCGCCTGGTAGTAGTCCTCGTGCCCCAGGCACTCGACCTGGAGCCCCGGCACGTCCTGAAGGACGGGATCGACCGGCCCGATCCCGACAAAAACCCCCACGTTGTGCCCCGCCCGCGCCAGCGCTACCGCCGTCGTCAGCGCCACCTTCTCGGCGCCGCCGGCGATGTAGCCGCCGTCGGAGACGATGACGATGTTCATGGGGGGAGGGCGTTGGGTGTTAGGTGTTGGGCGTTGGGTATTGGGATCACTCTCCCCAACGCCCAACACCCAACGCCTAACGCCCTGCTCTACCGACTCCCCACCGTGTAGTACTCGAAGCCCGCTCGCTCGGCGGCGGTCTTGCTGTAGACGCGGCGGCCGTCGAAGAGGATGCGCTGCTTCGCGCAGGCGGCGAGGCGCTCGAGGTCGAGTTGGCGGAACTCGTTCCACTCGGTGACCACAACGAGTGCGTCCACACCGTCGGAGACGTCGTAGACCGTGTCGGCGTACTCGATGTCCGGGAACAGCTCCCTCACGTTCTCGGTGGCCACGGGATCGTAGGCGCGGATGCGGCCGCCGTCGCCGAGGACCTTCTCGATGATGTCCAGGGACTTCGCGTCGCGGATGTCGTCGGTGTTCGGCTTGAAGGCGAGGCCCATCAGGCCGATGGTCTTGCCCTTGAACCCGTTGAGTCGCTTCTCGATGCGGCCGATGAAGTGGCTCGTCTGGGTCTGGTTGATCTCGATGACCTCTTGGAGTAGGTCGAAGTCGTAACCGTACTTCTCGGAGACCTTCACCATGCCCTGCACGTCCTTCGGGAAGCAGGAGCCGCCCCAGCCGAGTCCGGCCTGGAGGAACTGGTTGCCGATGCGGCCGTCGGAGCCGATCCCCTTGGCGACGTCCGCGACGTTCGCGCCGCACAGCTCGCACACGCGGCTGAGAGCGTTGATGAAGGAGATCTTCATTGCGAGGAATGAGTTCGCGCCGTACTTGATCAGCTCCGCCGAGTTCAGGTCGGTGATGATCATCGGCGCCTGGAGCGTCGCGTAGAGATCCACCAGCTT
>JAUJNV010000025.1 GCA_030447945.1 Fimbriimonas sp. | reverse complement strand
TTCCCTGCCCGCCCACCCCCTGGCGCCTCGCCCGTGGCAACCAGACGGGCGAGAGGGTTCGGAGATTCCGTTCCAGCTTTGGGGATGATCCGCGGCCGACGGGGCGGGGGGTTGGGGCGGGTGGCTAGTCCGTAGTCGCGTGAGGCGTTGGGTTCGGTCGCACCTCTCTATCTCGCACGCGGCGACCGATACTCTTGCTATCGACCGCGAGGAGAGCAGGATGCCCCTTTTGAAGCGAACTATTGCAGCCCTCGTGTGGCTGGCGCTCATCTGCGCCGGGTTCGGCTACGCGTGGCGGTACGAGGGAACGGCGGGAGCCGGGGCGAGGGCGCCCTCGGAGTGGCCCGGGGCCCGCGAGATAGGCTTGGACGGAACGCGTCCCACTGCGGTCATGTTCGCGCACCCAAGCTGTCCCTGCACCCGCGCGAGCGTCGATGGGCTGGCCGAGCTGGCGGCGCGCTCCCCGGGGCGGTTGAAGATCTACGTAGTGATGGTTCAGCCGCGCGGCCTCGCGGGCGGCCTGAAGGACTGGCCCTTGGCGCAGGCGGCGAAGCGGGTTCGCGGCGCGGTGGTTCTGCGGGACGCGGGCGGCGTCGAGGCGAAGCGGTTCACCGCCGCCACCTCCGGGCAGGTCCTCCTCTATTCCCCGCAGGGGGAGAAGCTTTTCAGCGGCGGACTCACCGCCGCCCGCGGGCACTATGGCTCGAGCGGCGGGACGGAAGCGATCGCCGCCATCCTCCAGGGAGAGAGGCCGAAGACGCCGGTGACGCCGGTATTCGGCTGCTCGCTGCTCGGGGCGGAAGGGTAAGAACCGATGACTCATGCCCCCGCCGCGCCGTTCCCTTCCGACTCGCCGCTCAGCCAGTTGGCGGCCCAGAACTTCCGGCACCAGCTAACGGATCTTCATCGGCGCACGGATCGCATGTTCGCGTGGCTGATGGCGATCCAATATGTGCTCGCCATCGTCTTCGCCCTCGTCGTCTCGCCCCGAACGTGGGCCGGCGCGGAGCAGCAGACGCATCCCCATGTGTGGATGGCCGTCCTCTTCGGCGGCCTTCTCGCCTCCTACCCCATCTATCTAACCGTCACCCGCCCGGGTGAGGCGTACACGCGGCTCGTGATCGCCGTCTCCCAGGCGCTCTTCTCCGCTCTGCTCATCCATCTGACCGGCGGGCGCATCGAGACGCACTTCCACGTCTTCGGCTCGCTCGCGTTCCTCGCGTTCTATCGGGACTGGCGAGTCCTGGTGGCGGCTTCGGTGGTCGTTGCGGTCGATCACCTGGTTCGGGGCCTATGGTACCCCTTCTCCGTCTACGGGGCGGCGTCGGACGCGGAGTGGAGGTTTCTGGAGCACGCCGGATGGGTCTTTTTCGAGGATGCGTTCCTGATTACGGCGTGCGCCCACGGCCTTCGCGAGATGCGGAGCACCGCGCAGCGACAGGCGGAGCTCCAAGTGGCCAAAGACGACATCGAGCAGGCGACGGCGGAGATGAGCCGCCAATCGGCGGTGCTGAACTCGGTCCTCGTGGGCATGAACGACGGAGTGATCGTCGCCGACCCGCACGGCAACTTCCTCCACTTTAATCCAGCGGCCGAGAGGATCCTCGGCAAAGGAGCGCAAGACGTCCCCATAGGGCAGTGGTCCGAAGTCTATGGCCTCTATCCGGACGGGAGCGACACGCCGATCGCCTCCGGCGATCTGCCGCTGGCGCGGGCAATCCAGGGCGATTCGATCGACCACGAAGAGATACGGGTGAAGCGGGCGCGGCTGGGCGACGAGGTGTGGATCGAGGTCAGCGGCCAGCCCCTCCTCGATGCCGAGAGCGCCCGCTGTGGCGGAGTCGTGGTGTTCCGCGACGTTACCGAGCGCCGCAAGCTCCTGGAGGAGTTCGCGCGGGCTCGGGAGCAAGCCGAGCAGGCGAACGGCGCCAAGAGCGAGTTCCTTTCCCGCATGAGCCACGAGCTGCGGACGCCGATGAACTCCATTCTCGGCTTCGGCCAGTTGCTCCAGATGGAGAATCTGACGGAAGACCAGCAGGATTCGGTGAAGCAGATCGTCATGGCGGGGTCCCACCTGCTCAAGCTGATCAACGAGGTCCTCGACATCTCACGGATCGACTCTGGAACGCTGACCATCTCGCGGGAGGCGGTCGACGTCCTAGAGGTCGTCCGGGAGGTGGCGTCCCTTCTCAGCCCTTTGGCGCAAATGAAGGGAGTCGCCGTGGTCGTGCCGAACGGCACGAAGGGCGACGTGTTCGCTATGGCGGACCAGCAACGTCTGCTCCAGGTGCTTCTCAATCTGCTCTCGAACGCCATCAAGTACAACGTAAACGGCGGCCGCGTCGAGGTGGAGATCGAGCCTAAGGAAGAGTCGTGGCGCATCCGCGTCCAAGACACCGGCATCGGGATCTCTCCCGAGAAGGAGGCGCTGATCTTTACGCCGTTCGAGAGGCTCGGCGCTGAGCAGACGTCCGTCGAGGGCACGGGCCTCGGCCTCGCGCTGTCCAAGCGGCTGATGGAGGCGATGGGTGGCCGCATCGGGATCGAGCCGTGCGCGACGGGCACCTGCTTCTATATCGAGCTGCCGATGGCGCGGTGCCCCCTGCAGGCGATCGAGGGTACCGCTCCTCTCGAAGCGCTTTCGAGCGGGCCTGCGCCGAACTTCCGCCGCACGGTTCTGCTCATCGAGGACAATCCGTCGAACGTCCGATTAGTCGAGAAGATCCTCCAGGGCCGTGCGGAGTACCGGCTCCTCGTGGCGAGGGATGGGAGAGTGGGGATCGACTTGGCCCACGAGCACGAGCCCGACCTGATCCTCCTCGACCTGAATCTTCCGGACATCGGGGGCCAAGAGGTTCTCCGGCATCTGAAAGGCGATCCGAAACTGGCGCGGATTCCCGTAGCGGTGGTCAGCGCCGACGCGACCCCTTCGCAGGTCGAGCGTCTGCTCGCCAGCGGGGCCGCCGCCTATATGACCAAGCCGATCGACGTGCGGGGCTTCCTGAGCCTCCTCACGGATCTGGACCCATCGAGGGAGAAGAAGAGTGCCTGATCTAAGCCTCGCGACGCACCCCGAGTCGTCTTTGCTCGTCGTCGACGACAACCCGATGAACGTCCTGTTCCTTGAAAAGCTTCTCGGCAAGGCGGGCTACACGAACATCCAATCGACCACCCGTCCGGAGGAGGCCGAGGCGCTGGCCGCCTTTGCCAAGCCCGACCTTGCGATCGTCGATCTCCACATGCCCGGGATTACCGGGTTCGAGCTGATCGAGAGGCTGCGGGCGCTTCGCGAGACGAGCGGGTTCCTCCCCATTCTCGTCTTTACCGCGGACGTCACGGGAGCGGCCCGTCGAAGCGCGTTGGAGCTGGGCGCGAGCGACTTTCTCACTAAGCCGGGCGACCCGTGGGAGATCACGCTTCGCGTCCGCAACTTCCTCGAGATGCGCCACCTCTATCGGGAGTTGGAGAGGCAAAACGAGCGGCTCGATCAGAAGGTTCAGGAGCGCACGAAGCGGCTCCAGGAGGCCCAGTTGGAGATCGTTCGCCGCCTCGCCCTCGCGGGCGACTACCGCGACGACGATACCGGAGAGCACTGCCGGCGCGACGGCTACCACACCTAAGAGATCGCCATCGAGTACGGCCTGCCGCCGGACGAGGCGAACCTTATCCATCTCGCCGCTCCCGTCCACGACATCGGCAAGGTCGCCATCCCGGACGCGGTCCTGAAGAAGCCGGGCCGCCTCACCGAGAGCGAATTCGAGGAGATCCGTCGCCACACCGACGCGGGGGCCCAGATCCTCGCGGGCAGCACCTCCGAGATCCTGCAGATGGCGCACACCATCGCCCTGACTCATCACGAGCGGTGGGATGGCGGAGGGTACGGAGCGCAACTCCAAGGCGAAGAGATCCCCATCGCCGGCCGTATCGTCGCGGTGGCCGACGTGTTCGACGCCCTCACTCACGAGCGGCCGTACAAGCACGCTTGGCCGGCTAGGGAAGCCGCGCTCGAGATCGAACGCTGCCGCGGCACCCAATTCGATCCGGAGGTCGTCGACGCTTTCCTGCGCGTCGTCCACCGAATGAACCTCGCCGCGTAAGGGGCGTGGGCCGGGAGCGTGATCCGTAGACCGGGGAGCGTGCGGACAAAATGGGGGAGCGAGGAGCACTCCTCACTCTCCCCTTGAGGAGTGTATCAACCGGACACTGTTATCTTTGCCAGGTTCCGCGCGCATCTTTAGGGTTCCTTTCCGCCATCGTCGGCTACCTGATGAAAATCCTCTGCCCTTCCCAAGACCGATGCATGCCCCGCCCACGGCCGACGGTCCACGGATCACGGTCCCCGGCTAAAACCGGTGCATGTAACCCTGCGGATACTCGCGGATGTCGCGGACACCCGCCCAGCGCCGTAGCGGACGCGCTTGACGCAGACGCCGCGGACCTGAAAGTCTTTGGCGGAGAACGGCTCGCGGTCGGGGTTCGTGGGCCAGAGCTCGGCGCTCGCACCGGAAATCTTGCGGTAGATCTTGAACTGCTCCTCGCCCTGGCCGAAGGCGTGGACGCCGTGGCCGTTGTCGTACGGCATCTCCTGGAAGACGGCGATGTCCCCTTCCTCGAACTCGGGCTCCATGCTGTCGCCGACGACGAAGCGACCCCACGCCTCGACCCCCGGCTTGACCGCCAAGAGGATGTGCTCGATCACGTCGGTGGGCGCGTAACTGTTCTTTCCCGCCGCGATCGGTCCGTAGACGGGGATGCGCCTCAGAGCTATCGTGACCTCCTCATCGGTGGGACTTAGGTTACTCCCGCGCACGGAGTGGTCGCCGGGCTTCAGGAGGCGGCGGCGCAGCTCCTCGTCGTCGAGGCCGAGCAGGAGCGCCGCCCTTTGCCGCCGACTCCCCCGGAGCCGGGTGACCCCTCGCTCCAAGTGGCTCATGACGTCCTCGGAGACGCCGAGCATCTCGGCGAACTCGCCCTGGCGGAAGCCCTTCGACGCGCGAAGCGCCGCGAGCGCCTTACCTTCCTCCTCGTAGAGCGTTTCCCGCGTCATACGGAAATTATACGGGAAGAACGTGCTGTTTAGCCCGGTATGGGCGGATTTTCTGTCGTAGAATCTCCGTATGAATCCCGCAGACACCCGCGCGATGCTCGCGGGACGCCGCCGTGGCCCTCGGCCTCTCTTCGAGGGAGAGCGGCTTCTGGAGCTGCTCCGCTACTTGGCGGGGCCCCGCTCGACCGTCGCGAAGGCCGCCCGGAAGTTCGACTGCTCGGAGAGCTGCATCGAGAAGACCCTGCGCCGCGCGCGCCGGGAGGCCGCCGTGCCGGAGGGAGAAGGCCCGCGAGCTACGGGAGATTAAATGGAAGAAAAGCAAAGACTGAAGCGAAACCTATGGACGGCGCCGGAGGCCCTGCGGGCGTGGGCGGACTTCGAGGAGGGCGGCGACCTGCGGACGCCGGGTCCGCGGGGCTACGAGGCCGTGGGCTCCGCCCGCGGCTGCGGCGGAAGCGGCGAAGACCCGCGCCTGGGGCCCTGGCTGCGGGTGTGGCAGGAGCTGGACGCCTACTGCAGGCGCCCCGGCCGCGGCAAGCTCCTGCCGAAGGTGCTGATGGTCCGCGAGCTGGGAAAGCCGTTGAGCGGCATCCGGTACGACGCCCTCGGCGAGCCGGAGCCCCGCCTGCTGGTCCGCCTCGCGATGGACCCTTTCCGGCTGATGGAGCTCGCGGCCTTGGACTTCGAGGTCCACCTGCGCCAGTCGTTCGGGGCGAGGCCGCTCTACAAGCCGCTGGAGGTGGAGGCCGCCTGAGGAGAACCGTGGGAGCCTTCGAGAAGAGAGGAGCTCGGCCCGCGGCAAGCCAGGACAATAGGTGAGTATTCGCCGCTCCGCGGGAAGGCATGAGGAAACCGATAAAACCCCCGTTGGCCCACCGGTCGAACCTGGCAATTAACCTCTGGTGCGCCGGTCGCGGAGTGCCTATTCTCCTCTATAGGTCCGCAGGGCCGAGAGACGAACTTATGAATACCCGAAAGATCCTCGACGCAAAGATCCTCGTGATCGACGATCCCAAGATTCTCGTCATCGACGACCAGCCCCGGCATTCACCTGGCGGCCGGCGACCGCAGAGGCCGAGTCGGCTCGCCATCCTAGTCCAAGAGCTGCTCGCCGCCCGGCTGTCGAACAGCTGCCTCGGGCAGTAGGCCCCGTCCCCTGTTCAGAGCATGTAGAGAAATTCCCTCCCCTTGCCCGGATGGCTCGTGCCGGGGAGGGGGAGGGAATTTCTCTATTATCTCTTAACCTCTTCTCGTGCGGTCGCGGGGTACCCGAGGTTGGTTACTGAGGCGGAGGGCGGGAAGCCCACCCACTATGAGCCCCCCTCGATCTTCCGCACGATTCCGCTGGTGAGGCTCGTCCCGCCCTTCGTTCGCCGAAACTCTTCGTACCGCCGCTGCCGCTCCAGGCGCGCAAGGGCCGCTTCGGCCGCTTCGCGGACCGAGCGTTGCAGGTGGTTTCGCAGGGGCTCCAGGTGGCGGGCGAGCCGCAGGTCCTCGAGAGAGCCCAACGCGGTGATCGCGCCCGGGCTTAATGCCGCGTCGTCCAGCTTCAATATGCCCAGGAGGAGGTTCCTCGCCTCGGGGAGCCTCTTTCTTCCGCCGAGCATCTGCACGGCCATCTGGCGGACGTAAACGCTCGAATCCTTCAAACCGCGTCTCAGGTAAGGCATGGAGCGGTCTCTCAAGACGAACGCGATGGCCCGGAGCGCCGGTGAGCGCAGACGATGGTCGCTCTCCTCGAAGACCTTCGCCAGCGGGCCCTCCGCTCGGGGGTCTCCGGTTATGCTCAGCCCATGGATGGCATCCCACCGCACGGGCCAATCCTTCTCCCCTAACGCCTGCACGAGAGCTTCCCAGCCAGGCTCGCCGAGCGCAGCGAGCGCTTCGGCCGCAGCCGCTCCAGAGCGTGGCATAGATCCGGAGCGAAACCGGACGACGATCGAGCCGGTGGGCGACGGCGTCGCCGGCTTCCCGAACGGGTCGCAACCCTTTCCTTGCCGCCGGGCCCAGAGGTCGCCGAGGGTGGACCGCAGCTCTTCGATCGCTTCTGCCGCCTTCAGCCGTCCCAGTTGGCGAGCGGCCTCGTGCCGAACCCAGGGTTCGTCGTCCCGGATGAGCCGACGGAGATGTCCAACTGCCGAAGGGTCCGCGCTGCGCGCCAGGAGCCCGGTCAGGTCGCGTCGCGCCGCGCCTCCTTTGACACGATTTAACGCCTCCAGGAAGAGCGGGACCATCGCCGCGCCCTTGCGCCCCAAATAGCCTGAGGCTTGGAAACGGACTTCCGGCATCTCGAAGCGCGCGAGGAGCCGCGACGGCACGCTTGGCTCATCGAGCTCAGTTAGGGCCGAGACCGCCGCCCAGCGCATTGCCGAATCAGGATCGGCGAGTAGCGCCGTGAGCGGCTCGAGCGCACGCACGACCTTCAGGCGGCCCAGCAGGAGGGCCGCGAGCTGCCGCCGCTTCGGGTCCTCCCCCCTGAGCTCGCTCAGGAGCAAGTCTTCCTCCTGGGGACGCAACGGCACGACGTACAGGGCCGGCGCAGGAGGTTGGCTAGGAGCCCGTTCACCCGTCGCCGTGCCGCGTCATCCCCCAGGGCCGTGGCACCCGCCAGGAAAGCCACAGATGAGAGCGGCCACCGTTGCCTTCGTGAGAGTCATCCCGTGCTCTACACGCAGCCAACGCTCGCCGCCGTCCGGGCGCCGCCCCCACCAGCCCCCGCTCCTCCGAACTGGACCCCACCGGCCTCAGTCCACTACCCCTTCGGAGGGTTACGCCCTGCGGGCGTAGCCCTCCGAAGGGGATGTCAACAGAGCTACCCACCGAGGGAACCCGCGGTCTCGCGAGCCGGTCGGCGACCGGAATGTGGCCGTTCTTGGCGGTGAACCCGGCCAGAACGGCTGCTCCGCTGACGAGCAATCCGCAATTCCCTAGTTCGGTCTGGATGGTCGACCCCTCGTCGTTTTCAGGCGGCCGATGGCTTCGGCTTGAGGAGCTTCGCGTAGGACTTCGGATCTCGCACGAGGGGCCTGCCCTTCGACGAGGTCGCTCCGGTCGCCTTGTCCACCCGGATGTCCGGGCCCTGGGTGGCCGCGATTCCCAGGCGGGTGCGCACGATCCAGTAGGTTCCTTTGTCGACGGGCAGGTCGATCGCCCCGCATCCGCTTACGTGGGCGTAAAAGTAGGCGTTGGCGAGCAGCCAGGCGTGGGTATCGGGGACGGGCTGCCCGACCTCCAGTTGCGAGGCCGCGCGCCAAGTGCCGTTGTAGCCGGAGCCGATCCCCTTGGCGAACTGGGCGATCCGCTTCCGCTGGGCCGCTTCCCGGGCCGCCTCTCGGGAGCCGGACTGCGCTCCGCCCGCCCCGGCGATCAGAGTAGCCAGCAAGATGAGAAGCAGTCTTGTCCGCACGACTCTATCTTACGTCTCATGCGGCGGCGGGAGCGGGTTAGTCGGATTTACCGTCGATACGCCGGAAGGCGCCCGTTTCGGACCGGATGCGCTCGGCTTCGTTTAACACCTCGTCGCCGACCACGGCGAGCTGCTTGTCGGCCATCAAGTCCCGGTAGACCATCGTGCCGAACCACACGCCGATGAGGAGGCTCGATGCGCCCGCCACCGCCGCCCAGCGGATGGGGGAGCGGGCTTGGACGGCCGCGAGCGCGCCGATGACGGCCATGGATCCGAATGCGACGGCGTCTGGGCCGCTGTGCCTCGTCGCGATCGCCACCCAATAGGCGCTCGGCAACGCGCACGCCAACACGATGGACGCAACGGCGAGGGCCGTCGGAGTCCCTTTCGCCCTGCGCTCTAGCGCTAGGCTGACGCCGAAGAGCAACGCCGGGATCGCCAGCGGGTAGCCGCTCATCGAGAAGCAAACCGCCGCCACCGTCACCGCGATGCCCACGAGATCGACGCCCCGGCGAAGGGCGGGAAAGAGAGCGGGGACGAACAGCAGCGATGCGGCGCCGAAAGGGGGCGCGGCGGCCGCGAAATCCCCGAACGCGTGGACGGCGGGAAAAGCGAGGGGCCACACGAGGTAGGGAGCGGCGGCGGCAAAGCGGGGGCTTCGGGCCTTGAGCCAAGCCGCCGCGAAGGCTCCGGGCAGCAGCATCAACGCCAGCATGGACCAAGCGGACAGCGCGGGGCGCAGGTTCACGACCAAGGCGACATCCTCGTCATGGGCGAGCGAACCGATGGGCCGGAGCGCCGGCGACAGGGCGTTGTGCGCGCGGGCGGTCCGCAGAATGCCCTGATCCCCACTCTGGGCCGTCTCCAGCTCTCCGGCGAGGCGCAGGACCTCCTCCGGCGACGGGGGAGGGTCGTCTAAACCGGGCTCTCGATGCGGCCCAAGCGCATGGATTAGAACTGAACTCGCCACGTGCAGCCCGATGACGCTGTCGTCTTGGCGCATGAGCATCTCGGCGAGCCGCACGGCGGCCACCCTCATCTCCGGATCGCCGGAGTCGGCGAAGTGGCGCGCCAGGCTCCGGATGACCGTTACGTGCGGAAGCAGCGTGTCCATCAGCAGCCAACCTTGGAGCTGCCTCCCGCGATAGCCGTAGTTCTCCACCAGGTAGCGGTAGCGCAAGGCGGGCTCGAACTCGACGTAGTCCTCGTACTTGGCCAGCCGCGTAGCGGCCAGGTAAGTACGCCGACCTGCTTCCCGGTGGCCCTGACTGACCAGGGTGCTCGCGGCGATCAGGGGGAAGAAGGCGTTTTCCGGGTCGAGTCGGGCTCCGGCTCGGCAAGCGGCGAGCAGTATCTCGCCGGTCTCTCGGCGGGAGGGGATCTTGCCTCTTTTCTGATCCCACCGCGGCTCGAGGATCATGCCCATGAACGAGGCCGCACGCACAAGCTGGGCCCAATACTCGGGCTTCGATTTCCTTTCGCAGATCTCGTGCAGCGCCGCCATGCGGCGGTAGTAAGCATCCTTGGCGGGATCGTCCCGGCTGGGCGTCACGAGCCGCAAGAATCGGGCGGTCTCATCCGAGGCGGGGTTCTCCTCGTCGAGGCCGCGTTGCACGGGCTTTACGTAGACCTTTCCCCCCATCTCGAGATTCCCGTAGCCGTTGGTGGCCCGCCACCGCCCGGCGAGCACGTCCCACTGCGTGAGCAGCGTCCACCGGGACTGGGGGAGCAGCGCGACGACGGCGACGAAGCCGAGGAGCGCGTACACCGGAAGGAGCCCGAGCTTTAGGCGTCCCATCGGAAGCTCCTTTCGCGGATCGCCCTCGTCTTCGGCCTTGGAGGGGGGAGGTTCGCTTCGAGCTGCCTCCCGGCGATGGCGCGGGCCGCCTCCAGCCCGGCTTCGGGAGAGGACTCGGGCGGCGAGAGAACCAGGGCAGCGGCGACGAACGCGCCGAAGGCCAATCCGCCCGCGGGAACCGCGAAGCCTTCCCACCACCGGGGGGAGGGCTTCGCTACGATCCCCTCGGGCACCGGCGCCGTGCAGCACTCCTCGTAGAACGCCTCCAGCGACGCGAACGGGTCCCTCTTCACTTGCTCCACTCCTCGCGAAAGGCTTCCCGCGCCGAATGTAATCGCGAGCCGACGGTGCCGACGGGGATCTCCAAGGCGAGGGCGATCTCCGCGTAGCTCAGCCCCTCGAAGTGCGCGAGCGCCAGCACGGCTCGGTCCGTGGCATCCAACCGCCGGAGCGTCTGGCGCACGGCGATGGCCTCCGTAGGATCGTGCGCGACGGGATAGTCGGGGTCAAAGGTCTCCGGTGTCCGGGGGTGCGCGTCAATGGCGCAACGGACGACCACCTTCCGCAGCCAGGCCCTCGGCTCGTCCACGGACCGCAGCTTCTCCTGAGACCGCGTGGCGCGGACGAGCGCCTCCTGCGTCGCGTCCTCGGCGGCCTCGGGCCGCGCGGTGACCGCGAGGGCGAGCCGGTATAGCCACGGCCGGGCGTCCCGAAGGAGCGCATCGACTTCGGCGGCGGTTCGCTTTGCGCTCATACGGGGCACCGGGGCAGAAAGGCAGCTCTCCATGAGACTCAAAGAGGAGACCGCCGAGCCGGGCGTTTTCTTCACGAGATTCTGGAGTTTGACCAGAGGTTCAGCCGCGGGAGCTTCGAGAAGGTGCTTTACCGCATCAGGAAGTCGGCCGCCTCGATGGGAATCTCCCCTTGGTCGGAGACGACGCTATCGAGCCGAGGGCGGTAGGGGAAGACGCGGGTGGCGAGGAAGGCGGTGTGGCCGTCGCGGATCTGGGCCTCGCCGAAGACAGTCACGTAGGGGCAGGTGACGACGGCGTGGCCGTCGCGCTGGTACGTTTCGTCGAAACACGTAACGTTCAGGAGGCCGGTCTCGTCCTCGAGATCGAAGAACAGGACGCGCCGCCCGCTCTTTGTCGGAGGGAAGCGGAGGCGGATGGGGTTGCCGACCACGAACGCTTGGACCCCGTGCGTCAGGGCGCTCACCTGCGCGACGGTGAGCCCCCCCTTGGCGGCGATCCGCTCGCGCTCGAAGGCCATCAGGTGGTGGCGCACGTCGAGCCCGAGGAGCATCCGCTCGTGAACCGCACGCTCGATGGGGGAAAGGTCCGGCCCCCGGAACGAGATCTCCGGTTCGGGCACGATGAAGGGGAGCGCCGGATGTCCATCCTCCCCGGCGCACCGTCCCCGCGTACCGCACGGCCTCGGGAACGGCCCAGAGCATCGCGCGGCGATTGGGGTGGAGCGCGTCCATCGCGCCGCACAGGATCAGCGCCTCCAGTTCGTCCCGGTCGGGCCGCACTCGCGCCGCGAGGTCGAACAGCGACCCGAGCGGCTGCGCCGCCTCTGCGTCAGGATCGCCTCGGACGCCTGCCCCGACAGCCCGGCGATCCCTCCCAGCCCAACGCGGACCCCGCCCCGGGGGAACACGATTTTGGGGTCGTCGTTGGAGCGCACGTCTTCCACCGTGAACCCCAGATCACTGAGGGCGACGTCGGGTGGGAGCATCGCGACGCCCCGCGCGCGCGCCTCGTTGGCGAGGGTGCAGGAGCCGTAGTAGCCGGCCGGCTGGGCGTTCAGGAGCGCGCAGAAATACTCCGCGGGGAAAGTTCTGCTGGCAGTAGATGGAGCGGATGCTGATCTCGGCGAAGGCGAGCGCGTGGCCCTGCGCGAAGCCGTACCCCTCGAAGCCCGAGACGAGGTCATACACCTGCCGCGCGATCTCCCAGCCGTGGCCGCGCGCCACGACGCGCCGCACCATCTCCTCGTGCATCTGCCTCGCGTAGCCGTCCCGCCGCTTCTTGTGGATGCCCTCTCGGATCGCCTCGGCCTCGCCCGACGTGTAGCCGGCGAACGTCTGGAGGAGCTGGTCGACCTGCTCCTGAAACACGATGATCCCGTAGGTGTGCCCCAGGATCAGCTCCAGCTCGACGTGCGCGAACTCGTAAGGCTTGCCCCGGCGACGGGCGATCAGCTCGTTTATCTTCACCGCGCCGCCGACGCCGGGACGGATGCCCGCCTGCACGAGGCTCGCGTCGCCGAGGTCGGCCGTCTGGGCCGGACGTGCGCCTGCCGCATAGCGGGGGAGGCGGACTGGGGATGCCGATGAGCTGGCCCGCCTGCATCGCGCGGTACGTACCCTCGTCGTCCAGCGGCGCCTGCTCCACGCGGAAGTCCGGCTGGTGCGCCCGCACCAGCCGCTCCGTGCCCCCGAGCACGTCCTGCCCGCGCAGGCACAGGAGGTCGAACTTGTCGAAGTAGTGCTTGGCCGTGTACTTGTCCCACTGGATGATCCGCACGCCGTCCGAGCCGGACGGCATCACCGGTACCGTGTCCGCGAGGGGCTCGCTCGACACCACTACGCCAGACGAGTGACACCCGATGCCGTGGGGCACGTCCGCCATCCGCCCCGCCAGACGGAACACCCACTTCCAGGCGCTCCTTCGGGATGTCGCTCGCCCTCAGCTCGGGGCGCTTGGCGAGGGCTTCTCCAGCCCTCCGGAGAGACGCCGCCGTGGATGCGGCGACACAGAAAGTCCAAGGCGGTCCGCGGGAGCCCCATCGCCTTGCCCACCGCCCGCACGATCCCGCCGCGTGTTGTAGGTGGCGACGGCTGCCACGGTGGCGACCCGCTCCTCGCCGTACTTGCCCACGAGGTAGCTCCGCACGTCGTCCCGCCGCGCGGCCTCGAAGTCGATGTCGATGTCCGGGCGCTTGCTCCCCGTCCTCCGGCAGGAACCGGTCGAAGTGGAGCCGGTGCCGGATCGCGTCGATCCGGGAGAGGCCCAGGCAGTACGCGACCGCGCAGTCCACCACCGAGCCTCGCGCGCGCTGAGGAGGATGTTCTGGTCCGCCGCCCAGCGGCAGGCGTCCCACGCGAGCAGGAAGTGCCCGGCGTACCCGAGGCGGGCGATCCGCTCCAGCTCGTGGTCGAGCCGCCAGCCCAGCCGGGGCGTGATCTTGGGGTACCGGGCATGCGCGCCGAGGTACGTCAGCTCGCGCAGCGCCTGCGCCTCGTCGGGGTACAGCGTGGGAAGGCGCGTCCGGGGCGGGAGCACGTCCGTTCGCACATCGCCGCAACCCTCAGCGTGTTCGCCAACAGGTCGGGCCGGTCGGCGAACAGCGCGGCCATCTCCTTCGGCGTTCTCAGGAACCGCTCCGCGTTCAGCGCCCGCCTTGGGGGCGGTTTGGGGTCGGGCGTGGGCTGGCCCGGGTGACGCCGGGGCTTGCGGCCCTCGATCTCGTCTACCGTGCAGAGCGTGTGGCGCAGACGAGCGTGTCCTGCGTGGGGAAGTGCGCCCTCTCGGCGTGGGTCACCGGACCACCCGCCACGGGGAGGACGCGGGCCTCCGCCGCGAGGTGCAGAAGCGCCTCGTTTACCCCCTAGCTGCGCGCGGCAGGAGGCTCCGCTCGATCTCGACGAAAACCGCCTCGCGCCCGAAGATGCCCACCAGGCGGTCCAGCGTCCGCCGCGCGTCGTCGTGGCGGCGCTCGTAGAGTAGGCGGTTCAGTGGCCCGCCGTCGCCCGTGACGCAAAGGAGGTCCTCGCGGTGCCTCTCCAGGCGTTCCCAGGCGCCTAAGGGGAAGAGGCGCGGCTCGCCCAGGTGACACTCCGTCAGAAGCCGCGAAAGGCTCTGATACCCGCGCCGGCTCCGGGCGATGAGCACCAGATCGCCGCCCCTCGGCCATCGTTACCGTCGCGCCCACGAGCGCCCGCACGCCGCACTCCTCGGCGCTCCTGACGAACTCCGATGCCCCCGTCAGGGAGAAGGGGTCCGCGATCGCTGCGGCGGGAATGCCGGCGCGGGCGCAGAGGCGGGGAATCTCGGCGGCGAGCATCGTCCCTGGCCGAAGGCGTAGCCGCTGAGGACGTGTAGGGGGGCGTAGGGCGGTGACGAAGCGGAAGAGGCGACGCGCGGAACTGCCTGGCCGCCGGCCCCGGACACCTTTTCGTCTCGCCGCTTCCCCTCTGCAGGGCATGCTCTTCGCGGTGGTCCTCCTCCGGGGAGCGGGCGTCGCGCTGGCAAGGCTGCTGCCCAGCGGTGTGAGAGGGTCATCCGCTCGCGCCGGACGCCGCGCGCGCGTCGAGGAAGACGCGCACCTCCCGCGGGGGCTCGCCCGCCCACCACTCTCCCGCCTCTCGCCAGAGGGCGAGCGTTCCTATCGGGCGGTGGCAAGACCCCACTCCCTCAGCACCCGCACCCGCCGGGGCACCTCGACTTCGAACCGCGGCCGATCGCGCAGCTCCCGTACAGCGCGCGGACGCGGCCCATGGCGGCCTCGATATGGCTTCGCTTGTCTCCGGCCGCACCTGCCTCCAGCGCGTTCTGCACGCAGCGGGCACGCGCGAGATCCGGCATCGTCGCCCGCAGGCCGGTGATCAGCTCGCGCACCGCGCCCGCGGTGAGGAGCCGCAGCGCGGGCAGGAGGGACCGGGCGTCGCCCATCGGCTTGCCGAAGCGCCGACGAGCGCGAGGGCTCGCCTTCCTCCCGTTCCGCCCACAGCCTCAGCTCCTCGCCGCGCAGGTCGGCGCTCCTCAGCTTCCGGCCCAGCCGCTCCGCGAGTTCGCCCAGCGCGGCGTCGAGGGTCTCGGTGTCGCCGATCGCCCCGTCGAACCGGAGCGACGCGCTCAGGGAGTCCGCCGGATACCGCGGCCGCACGGGGTCGGAGCACCCGCCGCGCGCCGCCTGATGGATGCGCGAGCCTTCCGCACGCCGAACTGACGCCGCAGCTCTTCCAGGGGCACGGCGGCGACGTCGCCCACCTTTCGGTAGCCGAGGAACCGCAGCCGGCGCCGGTGCTCCTCCGGCACCGGCAGGAGCGCCGCGACGGGCAGTGTCCAGAGGTAGCGGAGCGGATCGTCGCTCGACTCCCAGGGATCTCCGGCCTCTGAGACGAGGAGCGCGAGCCACTTGGACGGGGCGAGGCCCCAACGCACGGGCAGCCCCGTCCTCCTCGCGACGGCGGCGATCGCTTCGGCGGCGGTGCCCCGGGGATCGGGATGGTCCGAGAGATCGAGAAAGGCGGAGTGCTGGTCCTCGGGCTCGATCACGTCCGAGAAGGCGCAGCACACGTCCAGCCAGACCTCCTGGGCACGGCGGTAGTGATCCGGCACCCACTCGCGGAAGGGGCCGCCCTGCAGAATCGTGCGAGCCTGCCGGACGGCCATCCCCGTCTCCACGCCTCGCCCGGCGGCCCGCTCGTCGCAATCGAGCACGACCCCCTCACGCACGACCACAAGGCCGTCGGGCACCGGCGCCACGCCCGCTCTTCGCAGGACGCGGACGTAGAAGCTCCCCAGCCGGAGGCGCAGTAAATAGTGCATATTTGTCTACTATTAGAGACAGAGTACGCGAAATGTCAACCAGTTCCTCAGGAGGACCGATAAACAGGGCAAAAGAGCCGCCACAGGTTCTTTTCTGACCCGTTGCAGCCGTTGTCGATGAGCCCCCGCGCACCTTCAAGGGCCGTGGATCATGTAGACATAATGTTACTTGATGACCTTGTGAGGTTCTTGGCGACCGATCTTACGCAGGGATAATCCAAGTGCGGCGGAAAGCGTGGGCCAAACGAGCGGCGAGTGCGTCCCGACCCGGGGCGGTAGGATTCTCCTAGGTGTTCGACGAAGAGCTTACAGAGGACTTAGAGCGTGGGGTCGGAATCGAGCTCGGCTGGGTAGGCGACACCGAGGAGCAGCGCCTCGAGGCCCTCCGCAAGTTCGAGAGGCAGACCAAGGACTTTGAGTTCGAGGTGTGTCACGTCGTGAGGCCGGACGGGACGGTATTCAGGAAGGCAGGGTGGGAGAATCGAGTCGATCACACTTACGAGGAGATCGCCACGTTCAAGGGTGGCATCTACACCCACAACCACCGGAGGAGCGAGCCGCCTTCTCACTTCGACGTGCTCTTCGCTCGCGCGGCGGATCTCGCGGAGTTCCGGACCGTCTCCCGTAGGACGGGACGGGTGACGCGGATCCTCCGGCCCGAACGGGGCTGGCCCGAGGACAGGCAGGTGATCCTTAATCGCTTTAACGACGCCTACGGGGACGCTTTAGAAGAGATAGCCCCGGTGCCTCGGGAGCCCTTCAACAAGGTTCGCGTGCGCAAGTTCTTCGAGAGGCTCAAGGAACTGGGAATCGAGGTCGAAAGGCTGTAGAATGTATGAAGATGGTACAAGACAGCGGACCCGATAGCCGTGGCTTCTTCGTGCCCTACGTGGATCTCGACGGCGACCTTCTACCCCTTGGTGAGCACAATCGCATCACCGACGCTTTGCACGAGTCGGACGCCGACACCGACGAAGAGATCGAGGCCTTCATCCAGCGCGAGCTAGAAGAGTACGGAAAGCGGAAAGCTCAAGCCGCTTAGAGCCACATAGCGACCTTTACCGGTCCCCGCGCGCTGGCTAATCACCAGGGGCCAATGTTCGCGAGTGCGTACCCAGCTTAGCCGGCAGCCTCATGACGGGCAACGTGCCGAAGCGGGCCATCCGCTAGCTGAGGCCTTACGCGCCCGGTTCGAAGAGGGAGCCGGTCGCCTTGCCTGGCGCGCTTCGGCCGATCGGTCCGGCGTCCTCGACGCTTACCCACTCCTCCGGGCACGGGGTGAGGAGCGAGAGGAGGTCCTTTCCGTCTGCTTGGGGGTCGAGCCAGTGCTCGTAGTCAGCGGGGGCGAGGACCACGGGCATCCGGTCGTGCACCTCCCCGATCAGCAGGTTGGGCTCCGTCGTGACCATCGTGAAGGTCGTCATGTCCGACATTTCGTTCGCCGGCTCGAAGAGGCCCGCGATGGCGAACACCTCGGCGCCTGTGGGGGCGACTCTCAGCCAGCGGCCGCTCGCCCGCTCGTAGAAAGCGGCCGCGGGGATCAGGCACCGGCTCTTCCGGAACGGAGCGCGGAAGGTCGGCTTCTCCGCCACGGTCTCGGCCCGGGCGTTGTAGGCGTTCTTCTTGCCGAACAGGGGGTCCTTCGTCCAAGGCGGGGTGAGGCCCCAGCGGGCGAGCGCGACCCGTTTCCCGTGCTCTTCATCGGCCACCACAATGGGCGCTTCCGAGCCCGGGAAGGAGTCGCCGGTCGGGGCGGTCTCCCCATCGAGCACCCACGCCCCGAGCTCCTTGCTCCAGCGCTCGATCTTGCCCACGTCGTGGTTGTAGCGGATGCACACCTTGAGGTGAGGATACGCTAAGGGGCGGCTTGGGGAGAGTGTCCAGTGTTAAGTGTTTAGTGTCCAGACCGGAGGCTTCTCCCTCAACACTCAACACTCAACTACACATCTAACACGTGCCTCGCCGCCGGGCTGAGGCGGGCGCGGGTTTCGGGGCGGGCGTAGGCACGCTGGTCGAGCTGTTGGGGCACGTCGCGGCGGCCGAAGAAGGCGTGCATCGCGCGGCGAGGGCGGGTGGTGCGGTTCTGCGTGCCGCCGTGCCAGATGTGGGCGTTGAAGACGCAGACGCTGCCCGCGGGAGCGACCAGCAGGACCTCGTCCGGGTGAGGGGGTGGCGGGGTCCTGCAGCGCCTGGTCGGGGGTCTGTCCCCAGCGGTGGAGCCGGGCACGAGGCGGGTCGCGCCGTTGCTCGGGGTGAAGTCGCCGAGAAGCCAGATGGAGTTGCAGGCGAGAAAGCCGCTGTCCTCTTCCGCACGCCATGGTCGGCGGGAGCGGCTGGCGGCCCTCGCGGGGAGAGCGGCACGGTAGTTGAAGGAGCTCAGGTGCAGCTCCGACCGAGAGGACGCGATGCACGCCAGCACGCGCGGGTGGGGCAGCCGAGGTCGAACATCGGGTCCTTGTTCACGAGGTCCGCGAGGCGGTCCGTGCCTGCCTCCTGATGCACCTCGACTCCCGCGCGCTCCTCCCGCAACAGCTCGTCGGTCCGCCGCCGGACCCCTCGACCTGCGCCTCGTTGAGAGCACCCCGCAGCATCAGATAGCCTCGCTCGTCCAGTTGCCGCGCCTCTTCCGGGGAAAGTGTGTCCGCGCGCACCCCAGCCGCGCAGCGCCTCCGAGGTCGTCATGGGGAGGATTATAGGCTTCCCGCTCGTCGGGCCACAACGAAAACTAAACGGAGCGCGGCTTATCGCTATTGACAAAGATAGTTAGTCACTCTGGCATCCGCCTCAGGCCGAAGGGCCGACCTACCCCAGCGCGGGCTGCGCCCTGGGCTGGGGTAGGTCGGCCCTTCAGGCCCGAGGCGGAAGATAAAGACTAGAGATCATTCGGAAACTCCGGTTGGTCTAAGCGTCCATGGCTGGCACACGTTTGACGGACGATCAGTGGGCGCGTCTGGCGCCCCTGTTGCGCCCCGCTCCCCAGCGCACGGGTCGCCCTCGCGCGGACGACCGCCGCACGCTCGAGGCGATCCTCGTCTTGCGCACGGGCTGTCGGTGGCAGGACCTTGCCCCGGAGTACGGCGCTCCCACCACGGCCTGGGAGCGCCTACGGGCCTGGGAGGAGGCGGGCGTGTACAGGGCGGGTGTGGCGAGCGCTGCTGGAACGCTCGACGCTCAGGGAAGCTGGAGTGGGCGCAGGCCTTTCTCGACGGGAGCTTTGTCCCCGCGAAAAAGGGGGAGCTGGCGTCGGGCTGACCCGCAAGGGGAAGGCACGAAGCTGATGCTGGCGACGGACGGCGAGGGCACTCCCATCGGCTTTTTGCTCGCGAGCGCGAATCGGGCGGAGAGCGCGCTGGCCGGAGCCGACGCTCGGCACGATCCGCGTGAGGGCTCCCGGTCGCCCGGGCCGCCGAGGGACGCGGCCGAGGGAGCTCGTCGCCGACCGGGGTTTCGACAGCCGCAAGCTCCGAAGCTGCCCTCCGGCGGCGCGGCGTCGTGCCCAGGATCGCCGCCATCCGCCGCGTGGGGCGGTGGAGACCCCGGGGGCCGGCCGCGCGAGCGCAGGCCCAAGGGGTACGAGCGCCGGTGGATCATCGAGCGGAGCTTCGCCTGGCTGCTCTCCTTCCGACGCGTCGTCGTGCGCTGGGAGCGCAGACTCGACCTCTACCGGGCCTTCTGCCTGCTCGCCCTCATACTCATCTGCCTCAGGAGAGTTTCCGAATGAACTCTAGCTATCTCGTTAAAGACCATCAGCCCGCCAAGAGCCGGCATGAGATTTGTCAGAGGCACTTATTGCCCGCGCGCAGTTCTGACGCGTCCGGTGTGAACCTCTAGACGAACGCCGCGACGAAGAACCAGAACGGCACCCGCACGAAGCACTTCGACCTGCCGGGCTCCACATGGGTCAACAACCGGACCTTCGAGTTCGACTCGAAGTCACTCATGCCCGGCGCGCCCTAGGGCTCTGCAGCCGCCGGGAGGATGCGCGGAGGGAGCGGAGCGTGAGCGGCGTGACGATCAGCGTCCATGCCCAGAACCCCGCGTACGCGGGGGGGCCGAGGGGGTTGTGGCGGGCGGCGGCCTCCGGGCGGCCCGCGCTCAGCGCGCAGAAGCTGCGCGTCATGCCGCAGAGGGCGCAGCCCGGGCACTGGTAGCGAGGGAGCCAGGGGTGGCCCTCCGCCGCCACCCGCTCGTACGGCACGAAGGAGCCCGCCAGGGCCGCCGCGATGCCGAGACACGCGCAGAGCAGCGGCCAGCGGAGGGCGAGCCGCATCTCCGGCCACGCCGTCGCTAAACGCCGCACCACCCACCCAGGATGAACCGCGGGATCCCGATCACGAGTGCGATGCTCGCCATGACGAGGGGCGTCGTGTACGTGCCGGACGACCCTTGCGAGTTTCGGACGAGGGAGAGCACCAGCGCGCCGATACCGAGGCCGATCGCGAAATACTGAAGCCAGCCGAGGCACGGAATCCAGCCGATCACCGCCACGCAGATCGCCGCGATGGCCAGGCCCGTCGCAACGGACACCATGGGATCGCCTGCGCCCACCGGCGTCATCGGCCCCGACGGGGCCTGGTTCACGTAAGGGACCGGCGTGAAGTATCCCTGCAGATCCGTGAGGTCGCCCGCACGGATCGTCTGGCCGTGCACGGAGTCGAGCAGGGGCGTGTCGGGCTGGATGCGGCTCTCCTGCGCCCAGCGCTGGAGAACGTCCACCCCCACGGGGTCGTACTTGGAGCCGTCCGGATTGATGATCTGGTACATGGGATTAGGGGGTTGGGCGTTGGGCCTTAGGCGTTTAGATTATCCTCCCTAACGCCCGACACCCAAGGCCCAACGCCCTCTCTCCAGTAAACTCCTCCCCACCATGCCCATCCAGATCGCGGTTATCGGCGCCGGGAGCGTGGGGTTTACCCGGACGCTCGTGAGGGACATCCTCGCGGTGCCGGAGTTGCGGGATGCGCGATTCTCGTTTACGGATATCAACGCCCACAACCTGGAAATGGTCGAGAGCCTCGTGCGGCGCGACGTGGAGGCGGCGGGGCTGCCCGCGACGATCGACAGCACGACCGACCGGCGGGAGGCGTTCGCGGGTGCGGACTACGTGCTCTGCTTCGTTCGCGTGGGCGGGCTGGAGGCGTTTGAGACGGACATCGAGATCCCCCTGCGCTACGGCGTGGACCAATGCGTGGGGGACACGCTCGGCCCGGGCGGGATCATGTACGCGCAGCGCGGCATCCCGGCGCTCCTCGATTTTTGCCGCGACATCCGCGAGGTGGCGAAGCCGGACTGCCTCCTGCTGAACTACTCCAACCCGATGGCCATGCTCACCTGGGCGTGCAACCGGTACGGCGGCGTGAAGACGGTCGGGCTCTGCCACGGCGTGCAGGGCGGGCACGCCCAGATCGCGCGCGCCATCGACGCCTGGGGGCGGAAGCACGGATATATCGGCGAGACCGAGAAGAGCGTGACGAAGAAGGACGTGGACATCGTCTGCGCCGGGATCAACCACCAGACGTGGTACGTCCAGATCCGCTGGCGCGGGATGGACATGGCGCCGCACCTGCTGGAGGCGTTCGAGTGCGTGGAGGAGTTTCGGAAGACGGAGAAGGTGCGGATCGACATGCTCCGCCGCTTCGGCTACTACTCCACGGAGAGCAACGGACACCTGAGCGAGTACGTCCCCTGGTACCGGAAACGCCCGCAAGAAATCGAGCGGTGGATCGACCTCGAATCGTCCTGGATCAACGGCGAAACGGGGGGCTACCTGCGCGTCTGCACCGAAGGCCGCAACTGGTTCGAGCACGACTTCCCGAACTGGATGGCCGCCCCGCCCCGGACCTTCAATCCGGAGGACCGGGGCGAGGAGCACGGCTCCTACATCATCGAGTCGCTGGAGACGGGCCGCGTCTACCGCGGGCACTTCAACGTGGTGAACGATGGCGCCATCGCCAACCTCCCCGACGACGCCATCGCCGAGCTGCCCGGCTACGTCGACCGGAACGGCATCTCCATCCCCCGCGTCGGCGACCCTCCCCGGGGCTGCGCCGCGGTGCGCCACGCGTCCGTCTCCGTCCAGCGCCTCGCGGTGGAGGCGGCGGTGAGCGGCGACGAGACGTTGCTGAAGCAAGCGCTCATGATGGACCCTCTCACCGGCGCGGTCTGCGATCCCCCGGAGATCTGGCAGATGGCCGACGAGATGCTCGTCGCGGGCACGCCCTGGCTACCCCAATACGCGTCGGCGATCGGGAGCGAAAGAGCGTCTGGCGAAAGGACTGCGCGTGCCGACATTAGACGGCAACCGAGGCGCCGCCCGCCTGCGCACCAAGACCGTTGCGGATATGGAAGCGGACCGCACAAAGGCCACGAACAACGCCGCCGAGACCGACAAGGCGAAAGAGCGGGCGCTCTAGCTCTGCGTGGCTCCGTGTGGCTTTGCCTTGCTTTGCCCTCCGTTAGAAAGAGCCATGCCAAGCCACGCAATGCAAAGACACGCAGAGCAAAGCAAGCGATGTAACATTCCATCCATGGTCCCCGCCCTGCCCTCCTCCTCGCGCCGCCGGTCTATGACACTGTGATCCGGGGCGGCGACGTTCTCGATGGCACGGGCCGCTCCCGCCTACCGCGCGGACGTTGGCATCCGCGGCGGCAAGATCGGGAAGATCGGCGCGATCCGAGAGCGGGGGCGGCGGGAGATCCGCGCCAAGGGATGATCGTGTGCCCCGGCTTCGTAGACGTCCACACCCACGCCGAGAACGTCCTCCGTCGGCTTGGGGCGGAAAACTTCGTGCGGCAGGGCGTGACGACGGTCGTCGTGGGCAACTGCGGCGGGTCCGTCATGGACGTGGGCGCGTTCTTCGGTCGCTGGAGGGGAAACCGCAGAGCCTGAACGTCGCGACCCTCTTCGGCCACAACAGCGTACGCTCCGCCGCGATGGGCGGCAGCTTCGACCGGGCGCCGACGCCCGCCGAGCGGCAGCGATGCGGGAGGCCGTGGACAAGGCGATGCGCGACGGCGCGGTCGGCCTCAGCACGGGGCTGGAGTACCTCCCCGGCACGTTCGCGAAAGGGGACGAGATCGCTGCCCCTCGCCAAGGTCGCGGCGCGGTACAGCGGGATCTACGCCACCCACATGCGCAGCGAAGGGCTTCGGATCGTGGACGCGCTGAACGAGACCTTCGCCGTCGGCCGCGCCGCGCGCATCCCCGTCCACGTCTCCCACCTCAAGCTCGATTCCCGCGCCTCCTGGGGCCGTAGCGCGGAGGTGCTCGGGCTGACTGAGCGAGCGCGCAAGGGAGGAGTGGACGTGACGCAGGACGTCTATACGTACACGGCATTCAGCACGGGCCTAGGCAACCTGCTCGCCGCCTGGGCGCGCGAGGGAGGGCGCGACGCTTTCAAGGCGCGCCTCGCCGACCCCGCGCAACGGGTCCGTATCGAGAAGGAGGCGTCGACGAGCTCCGCGCCGGAGGCTTCCCCGACTACGGCCACATCGCCCTCGCCACCCATCCCAGCGACCCCGCGCAGGTCGGCCAGCGCCTCGCCGGCAAAGCCCGGCGGAGGGCCTGGAAGCGGGTGCTGGAGATCAGCGGCGGGCGGGCGTCGGGCGTGTTCCACGCGATGAGCGAGCCGGACCCGATCGCCTTCCTGCGCCATCCTCGCACGATGGTCGCCTCCGACGGCTCCGTCCAGTCCCCCGGCGTCGGCCTCCCCCACCCGCGCTTCCTACGGCAACGCCCCGGCTCCTCGCCCGCTACGTCCGGGGCGCGCACGCACTGGGCTGCCCGACGCGATCCGGCGCCTCACTTCCTCTCCCCGCAACGCGCGCTTCGCATCGCGAACCGAGGCGTTCTCCCGCCCGGCGCGTGGGCGGACGTCGTCGTCTTCGAACTGGCGGCGCGTCGCGGACGCGATACACCGAAGCCCCACGCCTACGCGCGGCATCCCGCACGTGCTGGTCAACGGCGTCCCCGTGGTGCGAGGCGGCAAGGGTGACGGGCGGCGAGTCGGGAAGGCCGGTTCGGCGGGGTCAACGAGCCGAGGGCCCCGGACCGTGGCTTCGTCGCCACTTTCCAGAGCCCTCGGTTACTCGCTGCCCATGGGGGCGCGCCTTCGTAGGTATCCGTGTAGATGGTTGGATGGAACCTGTGGTGGCCCGGCCCGGAGGATGATGGGATGATTGGGCTCGAACCACTGACAGGCTGTCAGGGGAAACGCTTAGCGGGGCACGAGGACGGTGTCCACGACGTGAATCACGCCATTGCGCTGGGGCACGTCGTAGGTCGAAATCGTTGCGGTATTTCCGGATTCGTCCATCAGGACCACATTAGTTGGGCCGTTCATCGAAGCCCGCAGCGTGTCGCCGCTCACGGTGCGCAGGGTCGCGACGCCTCGCCCTTGGCGGATCGCTTTCGCATCGCCTTGGAGTTCATCCGGCCCGCCACCACGTGAGCCGTGAGCACCTTGGTCAGCATCGCCTTGTTGGCGGGCTGAAGCAGGGTGTCGACGGTGCCCTCGCGATCGAACGCGTCGTTCGTCGGGGCGAAGACGGTGAACGGGCCTTTTCCGAGGTATTCACGAGCCCCGCCGCCTTCACCGCAGCCACGAGCGCCGCTTCTTCGAGTTCACCGCGTTGTCCACAATGTCCCGCGAGCCCATCATCGGCGCGCCGCCCACGATCACGTTCATCATCGCCTGCCCGCCCGCCGAAGCCAGCGCAACGGTCGAGAGGGCCAGGAGTGCAATTGTCTTTGTCTTCATAAGTTCTCCTAGTCGCCGGTAAGGCGACCACAACTCATTTGAGCCCGTTTGCAGCCCGTTTAAGCCAAGGAAGCGCGTTTTGAGCGGGAGATGAAGGGGAAATGAAAGACGTGTGATCGGGAGGTGAGATTGCTTTAGGGCGAAGGTCCCTCACGGTCACTCCCCTACGCCTGCAGGGCATGTAGCCGCGTCGCGACGCCTGGGCTTTTCTTAAGGTAGGGCGCGCCGATGTCAGGTTCTGGCGTCGACCGTAGGCGATGTCGTGCCGAAGGTTAGTCCAGGCGTCGCGACGCGGCGACGGCTACATGCCCTGCGGGCATAGGGCGCTCAGAACCCTCGGCCGCTATCCCGCGCGACTAGCTCAGTCCGGCGGCAGTCTCAGGGGCGGGGTGAAGGCGCCTACGTGGCGGCGCACCTCGCGCTCGGTCGCTTCGTTGACGATGAGGCTGTTGCCGTCCATGAGCGACTCGTCGCCCGCTTGGATCGCTTGCTTGATCTTGCTCTCGCCGACGTCGACGAATCTGGAAGCTGCGATGGCCGACGATGACCGGGTTCTCGCCACCGAAGGGGGCGAAGTGGGCGGCCAACTGGGCCTCGGTCACTCCGTAGGGAAGATTGCCGACGTAAAGCTTCTTTTTCGTTGCCATGCGATGCCTCCTGTGGGTGGCGGGTCTTCACCTAGAAAGATCAGGTCAAGAACCACCCGAAGGCCGCGATTCCGGAAATGAACTGGATAAGTTCAGCGCGCGAGCACTTTTCACCTTCCTGCTACGCCAAGGAACAGCATCTTGAATTACTTTAGGAGAGCGTTGGAGAATTCTTGGGCAAGAGGGATTGGGAGAAGGCGTTAGCGTTAAGGCGTTGGGGGAGAAGGGATCGTTAACCCCCGTAGGGAAGGACAAGCTACCCCAACGCCCAACGCCCAACCGCCCAACGCCCAACGCCCAACGCCCCAACGCCCGAACACTCCGAACACCCCCTCCGCCCCATAATCCTCTCTCATGGCCAGACCTATCGGTACCGCAGGGCACGTCGACCACGGGAAGACGACCCTGATCAAGGCCTGACCGGCATCGACGCCGACCGGCTGCCCGAAGAGAAGAAAACGGGGCATGACGATCGATGTGGGGTTCGCCTACATCGAACTGCCGGGCGTCGGGCGAGTGTCCATCGTGGATGGCCGGGGCACGAGCGGTTCCTGACGAACATGCTCGTGGGGGCGCTCGGGGTAGACGTGGCCCTGCTGTGCGTGTCGGCGGACGAATCCGTGATGCCCCAGACGCGAGAGCACCTTCAGATCCTGGAGCTGCTGCCCGTCGAGCGGCTCGTCGCCGCCCTCACCCGCGCGGACCCCGCGGATGCGGAGGTGCGGGAGATCGCGCGGGCCGAGGTGGAGGAGCTGGTGGCGGCGAGCCGCTTCGGGACGGCCGCCATCGGCCGAGGTTTCGGCGTTCACGGGCGAGGGGCTCGATGCCCTGCGGACGGAGCTGGCGACGGCGCTGGGAGGAGGGGGAGGAGGCGCGTCCGGGGCCCTGGTATCGCCGGTAGACCGCGCGTTCAGCGTGAAGGGGCACGGCGTCGTCGTCACCGGCACCGCGCGGGGGACGGTGAAGGCAGGGGACCGGGCGCTCTTGGAGCCGCCATGCCTGGAGGCGCGGGTGCGCACGATCCACACCCACGGTGAGGGCGTGGGGCGAGCGAATCCGGCCGGCGAACGGCGCTGAACCTCGGAGGCGTGAAGCTGGAGGACGTGCGGCGCGGGATGACGCTGGGCGAGCCGGGCGCGATTTTCGAGACGCGCGTGATCGATGCGCGGGTGCGGTGGGTCGCCGAGCCCAGGCACGGGCAGCGCGTGCGCGTTCCTCCATCGGCGCGGAGGAGGCGATCGGCAAGGCCTTCTCAGCGAGGGGGAGCCGGACCTCGTGCAGCTCCGATTGGAATCTCCCGTGGCGGCGGCGGTGGATCAGCCGCTCGTGGTGCGGCGCTACAGCCCGCCCGACCTCGTGTGCGGCGGGCGGGTCGTCGTTCCCCAGGCGAAAGTGCGGCGTAAGGGCGAGACGGTCCGGCTCGTGGAGGCGCAGGACCTGGTGGGCGCGGTGCGGGAGGCGGTCGGCGACATGCCGGACGGGATGCCGACGGAGGAAGTGTGCCGCCTGCTCGGCAAGTCGCCCCAAGCGCTGGGGGAGACGTTCGAGTCCCTGACGAAGGCGGGCGAGTTGCGCGGCTTCGCGGGGCTGTGGCTCTCCCCGCCGGGGTTCGAAGAGGGGGTGCGGCGGTTCTTGGCGGCCCTCGCCGCGCTCCACGAGGAGAACCCGACGCAGGCCCACGTTCCCCGCGAGCGCGTCGTGCAGAAGGCGAACCTCGCGTGGTCGGGCAAGCCGCTCGACCGCATCCTCGCCGCCCTGGGGGCGGAGGGGCGGCTGGAGGTCGTGGGGACGGGTGTGCGCGATCCCGCCTTCCGCGTACGTCTCTCGCCGCGCCAGCGGACCCTGCTGGACCGCGTCGTGGAGGCCTTGGAGAGGGAGACTGTGAACACGCCAACCCCCCACGACATCTCCCAAACCCTCGTCATCCCCCCGCAGGCGGTGGAAGAGATCCTGAAGCTGGGTGTGCAGGCGGGCGAGGTGGTGTCGGTGAGCGACGTCGTCTACTACACGCCCCAGCAGCTCGAAGCGCTCAAGGCCCGCATCCGCCAGATCGCCGGCGGCAAGCCCTTTCCCGCCTCCGCCCTACGCGACGCCCTCGGCACTACGCGGAAGTACGTCATTCCGTTGCTGGAGTATCTCGACGCCGTTCGGTTCACAACCCGGGTAGGGGACAACCGGATGGTGAATGAGAGGTGAGGGAGCTGCGGTGTTACGGTGTGACGGTATTACGGTATTTCAGAATGCTTGATACGCAGCACCGCCTGAATCGCCGTCGCAGCCACCGCGTTCGCGGCTAGCTACTACCTCGCAACCCCTTCCCCATGACTCTTCGAATCGGGCGGCGGTAGTACCAGAGCCATACGATAATCCAGGTTGCGCAAGCGGCAGCGGTTAGCCAGTCTGTCGCCGTCAAGCGGTGTCCTCCCGAGTGGAGGTCGGCAAGGCAGCCACCGATGAACAAGCTCGCCAGGAACAAGGAGACGGCGAGCAAGCCGCGAAGGACGGTTACGCGTACCCTCGAGGTTGAGAGTGCGGAGCTAGTCGGCTTGCTCCGCACCTGAGCAAGCAACCCCTGCGCCTCCCCCTCGGAAATGTGAAGCGCCTCGCTAACGTCCGTTAGCTTCAGTAGAGCCTCGGATTCGTCGAGGCGCGTCCACAACTCGATCATGGAGGCCGCCTCTTCCTGGGTCACAGAATGACCTAGCTGCTCCTGCCGCACCGCCGCCGCATCCATACTTTTATGCTACTCGGCTGATCAGTGGGCGGTTGCGCCGGTTGATCAGCCGTTCCAAGGTCAGCGGCACATGAACGGACATAGCTGCCAACCGCACTTCGACCCGTAATCCCCTCACAACAACCTTAGCAACGCCTGCTCCACCGTCGGCGGGCGGACGACGATTAGCCTTACGTCTCCGTACCCTTCTAGCAGTAAGCGGGCGGCGAGGTCTTGGCCTTCGGGGGCTTGGAGGCGGAGGCCTCGCTCGGTTTCCTCAACGTTCACGGTGAACGGCTCGACGAGGGCGCGCACGCCGGGAGCGTTTTCCGTCGAAACGTGAAGGGTGTGAGGTGGGGCGGCGCGCAGGAGGTCCGGAACGGTTCCGGCGAAGCGGACGTGGCCGTCCTTCAGGGCGACAACGAGGTCCGCCGCCGCGACGAGGTCCGGTCGGTGCGTGGAAAAAACCACGGCCGCGCCGTGGGAGCGGAGGCCGCGCAGGAAGTCGAGCGTCCCGCGCAGAGCCCAGGGGTCGAGGTGGTCGAGCGCGCCGTCGATCAGGAGAAGGTCGGCGCCGCTCGTGAGAGGTTCGAGGATCTCGCAGGCGGCCACCTGGGAGGCGGAAAGCTCGGAGATATGGCGCGTGCGGACGTCCCAAAGCCGCGTGGCGAGCAGCGCGTCCGGCGCGACGGACGCACGGCCCCGCGCCCGGTGCGCCAGGGCGTGGGCGGTTGTGCGGCGCGAGAGCCCGCCGGGCGGGGCGAGCCCAGGCGTGCCCGGCCCGCGCCCCTCCCCCTGCCCCGGCCGCGCCGCCCCCCCCAGCCCCCGCAGCAGCCGACGCATACCAC